>JAADDW010000003.1 GCA_013153715.1 Campylobacterota bacterium | reverse complement strand
ACTTGTCGTCAACCTCCAATCCCCCTGAAATCCATGGAGATCGACGACACTGACAGAACTCCCGAAAAATCGAATATCTCTCATCGATACTTTTGGAAAATTATAAGGAGAAGTTATCTTTTAACACCCTTTTCGACGGGATCGACGACATCAAAGTATGAAATCCTCGCTTGATGGCACTTTGACCCTGATACTCTTTTGTTTGGAACTCAAATAGCTTCTCTAGGCTTCTCTAGGAGGAATCTCTCCCCCTATCCGCCCTAAAAGGCCTATAATTGTGGTTAATCGTCATTTCCTGTCCCCTTTTTCTGTTATAATTTTTTCAACTTCAGAATATGGAGAGTGTCATGCGTATAGAGATCGAAATGGAAGGAAAAGGGGAGTTTATTACTCTCCCTCTGGGTTACAATGAGGCTATTCAGGGGCTCATCTACAATCTTCTCCCCCCTCCGCTGGGAGGAAAGCTCCACAATGAGGGTTACACCTATGGATCGAGGCGGTTCAAGCTCTTCACATTCTCCCGTATTATTTCGGAGAGGTACAGAGTTCGGGAAAAATCCATCGAGTTTAAGGGACCTATCAAGATCAAGATGGCCTTTGCCGTTGATGAGGTGGGGAGGGAGATCGCCCTCTCCCTCTTGAAACACCGATCTGTGAAGCTGGATAAGAACCTCCTCCATCTCCGAAATTTAACGATACAGGAGCGCCGCCCCATCAGGGAGGAAAACTTCGCTATCCGCACTCTCTCTCCCATCTCTGTTTTCACCACACCTGAAAAGAAGAAGCTCTACCTCACTCCAGAGGATCCCCTCTTCTCCAAGCTACTCAAGGAGAATATGGAGAAAAAGTATGCTCTCCTCTCAGGCAAGGAAGAGGATTTCGACTTTGCCATCGAGCCCAGGGGAGAGTATAGGGAGCTCATTGTTCGCTACAAGAGAGGGGTCATCAAAGGGGTCCACGGTACATTCTCTGTCCGATGCGATCCCCGTATCTTCTCTCAGATTTACGATGCAGGATTGGGAGCCAACAACTCCCTCGGCTTCGGTATGGTGGAGATGGTAGGAGAGTGATATTGTGGGAGATAGGGACCAGGTTTTGTTGGATTGTTTGGATAGAAACAACTCTTAAAGGAGAACTGTGATCGAAGGAATTCATCATATTGGTAAAAGGGTCAAAGAAGTTGGTAAAAGGGTCAAAGAAGGGAAGAGTGTTGCTCAGATGGCGGCGGAGATCCCTACGAGGAGGGAGGGGATCTCCTATCTCATTGGAAAGGTCAATTTCGATAGTGAGAAGGAGAAGGTCTCTATTGACCTGGAGGAGGAGTATTCCCCTGGAAAGGAGGAGACCTACCGCTTCATTCAGCTCAAATTGACAGGGACACAGAATAAATTTTTCGCCACCTTCACCGAGAGCAGGCGGTTTCTTGGGGAGGTGGATGAGAAGAGTGGAAAGGGGAAGGAGTATGCCATCTGGCTCTCCATTGAGAAGGAGCTGGAAGGTTTTCCGGAGCTGAAAGGTTTTCCAGGGGTGGAGGAATTTCTGGATCGGATTGGTCGGGTGAAGGAGTCATTCTACCGCCAAGGACTTCTGGATTTGGAAAAGATTAAGGGTTTGGAGCGGGGGGAGAGCTTCAATAGCTATCTCAAGAAGCGGTTGGGGCCGAAGGAGAAGGTGCTCTTCTGGACAGTCCTCATCGATGGAACCTCTGTGGTCCAAGAGCCCTTCTATGACCAGCTTATTAAGAAGAAGGTGGTTGATGAGAAGATGAAAAAGGGGGAGGTGGTCTGTTCCCTCTGCAATATGAGAGTTGAGAGGTATTTCGATGACTTTGCCCGACTGCCCATGAAATTCTTCATCAATGACAAGGTCGGTTTTTCCCAACGGCTCTCCAATCGGTGGAAGGGAAATTTTGCCCTCTGTAAAGAGTGTTACCTGGAGCTCTTCGCCGGTGAGAAGTTTCTCATGAACTACTTCACCGCCAGGGTGGGGGTTATCGATTATCTCATTGTGCCCGAATTTCTCCAGGGGCTCACCTTTGACAGCTCAAAACTTCGGGATTGGGCCCTCTATGTGAGGGACCGTTACAATCCATTCCACCTCGTGAAGAACATGGTCCATGAGAAGGTCCAAGAGTACAGGGAGTTTGGGGAGATCGACTACTTCTTCCTCAACTATCTCTTTTATGAGGCCAATAAATCCCAATTCAAAATCTTCGCCCTCATGCGGGATATTCCCACAGGGAGGATCGATACGCTCCTCAATGGACTCCGCAGGTACCAGGAGCAGATTGAGGGAGATGGGGACCTCTCCCATCTGCAGGAGGTTCTCATAAGGAGTTTTGGGGAGCTCTACTGGCTCATTCCCCTCCACTATTCAAAGGGAGAGAGGAAGGTGCGGGACATTGCCAAGATTGTTGAGCTCTTCGATGCACTCTTGGAGGATATTCCCCTCTCCCGTCCCTCTCTGATCCACGATTTCTGGATCGGGGCGAGGGCAAAATATTTCAGGAACAGGAGCTTCCACAATGTCTCTCCATCGGAGAATGGAGAAAGGGAGCTGGTCACCTATGTGCTCAAGACGGGTCAGCTCCTCATACTGCTCAGACATCTCGGTCTTCTAAAAGGAGTTACTATGGAGTGGAAAAATCTCCCCCACCTCCCCCAGGAGATGGGAAGATACCTTGAGGAGGTCGGTTTTGATGAGAAGGAGGGGGCTCTCTTCCTTCTCGGAGTTCTCCTTGGCGACATTGGTTCCAAACAGGCCCGCTACGGGAGTAAACCGATCCTCAATAAGATCAACTTTCAGGGGCTCTCCCTGGAGCGGATTCAGATTTTGGCCAATGAAATTTATGGGAAATTGTGGCAGGAGAGACTCCTCTATCCCGAGCAGGAGAAGATCTATGCGACGGCTAAGGAACTACTGGACAGAAATCTCTCTCACTGGAGCCTCAAAGCCCATGAGAACCTCTATTTTCTGCTTTCAGGTTACGCCTATAGGGTGAAGTGGAATATTGAACAGGCACACAAATATAAAAAGGAGGAGAGATGAAACAGGAATACTACAACCTCAACAGCGAGATTCTTTACCTCTATGATTGTAAAGAGTGCAATCCCAACGGTGATCCAGATAACGAGAACAAACCCCGAATGGATCTGGCTACCGAACGGGCCCTGGTGAGCGATGTCCGTCTCAAGCGGTATGTTCGGGATTATCTGGAGCAGTTTCGGGGGAAGCCCATTTTTGTCTCCAAAGTGGAGGGACGGACTGTCGATGCTACAGATCGGTTTGCCTCCTTTATCGCCGAGCTCCTGCTGAAACCGGAGTATCGGGATCGGCTCAAGAAGTTGAAGAAGTTGAAGGGAGAGCCCTCTTTTGACGAGCTGTTCGAGTATATCAAAAAGGAAAAAAAATGGGACCTGGTCTCGGCAGATGACCTGTTGAGTTACTTCATCGATACTCGTCTCTTCGGAATTACCCTCCCCATCAAAGATGAAAAGAGGGGAAGTTCCATCACCTTCACAGGCCCTGTCCAATTCCTCTGGGGTTACAGCCTCAACAAGATAGAGCTCATCGAGAGCCCCTCCATCACCTCCCACTTTGCGGGACGGACCAAAGGGGAAGGAGGTGAAGGGGGTGCCATCGGAAAGGATTGGAGAATTTACTACGCTCTTATCGCCTTCTACGGGCGTATCAGCGGCAATGCCGCCCAGGATACAGGTCTCACCTTTGACGATGTAGCTGAGTTGGACAGAGCCCTCTGGCGCTCCATTGAGACCCAGACCAATACCCGAACCAAACTGGGGCAGGCTCCCCGACTCTACCTCCGCATAGAGTGGAAGGATCGGGAGTATTTTATTGGGGATATGCGTCGGTACATTGCCATCGATAGGAAAGAGGGGCTCAGGGACTTTGGGGAGTACCGCCTTGACATGGGAAAATTGGTGGAGAGACTGAAAGGGGTCGGGGATAGAATTGAAAAGATTGTTATAGGAAGGGATCCAGAACTACCCCTCGATGGGTATGGAGAGCTGGAGAGGGGTTTTGAGGGGAAGATTGAGGAGATCTTATGATTGGAGAGCGGGCTCTGGTCTTCGACCTCAAGGGGAGTATCGCCCATTTTCGGGCCTACTATACCAACGCCTCCTCCATGAGCTATCTCTTCCCTCCCCGGACCGTTCTCATAGGGGTTTTAGCGGCAATTTTAGGCTATAAACGGGACACCTACTATCACAAGCTCTCCCCCGACCAGGTACGGTTGGCTCTGGAGGTGGCGGTACCCATGAGGAAGTCGATCCAGAGTGTCAACTATGTTCGTAGTACCAAATCAGAAGGGTTTGGTACATTCTCCCAAGCCCTGAAACTCTATCTGGAGCGTCAGAATCTCACTTATCCGACACCTCTGGAGTTGGTCCTCCCCAGGGATGGTCTGGAGTTGATCTATCGAATCTATCTCTGGAGTAGCGACGGAGAGCTCTATAGGGAGCTCCGCCAACGGATTAGAGAGGGGAGGAGTTTCTACCCCCTCTATCTGGGGATCAGCGAGTTTCTAGCCGATCTGGAGTGGAAGGGAGAGTTTCCCATTGAGGAGGCGGATAGAACCAAAGGGGTCAGATCGGTAATTCCTGAGTCTCTCTTCCCCCAGATCGATTTTAGCTGTCCTGCCTCCTTCGTTCTGGAGAAGATGCCCCTCCATTTCGTTGTGGAGGAGAGTGGTATGAGACGGATCGAGGGGGTGGGACAGTTTATCTGCGAGCGGAACTGCCAAGAAATTTCCATGAGAGGGTATAAAGGGATCTACTCCATTGACGGGAGGAATGTGGTATGGCTGGAGACTTGACCTTTTACTCCCATCGGGACCCCTTTCTCCTCCTCAGAGACCATCTGGACGATGTGGGTCGGCGTTGTCTCCAGCTCTACCGCACCCAGCAGGAGTTCATCTCCCTTCCCATCGATGAGGTTTTCCTCAAAAACATTGGCCGATCCCATGACTTTGGGAAATACACCTCCTTCTTCCAGAGCTATCTTTTGGAGGGTAGGAGAGATCGGCAGAAACGGCACCACCATAGCTTCCTTTCTGCCCTCTTCGGAGCGTGGCTGGTGGAGAGAGAGGGGTCGGGGAAGGACTATCTCCCTCTGATTGCCTATTCGGTGATCAAACACCATCACGGCGATCTGAGTAATTTCGATAGGGACTTGGATGCCAGACTTATTGATGGGAGCGCCTTCAGAGACCAGATTGGGGACCTTCAGAAACGCAGGGAAGCCGTTGAGGCCGATTTTGGAGTGGAGATTGGGGGATTTCTTTCAGATTATCGGGCCCTCTGGAAGGAGTTGCGACGCCAAAAGTTCCTCCTCCTGGAGAAGGAACCCCATGAGCGGCGGCGCGAAGGATACCTGACAATTCTCTACACCTACTCCCTCCTCATCGATAGCGATAAACATTCAGCTAGCCATTTGAAGGCCCCCAAGCGTCTCTCCCTTCCATCGGATCTTCTGGAACATTACCGCAAAATTCGGGGGTGGGAGGATCCCAAAAAGCCCATCGATCACCTTCGGACAGAGCTCTATCGGGAGGTCCAAAGAGAGGGAGCCTCCTTGAAAACCCCACCCCCCATTACCACAATCACAGCTCCTACAGGGCTTGGGAAGACCTTCCTCAACCTCTCTGTCGCCCTCCGCTACCGCCACCTTCTCCCCCATCGTCCCCGTATCATCTACTCCCTCCCCTTTATCTCCATCATCGACCAGACCTATCGGACATATGACGAAATACTCGATCTGGTTATCGGAGATGAGTACCGTCGGGATCGGAGCCGCTATCTCATTGAACACCACCATCTCTCCACCATCTCCTATCGGAGTCAGGGTGAAGAGCTTCCTGTCGATCACTCCCTCTTACTCATTGAGAGCTGGGAGTCGGAGATAGTTGTCACCACATTTGTCCAACTGCTCCACTCCATCATAGCCTTCAAAAATAGCTTTCTCAAGAAATTCCATAATATTGTCGGCTCTATTCTCATTCTCGATGAGGTCCAGAATATCGATCCCGCCTGGTGGAAGGTGGTGGGAGAGGTCTTGGAGTGGCTCACCCAATTTCTCGGAGTGCGGGTCCTCATCTCCACGGCGACCAGACCCTTCATATTCTCCAACTCCCGAGAGCTCGTCCCGAACCCAGGGCGCTATTTTGCCAAACCTGAGCTTGCCCGAACCGTTCTCCTCCCCGACCTCCAGAGATGCAAGGACCTCGGAGAGTTTGGGGACTACCTCCTCCAGAGGATAGAACATTCCTCCCTCTCCTCCCACCTCATCGTCCTCAACACCATAGCCACTTCCATCGACCTCTACCGTCGGCTCAGGGAAGGGCTTGGGGAGGGGTGGCGCCTCTTCTATCTCTCTACCAATGTGATCCCCCTGCAGAGGCGGGAACGGATTGCCTCCATCGGTCGGGCCATCGAGAAGGGGGAGAAGGTAGTGGTTGTCTCAACCCAGGTTATCGAGACGGGGGTCGATCTGGATTTCCAATGTGTCTATCGAGATTTGGCCCCTCTGGATAGTATTGTTCAGGTGGCTGGGCGGTGTAACAGAAATGGGAGCCGTCAGCTGGGAGAGGTGGAGATCCATCGGCTCTGGGACCCTGAGAGGGGGAGGGAGTATGGGAAGATGATCTATGGGAGTAGTGCCATCGAAGTGACGCATCAACTCCTAGGCGCCAGAGAGCGGATCTCCGCAGAGGAGTATAGAGAGCTTATCCAGGAATATTTCACTCTCATAGGGGAGAAGAAGAGCTCCGAACCTTCCGATCGGGTACTCGGAGCCATTGAAGGACTCCGTTTTGACGGTGAGGAAGGGTTCAGTATTGCCAAGGATTTCAGACTCATTGAGGAGCTTCCCTTCTATACCGATCTCTTCATTGAGATTGACGAGAAGGCCCGAGAGGTCTATAGGAGATTTGAGGAGATCATGGAGGAGCGGGATTTTGTGAGCCGTCTCAGGGGATATAGGGAGATTAAAGGGAAACTGGCCAGCTATATTATCTCTGTCCCCCGTGGGCTGGCTCAAAATGCCGTCTCTCTCTCCACTCTCCCCAAAATTCCGTTGGAAAATATCGATCTCTTCTACGAGAGTGATGGGATTGGCCTGAAAAGGGAAGGAGATGGAGAGTACTTTGTCTTTTGAGGAGGTGGAGGGGATCAACGGAACGCTGGTCTGGTATGGGACTATCTGTCAGCGGCAGGTCTGGTATATGGCCCACAAGATCGCACCTGATGGGGAGCAAGAGTATATTGCCTATGGCCGTATGGTTCACGAGCTCTTCTATCGGAATAGGCGCAAGGAGCTCCTCATAGATGGGACGATCAAGATCGATCTCCTCGACGGGAGGCGGATAGTGGGGGAGATCAAGGCCAGTTCCAAGGCCCTTGAGAGTGCCCGGATCCAATTGGCATTTTATCTCTACTATCTCAAACTCAAGGGGGTTGAGGTGGAAGGAGAGCTTCTCATTCCAAAGGAGCGACGCACTATTAGAGTCAGGCTCAATAGGGAGCTTGAGGAGCGACTGCGGGAGATTATAGCCACGATCAGAGAGATCCAACGGCTCCCTAAACCTCCGAAACCTGTCAAGATTCCACGCTGTTCTCGGTGTGGTTATAGGGAGTACTGCTGGGTTTGATCATGGGAAAGAGGAGCATCTATATTTTTCGCAATGGGGAGTTGAAACGGAAGGATAATACCCTCCTGCTTCAGACGGGCGAGGGGAAGAGGATAATACCGATCCATACCGTCGATCAGATCCATGTCTTTGGAGAACTCCATCTAAATAGACGGGTTCTGGAACTTCTCACAAGTTATGGGATTGTGCTCCACTTCTATAATTATTATGGCTACTATGACGGTACCTACTATCCTCGATCTGCCCTGAATTCAGGATTCATGGTTCTCCAGCAAGCCCGTTGCTATCTGGATGAGAGTGAGAGGCTCTATCTGGCCCGCCGCTTTGTGGAGGGGGCTCTACGGAATATGGAGCGCAACATCGCTTACTACCACAATCGGGCCTATGATCTGGGAGAGGTTCGGAAGAAGATTAGAGAAGCTCTGGAAGAACTAGAAGGAGTAGAAGGTGTGGAGGAGCTTATGGGGGTGGAGGGAAATGTACGGAAGATCTACTATCAAGCTTTCGATACTATTTTGGGTAGGAGGGACTTTGTTTTCGATACCCGCACTAGACGACCTCCCCGCAATGCTCTCAATGCTCTTATTAGCTTTGGTAACTCTCTCCTCTATACTACCGCTCTCTCCCAGATATATCGTACTTACCTTGATCCACGGATCGGTTATCTTCATGAGACCAATCGGCGGAGTTTCTCCCTCAATCTAGATGTGGCTGAGGTCTTCAAACCAATTATTGTTGATCGGGTCGTCTTCTCCCTTGTTAAAAAGCAGATAATCTCTATCAGGGATTTTGAGCAAGCCATTGATTGTGTCTATCTCAACGAGAGGGGACAGAAAACTTTTATCAAGGTCTTCGAGGAGAAGCTGGCGACAACTATCAATTATAAAAATATCGGCAAGGTCTCCTATCGCAAACTTATTCGGTTGGAATGCTATAAGCTCTACAAACATTTTCTCTTAGAGGAGCTTTATAAACCCTTTGTAGCGAGGTGGTAGATGTTCGTGATCTTGGTTTATGATGCTGGTCTAGAACGGGTAGGAAAGTTTCATAAGGTCTGTAAGAAATACCTTGTATGGGTTCAGCGGAGCGTCTTTGAAGGGGAGATCACCCTGGCCGACTATGAGCGACTCCTCTTTGAGTTGGAGGAGGTTATGGATAAGGAAAGGGACTCGATTCTGGTTTACAAATTCCGCACCAAAAAATATTACAAACGGGAGAGTATCGGGGTTGAAGCTCCGTCAAGCGAGGATTTCATACTTTGATGTCGTCGATCCCGTTGAAAAGGGTGTTAAAAGATAACTTCTCCTTATCATTTTTCAAGAGTATCGATGAGAGATATTCGATTTTTCGGGAGTTCTGTCAGTGTCGTCGATCTCCATGGATTTCAGGGGGATTGGAGGTTGACGACAAGT
>JAADDW010000032.1 GCA_013153715.1 Campylobacterota bacterium | reverse complement strand
CACCGACAAACCCCCCCAATCCTGCCACCAGAATGGCCAGCCAGAGGTTCATATCTCCCGTATGGCTCAGAACCCCCGCCATGACCAGCCCTGTCTCCCCCTCCATGATACTCCAGACGAAGAGGATGATGTAGCCATACTCTTTGAGGAGGTAGATGAACCGCTCCTCCAGATTGGCGCCGGGGGCGTTGAAGAGCTGGTAGGCGACGAAGCCGATGAAGAAGAGGATCGGGAGGGCGGCCAGCTGTATGAGCCAATCCCTATTTTCGTCGAAAAACTTCTTCATAGTCCACCTAACGGAAGGAGAGGAGGGATTTGGCCTGGATCATATCCTTATCCCCCCGACCGGAGAGGTTGACCAGGACCACCTTGTTCCGAATATCCTCCATCTTCTTGAGATAGGCCACTGCGTGGGCGCTCTCGAAGGCCGGAATGATCCCCTCCGACCGGGAGAGCCAGACAAAGGCGTCGAGGGCCTCCTCATCGGTGATGGTTTCATATTTGACCACCCCCTGATCCTTGAGGAAGCTGTGTTCAGGTCCTATTCCGGGATAGTCCAGTCCGGCGCTGATGGAGTGGGCCTCCAGAATCTGCCCCTCCCCATCTTGGAGGACATAGCTCATCTGTCCGTGGAGGACTCCGGGACTCCCTTTGGCCAGGCTGGCCCCATGTTTCCCTGTCTCCAGTCCCAGCCCTCCGGCCTCGATACCGATACATTGGACCTCATCCTCCTCCAGGAAGGCGTTGAAGATCCCCATGGCGTTGCTCCCACCGCCGATACAGGCGATGATATAGTCTGGAAGCCTATGCTCCGCCTTGAGCATCTGGGCCTTCGCCTCATATCCGATGATCCCCTGGAAATCCCGTACCATGAGGGGGTAGGGGTGGGGTCCGGCAACTGTCCCGATGACATAGAAGGTGTCCCGGGCGTGGGTAACCCAGTAGCGGATAGCCTCATTCATGGCGTCCTTCAAGGTTCGGGAGCCGTTCTTGACAGGGTGGACCGTAGCACCGAGGAGCTCCATCCGGAAGACATTGAGCTCCTGGCGCTGGACATCCTTCTCCCCCATGAAGATCTCACACTGGAGGCCGAAGAGGGCCGCCATCGTTGCCGTGGCTACACCGTGTTGTCCCGCCCCTGTTTCGGCAATGACCCGCCTCTTCCCCAACCTCTTGGCAAGGAGCCCCTGGAGAATTGTGTTGTTGATCTTGTGGGCCCCTGTATGGTTGAGGTCCTCCCTCTTGAGGTAGATTGTGGCCCCCAACTCTTTAGAGAGGTTCTGGGCGTAGTAGAGGGGGGAGGGACGGCCCACATAGTTCTCCAGATAGTAGCGGGCCTCCTTCCAGAACTCCTCGTCGAAACGGATCTCCCTGTAGGCCTCCTCCAGCTCCAGGAGGATAGGCATCAGGGTCTCGGGGACATATCTCCCCCCATGGATGCCGAAGTGACCCTGTTCATCGGGATCGTAGGGGGTAGCCTTGGGAATATACATCACTCTATCTCCAATACAGCGTAGAAGTTGGTCTCCTCCTCCACCTGCTCCCTCCCTCCCAGGAAGGCGAGATGGATAATGAAGGAGGCCTCGACCAGATCTGCACCGACCCTCTTGATGAGACGGCTGGCGGCCTTGGCCGTCCCTCCTGTGGCGATGAGATCGTCTATGAGGACCACCCGGGCCCCCTTCTGGTTCCGAAAGGCGTCGATATGGATCTCGATCTCATCGATCCCGTACTCCAGGGCATACTTCTCACTCACAGTCGTATAGGGGAGCTTCCCCCTCTTCCGGAGGGGGACAAAGCCGATGCCGAGCCGGGTGGCCAGGGCCGCTCCGAAGATGAAGCCCCGACTCTCAATTCCGGCTATGAAGTCGAGCTCCATAGGTCTATACCTCTCCTGGAGGTGGTCCATGAGGAGGGTAAAGGCCTTCCGATCGTTGAGGAGGGTCGTAATATCTTTGAAGACTATACCCGGTTTCGGAAAATCCGGTATATCTCTGATGGTACCCAGCAGATAGCTCTTCTCTTCACTTGTGAGCATTTTTACCTCCAAAGAGGAGCACCTTCGCTCCGATGAGAATGACCATGAGGAGGGCGAAAAAGAGGTAGCCGATACTCTCAATTCCCATCTCTCTCTCCCTCAGACTCTAGGGCCATGATCTTCTCCACCCTCTGGGCGTGCCGCCCCCCTTCAAATGGGGTGGAGCACCAGGCCTCCACAATACTCTCAATCACCCCCTTCCCGACCACCCGCTCGCCGAAGCAGAGGATATTGGCGTCGTTATGGGCCCGGGCCATCTGGGCGGTGTAGTAGTCATGGACCTCGGCGGCCCGTATCCCCCTGATCTTGTTGGCCGCTATACTCATACCTATTCCGGTCCCGCAGATGAGGACACCTTGACTCCCCTCCTCCTGGGCCACAGCCCGGGCCACCTTGGCCGCAAAGTCGGGATAGTCCACCCGATCATCACTCTCCGGTCCGAGATCGACAACCTCATAGCCCCGTTCCGTGAAGAGCCCCTTGACAAACTCCTTTACATGGAACCCGGCATGGTCCGAGGCGATGTAGAGCCGCATGCTAACTCCTTTCCAAAATAATGTAGTAGATGAGCCCGACAAGATCGAAATTGACCAGGGAGGAGATGAGTTGGAGAAAGAAGATGGTCGGGACCTCAAGGAGGTAGTGGGAGAGGGGGGAGATCAGAATGAGAAGGAGGATCACCATCCCGTAGGGGTAGATCCAGAGGTAGAACCGGACGAGGGGTGTGAAGTTGATCCAGCTGGCCAGGTGGATAAGGGCGTTGCTCCCGTCGAGGGGGGGGATGGGGAGGAGATTGAAGAGAGCGAGAACTACATTGATCAGGAGAGTAGAGACCAGGAAGTGGACAATGAGAAAACCCCAGATCCCCTGGAGCTGGAGGGAGAGGACCCACTTAAGGAGAAGAGCCGCAAGGATCGCCATAAAGAAGTTGTAGAGAACCCCTGCTAGATCGACGGCGATGGCCGCCGGTTCCCCCCACTTCCTGAGGATAGCATCCTGGTTGACGGGGACCGGTTTGGCCCAGCCGAAGATGACTCCCGCATTGGAGATATAGAGGAGGAGAGGGACGAGAATTGTTCCGACGGGATCGATATGGACAATGGGGTTGATACTCAGCCGCCCGGCCTCCTTGGCGGTAGGATCCCCAAAATAGTAGGCTACAGCTCCATGCATAATCTCATGGCCGATGATGGCTACCATGACGGCCAAGGCAGTAGAGACTATCTTCAGACCCTCCACAACGAGGGTCAAGGTCCCCCCCTCCATCTACCGTTCCCTCCTCATCATCTCCTCGATCTGCTCCACACTCTTGCCGACCCGCTCCCATCGAGGGACATAGTTACTGTCCCAGCTCCAGTAGATGAACCACGGCTTTCCGACGACCAGTCTGTAGGGGACGAAACCCCAGAAGCGGCTGTCGTTGGAGTGGTCCCGATTATCCCCCATCATGAAGAAGTTATCTCTCGGGACCTGGACCGGACCGAAATTGAAGATCTGCTGGGGATAGCGACCATCGTTGGTGACGGTAGGGTCGTGGTGGATTCCTGGATGGTCTGCCATGTAGGGATTTTTGACCCAGAGGAGTCCCTCAATCTCGACGATAAGCTCCTTCGGATAGTTCTGGAGAACATAGTCGTTTCCCTCATGGGGATGGAGGTAGAGATCTTTATTGTGGACGAAGAGCATATCTCCCCCCACAGCCACACACCGCTTCACATAGTGGATTTTCGGGTTGACAGGGTAGCGGAAGATCACAATATCCCCCCTCTTGGGCCGCTCCCCCTCCATGAGGTGTCCATCTCCATCCCAGTCGGGGAGGACCGGTATCTCCAGCCATGGGATGTGGGGGATAGGTATCCCGTAGGCAAACTTCTTGACGAAGAGGTGGTCTCCGATGAGGAGGGTCTGCTTCATACTCCCACTGGGAATGACGAAGGCTTGGGCGACAAAGAAGATGACCAGGAGGACGATGACTATTGTACCTGTCCAGCTGTTGGACCAGTGGTACAACTTTATGAGCCGCTCTTTCAATACTATACCTTTCTCTGACGGGCCGCCTTCATGGTGTTGGAGAGGAGCATGGCGATGGTCATCGGTCCCACCCCTCCCGGCACAGGTGTGATATAGGAGGCTTTTCGGCTCACCCTCTCAAAATCCACATCTCCCACCAGACGGCCGTCGTCCAGCTTGTTGATACCGATGTCGATGACGATGGCCCCCTCCTTCACCATCTCCTCTCTGATGAGGTGGGGTTTGCCGACTCCGACCACCAGGAGATCGGCCCTCTCTGTATGTGATTGTAGGTCTTTAGTGTAAATGTGGCAAATATCGACGGTGGCAAAGGCGTTGAGGAGGAGGGCCGCCATCGGCTTCCCTACAATGTTGCTGGCTCCGACGACACAGGCGTTCAACCCTTTGGGGTCGATCCGATACTCCTTCAGGAGCTCCATAACTCCGAGGGGGGTACAGGGAGCGAAGGTATCGAGCCCCTGAACGAGCCGTCCAAAGTTGTAGGGGTGGAAACCATCAACATCTTTTGCCGGATCTATGAGCTCCAGGATTCGGGTAGCGTCGATATGGTCCGGCAGGGGGAGCTGGACCAGGATACCATCGATGTTGGGGTTCCTGTTCATGAGGGTAATGGTCTCCTCTATCTCGTGCTGGCTGATGGAGGAGGGCATCTTGTGGACGATGGAGTAGATCCCCACCTCCTCACAGGCCCTCTCCTTCATCTTCACATAGGTATGGCTGGCCCGATCGTCTCCGACGATGATGACGGCCAGCCCTGGGATAATTCCCCGGCTCTCCTTGAGCTCCACCACCTCTCTCTTGATCCGCTCCTTAATCTTCTGGGAGAGTCCCTTTCCATCCAGTAGTACCATGGGTGCCTCTTCATAGGGTCTTTCGAGTTGTGATATGATAACAAAAAAAATTTTCATTTGGATTAAGGAGGAGCGTTGCCTATTCTCATTGCCTCTCTACTCTTGACGGTGGGACTCTTAGGGGATTCCTTCATCACCAAGGATGAGTACGCCACAATGCTCTACCAGAACCCGAGGGGGATCGGATGCCACAAGTGCCACGGCGTCAAAGGGAAGGGGTTGGAGCTTGGCCGCTACCAGGAGGGAAACAGGACGGTCATCATCAAGGCTCCCGACATAACGGGCCTCAGCTACCAACGGTTCAAGGAGGCCATCCGCTCCAAGAAGAGTCGGCTCATGCCCTACTACTTCCTAACAGATAAAGAGATCAAAACCCTCTACTACTACCTGACGAAGAAACAGCCATGATCTTTCCCAGAGAGCGGATAGAGGAGATTCAACAGGCCATCGAGAGGGGGGATATTGGCTTCCTCTCCTCCCTCATCGGAGAGAGGAGACCCCGGGGGAGGAGGGTCATCAACCCCAGATCGGCCCTCATGGTCTCCGCCCACAGAGCCCGCCACCTCAACAAATTGGATGAGCTGGAGGCAGACATCGCCATTATCAATCTGGAAGATGGGGTCGCTCCGGAGCTCAAGAGGAGAGCCCTCTACGCCGCCATGGTCTTCATCTCCAACGCCCCCCAGGAGACCCCCTTTCTGGTAGTTCGGATCAACCCTCTCCAGGAGGGGGGGAGGGAGGAGATAGAGCTCCTCAACTCGGTCTATCCCGACGCCATCAGAATTCCAAAGGTCAGAGGGAGAGGGGAGATAGAGGAGGGAGAGAGGATTGTGGCAGAACCCATAGAGCTCCATATCTCCGTAGAGACCAGGGGAGCCTTGGAGAACCTGATCTCCCTCCGCTCCCCCCGACTCACCACAGCCTACCTCGGTATCCTCGACCTCTTGAGCGATCTCAAGATCCCCCAGAGGGTCCTCAAAATCTCCAACCCCACCATAGACCATCTTCTGGCCCGCTTCCTGGTGGAGGGGAAGATAGCCGGTCTGACCCCCATAGCTCCCACCTACCAGGAGTATCGGGACCTCGACGGCTTCCGGGACTGGTGTCGGTACCAGCGGGAGATGGGGTACGGGGGCGTGGGGTGTATCTCCCCCGACCAGGTGGAGATAGCCAATAGGATCTTTGGGCCGACCAAGGAGGAGCTGGAGCGGGCCCTCTACATCAAGGAGCGGTTTGAGGCCATGGCCGCCCAGGGGGTGACCGGCTTCTCCGACGAGAGGTACGGCTTCATAGATGAACCGATCTATCGGGACGCCCTCAACACCTTGGCAAAACAGGATTAAATGTTCCTGAATTTCGACCGATAACAGTCAAAAGGACACCCCATTACCCGTAACGATCACCATACCCGGAGAGAGGCTCACCGAAAAAAGGCGGATCTCGTGAGGGCGACAGAGACAAGGCACTCTTTGACACGACGGATTCTCTTCTACTTCTTCCTGGTCTCTACCACCCTCATCGTCGCCATCTTCTTCGCCTTTGAGGAGGCCGGTAAGGTGGCCTTCAAAAATATGGAACGGGAGAAGGCCCTCGTCGTCATCAAGGCGATTCGCCCCTCCATCTCCATGAACCTCTATCTCGGCTTCCACCACAAGATACAGCAGATGATCGACGACATCGTCCGCCAGCAGAGGAGCATCCTCGGAATTACCGTAGTGGAGAACAATACCGTTGTGGCTAGCCGGATCGAGAGGAAGACCATGGAGAAAGATTTTTTCGTGGTCACAGAGCCCATATTCAAGCCCAACTCCAAGGAGATTATGGGCCGTATGCATGTGATCTACTCCTATGAACACTATAACAAGCTGATCAGAAAGTATGAGAAGCTCCTCATCATCTTCTTGGCGGGAATTGCCGTTCTCCTCCTCCTCTTCAGTATCTATCTGGACCAGCTCCTCTCCCCCCTCCAGAAGATCGTCCTCAAACTGAAGCGGTACTCCCACAGGGAGCCCCTCAAGTTTGAGTTCTCCCACAGAGACGATGAGATTGGGGCCATCTCCACAGCCCTAGAGCAGATGCAGAACAGGATTATCAGCTACAACAGGAGACAGGAGGATTACAACAGACAGCTGGAACAGGAGGTGGAACGGAAGACCCAGGAGCTCAGGGAGCGGCTCTATATCGATTCCCTCACCTCCCTCCCCAACAGAATTAAACTCCAGGAGGACCTGGAGAGACTGGAGGAGGCGACCCTCATCATCATCAATATCGACGACTTCAAGGAGATTAACGACCTCTTTGGCCACAAGAATGGGGATAAGATTTTGAGGACCTTCGCCCAGAAATTGAGGAACCTCTTCTCCACCACCTATCCCAAGATCTACAGACTCTCGGGAGATGAGTTTGTCCTCCTCTTCAATAAGAGTATGACGAGACACGATGTGGAGAAATTCCTCCAACTCCTGGTGGAGGAGATCGAGAAGATGATCTTCCTCTACGGAGATCGGGAGCTCTCCCTCAGAACCACCATGGGGGTCTCCCTGACCAAGGAGGGGGCCTTGGAGAAGGCCGACATCGCCCTCAAGAAGGCCAAGAGGCTCCACAAACCCTTTGAGATCTACAACACCATAGATGATCGGGCCGTAGAGGAGCAGTACAAGAAGAATATCGACTGGATCAAGAGGCTCAAAAAGGCCATAGAGTTGGATAGGGTGGTCCCCCACTTCCAACCTATCGTCAATGTCCAGACCCTGAAGCCCAAGGGGTATGAATCCCTCATTCGGGTTCTAGATGATCAGGGAAACCCCATTGCCCCAGGGGAGTTTCTGGCCATTGCCAAGAAGAGCAGACTCTACGCCCACCTGACCAAGATCATGATCGATAAGAGTTGCCGCTACTTCCAGGAGAGCAACTGCTCCTTCTCCATCAACCTCTCCATTGAGGATATTCTCAATCCCGAAATTGGGAAATATCTCCAAGATTCTATGAAACGGTACGGGGTGAGCGAACGGATCATTCTGGAGGTTGTGGAATCTGAAGGGATAGACAACTATGAGCTGGTCTTCCACTTCCTCTCGGAGATGAAGGATCTCGGGTGTCAGATCGCCATCGACGACTTTGGGAGCGGCTACTCCAACTTTGAACATATCCTCAAACTCCCCATCGACTACATCAAGATCGACGGTTCCCTCATCAAAAATATAGCGACAGACAAAGACTCGGAGATCATTATCGAGGCCATTGTCAATCTGGCCAAGAAGAAGGGGATCAAGACGGTCTCCGAATTTGTCAGCTCCAAGGAGATCTTTGAGAGAATCAAGTGCCTCGGCGTTGACTACGCCCAGGGGTACTATTTCGCCCGGCCAGAGCCCTCTGTGGAGCGGGAGTGTCTAGAATATTAACCTATACTCCACATAGATCCGTATCTTGGTCTTCTCCTTGGGGAGGGGGTAATCTTTGTAGGCGGTCCGGACCGTTTCGAGGCTATTCTCGTCCAGGGCCTCGTAACCGCTGGAGCCGATGATTTTGAGGCCGCTTATATCCCCATTGGGGTGGAGGTAGAACTCCACAACATTGATCCCCTGTTGCCGTGTCTTGACAGAGATGGAGGGGTAGCCCCGGAGGGAGAGGTACTTCTGGGTAATGGCCCCAATTCTGGAGAGATTCTCCTTGAGGAACCTCCTCTGTCCCTCGGTATAGCTCTCAAACTCATCTCTGTAGAGCTTCCGATACTCTCTGGGGAGCTCCTCCACTGTCCCAGAGGGGCCCTTGGGAGGAGGGGCGGCAAAGAGGGTAGCCAGAGAGGGAACCTCTCCGGGAGCCCCCTCTCCCTTCTGGACCTTCCTCCTCTTCCGTCGGACTACCCTCCTCTTCTCGACCCTCCTCTTCCTCCCCTCCATCTTCTTCCTCCTCTGGGAGACCTCTCTCCCCTCGGACCTCTCCGCTACCCTCTCTTGCTCCACCAACCGTCGGGTTCCATTATCCTCCCTTTGGGGCCCTCTCCCCTTCTCCTCCACCTTCGGAGCCTCTCTCCGGGCAACCTTTTCCACCCTCTCCTGAGGCGGCCTGGAGGGAGGGGAAGGGGGAGGTGGGGGAGGGGCCACCCTTTTGGGAGGGGAGAGAATCCCTATCTCGCTGAGGGAGAGGGTCCGGAGGGACCTCTTACTCGACCAATGGGGAGCCTTCCAGAAGAGCAACAGAAAGGGAACCAGGAGTAACAGATAGATGAGAAGGGCGATGAGAAA
>JAADDW010000043.1 GCA_013153715.1 Campylobacterota bacterium | reverse complement strand
GGTGGTGGGAGGAGGATTCGAACCTCCGAAGGCAAAAGCCAGCAGATTTACAGTCTGCCCCCGTTGGCCACTTGGGTATCCCACCACTGTGTCCACTGGTCAAGCGCTGAATGGAGCCGGTGAAGGGACTCGAACCCCCGACCTGCTGATTACAAATCAGCTGCTCTAGCCAACTGAGCTACACCGGCTTCGCAATTGTGGATGAAATTTTAACGACTTTTTTCTGAGTTGTCAAGGGGATGTGGAGAGATTTCCGAGGATAGTGATATAATTCCAGAGATAACTTGTGGAAAGGGGTTCTATGCGTAGCGATGAGATAAAAAGAGGGTTCCAGCGGGCGCCCCATAGGAGTCTGCTCCGGGCGACAGGGTTGAGGGATGAGGATTTTGAGAAACCCTTTATCGGGGTGGCCAACTCCTTTATCGAGATTATTCCAGGCCACTTTTTCCTCAACAAATATGCCGCCATTATCAAAGATGAAATACGGAAGAATGGGTGTGTTCCCTTTGAATTCAACACCATCGGTGTCGATGACGGGATCGCCATGGGCCATGATGGGATGCTCTACAGCCTCCCCAGTAGGGAGATTATAGCCAACTCTATAGAGACCATGATGAACGCCCACAAACTCGATGCCCTCATCTGTATTCCCAATTGTGACAAGATCACTCCTGGAATGATTATGGGGGCCCTTCGGGTCAATGTTCCGACCCTCTTCATCAGTGGGGGACCCATGCGGGCGGGACACTTGAAGGATGGGACCCCTATCGATCTGGCCACAGCCTTTGAGGCTGTCGGGAAGGTGGCCAAGGGGGAGATGAGTGAAGAGGAGCTCTATGAGATCGAGTGTAACGCCTGTCCCAGCGGGGGGAGCTGTTCCGGGATGTTCACGGCCAACTCGATGAATACATTGATGGAGGCCATGGGGATCGCCCTCAAGGGGAACGGGACTATCCTGGCCCTCACACCGGAGCGGGAGGAGCTCCTCAGGAGGGGAGCGAGACGGATCTGTGAGATAGCCAAGAGCCAGGAGTTGACGGAGAGCTACAGAATTCGGAATATCATCAACGAGAAGGCGATCCACAACGCCTTCGTCGTTGACATGGCCATGGGGGGGAGTACCAATACGGTCCTCCATATGATGGCCATCGCCAAGGAGGCGGGGGTCAATTTCGATCTGGCCCGCCTCAACGAGATCAGCCGCCATGTGGCCCACATCGCCAAGATCAGCCCGAGTCTCCAGACGGTCCACATGGAGGATATTCATCGGGCCGGAGGGGTGAGTGCGGTGATGAAGGAGGTGAGTAAGCGGAGCGATACAGTTCTCTACCTGGATAACCCTGTCATCGAAGGGGGGACCATTGGAGAGCGGATCCGAGATGCGGAGATTCGGGACCCCTCCGTTATCCATACCATCGACAACCCCTACAGCCAGGTGGGGGGATTGGCCATCCTCTTCGGCAATCTGGCCGAAGAGGGGGCGGTGGTCAAGACTGCAGGAATTGACGAGAATATGCGGGAGTTCACCGGTCAAGCCATCTGCTTTGACAGCCAGCAGGAGGCCATTGATGGAATTCTGGCTGGGAAGGTGAAGCCGGGCCATGTGGTTGTCATCCGCTACGAAGGGCCCAAAGGAGGGCCTGGCATGCAGGAGATGCTGGCTCCCACCAGTCTCATCGCCGGGATGAATTTGGGGGACAAGGTGGCCCTCATCACCGACGGACGCTTCAGCGGAGCGACCCGGGGAGCCAGTATTGGCCATGTGAGTCCTGAAGCGGCGGAAGGGGGGCTCATTGGACTCCTCCAAGATGGAGACGAGATCTACATCAATGTCGATACCTACACCCTGGAAGCCCGCATCGACCCGGAAGAGATCGAACGGCGCCGTAGAAATTTCAAGCCCAAGGTCAAAGAGATTGAGGGCCGCTGGCTCCGCCAATACCGAGCCCTCGTCACCAACGCCGCCAACGGAGCTGTTCTCAGAGACGGGTGCTGAGTTTCGGGTATCGGAGATCTCCTATTCCCCCACTCTTCCCTTCTCCTGGACCGAGGATGGACCGGTAACCTGTGGGCTGGAGGTCTTCGGCCCGAACCTCTTCCCCGCTCCGATCCCCCATCGACCCCTACTGCTCGCTGGACCGCTCCCATCGGGGAGCCGCCAGAGGGGGGATATACCGCTTCGAGACAGGTGGGTACCGTTTGACAACGGGAGCAGTGAACCGATCTCCAAAGGGGAGAAGAGGTCTCCTCACCGGAGGAGGGGGACTCCAGGAGCATCTCCCAACCGTCCCCAATATCCCTAAAAGGTGGGAAGGTCGGGGTCCTACACTGCCAGAGCCTCTCAGAAATCGGGCAGTCAGTCAGAGGGTGGTCCACCCTCCAGGGGAGAGAATTTCGATCCGCTTCTCTTCCTCTGCCAGCTTCTCAATCCATCTCAGTGGTTCGTCCACCGGCTCGTCGGAGAGAATGAAGGTGCCGTAGTGGTAGGGGATGAACCGCTCAGCTCCCAGGTCCAAGAAGGCTTGGTAGGCCTGGTGGGGATCCATATGGTTTTCGGCCATGATCTGGCGGGGTTCGTAGGCCCCGATAGGCAGGAGGGCCGTGTCGATGCGGCACTTTTCCCCAATGGTGCGAAAGTGGCCGCTATAGGCGCTATCTCCGCAAAAGAAGAGATCCTCGATGAGGAAGCTACACCAGAGGGCCCTGTTGCGATCGAAGAGACCCCTTTGGTGCCAATGTTTGGCCGGAAGAGATCTGATGCGTACCCCTTCCAGTTCCACCTCTTCCCACCAGCCAAGTTCGATGGTTTTCTTACCAGGGATATAGTGTCCAAGTCCGATGGGGGTGATAATGGGCAGATCGAAAGGGGCAAGGGAGGCCAGATCGAGGTGGTCGTAGTGGCCGTGGGAGATGAGGATGAGGTCAACTCCGAGAGTTGTCGGGTCGATCGGCAAGGGAGTGAGCCGCTTGTGAAAGGGGATGTGGCCGAAGACGGGATCGAGTAAGATCCCAACCCCTCCGATCCTGATATAGAAACTTCCGTGGCCCAGCCAGAGCAGAAAATCGCCAAGGGGGAGACTCTTGGGGTAGAGGACCAGGAGGTCGCTCCTATGTTCGATCTCCTTCCTCCTCAATTTCCAGCCTAGAATTTTCCACCAATCGACTTTTGAAGTGAGCATGGGGATATTGTATAATAGGTGACAAAAAAAGTGGAGAGAGCCATGTTCGATCGATCCCCATCTCCAGCTGTGGCCCTATGAGAGCCCTCGTCACCTACCGCAGTGCCAACAACTCCAAAGTGACCATTCCAGAGAGTGGCCAGGTTTACAATACGATACTCCGTTCCAAGGTCAAGAGAGATGGTCTCTTTGCCGGGGATTGGGTGGAGGGGGAGCTCAACCAGGACAAGTTTGTCGTCGAAAGGGTGGAAGAGCGGAAGAACCTCCTCAAACGCCCACCCGTGGCCAATGTGGACAATGTCCTCATCGTCATGGCGATGAGGAACCCCGATTTCGACAACTATCTTCTGGACAACTTCCTCGCCGTTTACGGCTTCTTCGGCATTGAACCTGTCATCATCTTCAACAAGATCGACCTCCTGGAGGATCGGGAGGAGCTGGAGCGGTGGTTGGAGATCTACAGGGGGGCAGGTTATAGAGTGGATGCTGTGACAGCCCTGGAGGGGGAGGGACTCCAGCGGGTACGGGAGTATATTGAAGGGGAGATCTCCATCCTGGCGGGGCCCAGTGGAGTTGGGAAGAGCTCTATCCTCTCCAATCTCCTCGGCATAGAGATCAAGGTAGGGGAGGTCAGCGAAAAGTTGGGAAGGGGGCGCCACACCACAACGGCCGTCACCCTCTACCCCTTTGGAAGGGGCTCCTTCGTGGCGGACACTCCCGGCTTCAGTCGGGTCGAGGCCACCTATTTCATGGAGAAGAGGGAGGTCCGCCTCTACTTCAGGGAGTTTCACAACTACCAGTGCCGCTATCCCGATTGTACCCATACATCGGAGCCAGAATGTGGCGTTCAGGAGGCGGTGAGAAGGGGATCCATAAGCTGTTACAGGTTCAAGAGCTATCTGAAGATTATGGGGTACTACTGGGAAGAGCTGGAATCGATCTGTTCCTTTAAGTGAAGGAGGGCTATAATTCCCTCTTCGACCTTCTCCATCTCCTCTTGGTTCACTTCGGTAAGGCTCTCTTTAATCCACTCCTTGGGGACCGCCCTCAACTGCTCGATCATGGCGTCGTAATCTGTATCGAGGCCCTCTCTCTTGACAATCCTCACCCGAAGGGGTTCACAGTTATCTATGAGCTCCTCTGTTAGGGGAATGACGCTGACCAGATCGAGAATAGAGATGAGCTCGCTGTCGGACACAATGATAGCCGGTCGACGATAGCCGTGGAGGAAATCTACCGATACAATCTCTCCTCTCCGATACTCAGTCATGGCTACAACCCTCCAGTTTTTTATATTCCCTCTTTGCGGCCTCTTTGATCCTCTGGGCCGCATCCAGGAGTCTCTTCCGTTGGAGGAAGAGTTCGAACTCTTTGGCCAGTTCAGAGCCGATATAGAGCCCGAGAATCTTATGGAGCTTTCTATCTTCAATGAGGATACTCTCCCATGGATCTATCTTGAGTATAGAGGGGTGTCGAGCAATCTCTCTGACACTGAACCTTTTCATTATAGTATCTCCTCTGACATTATGTCAGATTATACCAAAATCCATGGGAATTTTAAAAATCTCTTTAAAAGTCGAAACTCCCCTCTATTTAATGGTACAATTAAGTTACACACTGTGTCCGACGGATCGGTTAGATCCTCTTCCCCGTCGCCAGAACGGCTCCATATTTGAAGAGCCAGGCGAGAAAGAGGAGAATCCAGAGGGTAGCGCTGATGTCGAAGGAGGGGGAGACCTTTCCGAAGCTGGCCGCCAGGGAGAAGAGGATCCGTCCGACAAGGACAACCTGGGTGAAGTAGAAGATGAGGACCCCCCCTTTATCGACTCTGAGGAGGTTGCCGCTATGTCCCAGGACGACCCGGGTCCCGAAGCCGATCAGGATGGTTGTCAGAAATCCCAAGGCTACCAGATGGAGGGGGAGGCTGAAGCTGTACCAGCCGAAGAAACCCTCGAAGAAGGAGATGACGCTCCCCACCAGGAGACCCAAAGCCAACCAGTAGAGGGCCAGATGGAGGACCCAGAGGAGGGGTTCCCGACTCCGTGGAAGGCGGATAGCCCGGAGCTCTCTTGCCAGAAGGAGGGCCGCCAGGAGGTCGGGGAGAAAGAGGGCCTTGGGATAGGAACTTTCCAGAAAGGAGTGGGCTACCATGAGTCCGAGGAAGGCGGTTTCCAACCATCTAGTTCTCTTCCACTCCATGACATGGCTGAAAAAGGGGACCATACGGAGAGCTACAACGAGGGCGAGGAAGATGAGGTAGCAGTAGAAGCCGAAATTTTTGGCGACCAGATAGACCACCCCTTTATCGCAACTGCACGGGATGGAGTAGAAGAGGAAGAGGAGGTTACTGATCCAACCGATGCCGAGGGCAACAATGATCCAGTACTGATCCCTCTTGGGGAGGGAACACTCCCTGTAGATGGAGTAGAAGAGTTTGAGGGTGAGGGTAAAGGCGAAGGCGACAGAGAGGACTGCTCCATAGATGGCGGGGTAGAGGAAGGGGGTGGCCAGAAAGGAGAGGGTCGCCACCAGCTGGAGGAGGAGGACGGAGAGATAGCTCTTCGGCTCTATCGGGGGAGTGCCGCTGAATCGGGGGAATGTGGTGTAGAGGAAGCCGAAAAAGAAATTTGTGAAGACCAGAAAAATCATAGAGTAGGCGTGGAAGAGCTTGGGTTCAAACTCTATGGCTCCCCGATAGATCGGAATGAAGAGGACCATGAAGAGAATGGCGTTGACCATTCCCAGGAGAAAAAAGGGTTGGTGGGGTTGGGAGAGGAGATAGAGGAGTCCCTTTCCCTGCCGCTCTCTCTGTTCCATATCTGCTCCGTGGCTCCCCTCTCAGGGGTTGGATTGTAGATAGAGTTTGGCGTTCTCCCCTGGAAGGGGGCTCTTATCGACCCTCTTCCACCCCTTTCTGGGAGCCCGCCGTCGCCGCTCTTTGGGGAGTATTGTACAACAAATCCCCCTCTTCTGCAAGGCTCGCAGACTAGATCTCGATACCGAAGATTCGGTTAACCAGAGAGCCTATGAGGAAGGAGATGAGGGAGACTCCAAAGGTGATTGTGAACATCTCTTTGACACGGCTGGAGAACTCCTCGTTCCGAGCTACGGCTATGTAGAAGTTGTAGGCGACTATGGCGAGGGCGGCGTTGAGGAACATGAGGAGGAGGGCCCCTTTGGCCTGGGCGACGATGAAGAAGGGGGAGACGACGAGGGCTGTAGTGATGAGGTAGGAGATCCCCGTATAGAGGGCGTACCGCTTCGGATCGATCCCCTCCCCTTGCCGCTCCCTCGCCTCCAGGTAGGCGCTTCCAGCCATGGAGAGGGAGGCGGCAACTCCCATGATGATCCCCGTTATTCCCACATATCGGGAGTTATCGAAGGCCAGGGCCAGACCTGTCAAGGTTCCTGTCAGTTCGACAAGGGCGTCATTCATGCCGAGGACGATGGCTCCCGCATAGGCCAGGGTAGAGTCTTGGAGCATGGAGATGAGTATCTCTTCGTGGCTCTTCTCATCTTCATAGATCTCTAGGGCTTCGGGGTAGGTGGAGGCCAGCTCCCTATAGAACTCCTGGGCCTTCCGCTCCTCCCTTTCGAGAAGTTTGACAATAAAGGAGATACCGAGGATTTTTGCCAAAAAGATGAGGAGCCTTATTCTCCAGAGCCTCGGCTTCAGATCTACCCCTGTAATCTTTTTCCAGAACTGGTAGTGGCGCCGTTCCTGTTCGGCTATCTGGAGGAAGATCTGCCGATTATGGAGATCCTCGGAGATCCGAGCCAGCTCCTTATAGAGAGAGTAGTCATCGATCTCCTTCTGTTGCTGGGCTAGGGCCTCTCTCTTCTCCATGGTCTCCCTTTCGAGGGTTCGATGTCTCAAGTATAGCACAGAAATACTCTATGTGTGCTACAATAGAGAAAAAGTGAGGAAGGAGGAAGTAGGACTGCAGGTCCGAAAGCTGTGATGAGTGCACCAGCATGGTTATCTAAGAAGCTCCCATCTGGAAAGATCCTCTGTCTCGCCTGTGCCCACGCCTGCAAATTGGAGGAGGGGGAAGTGGGGATCTGTGGTGTGAGGAAGGTGGAAGGGGGGGAGCTCAAACTCTTGGTCTATGGAAAGGCCGCCGCCGTCAATGTGGATCCTGTGGAGAAGAAGCCCCTCTACCACTTTCTCCCTGGGACTGAGGTTTTTAGCTTCGGTACTGTAGGGTGTAATTTCAGCTGTAGCTTCTGTCAGAACTTCGAGATTAGCCAATTTCACAGGGAGAACCAACCCCTCTTCGGCAGGGATCTTCCTCCCGAGGTGGCTGTTCAGTTGGCCCTCCAGTACAGCTGTAGCGCCATAGCCTACACCTACAACGAACCTGTTGTCTGGTTTGAGTATAGCTACGATACCGCCAAGCTCGCCAAGGAGCAGGGGCTCAAAAATATCTATGTAACCAGCGGTTATGAGACCAGGAAGGCTCTGGACCTTTTGAGTCAGGTTATCGACGGTTTCAATATCGACCTCAAAGCCTTCAGCGAGAGGTTCTACGAGAAGCTCTGCGGGGCCAAGTTGAAACCTGTCTTGGAGGCTATTGAGTACGCCTACAAGAAGGAGAGGTGGATAGAGATTACGACCCTCTTCATACCCAATGAGAATGATAGTGAGGAGGAGATGAGGAAGATAGCCAATTTCATCGCCTCCATCGATACAGCCATTCCGTGGCATGTCAGCGGTTTCTATCCGACCTACAGGATGAGGGACCGTCCCCCGACCCCTCCAGAGACCCTTTTGAGGGCCTATGAGATCGGGAGGGAAGAGGGGCTCCAGTTTGTCTATGTTGGAAATTTCAACTCCCCGGAGCATGAGACCACCTACTGCCCCAGCTGTGGTTTCGCTGTCATTGAGAGGAGCGGTTACTTGGGAGAGCGGGTCAGGAACCATCTCCGGGATGGGCGTTGTCCCCGGTGCAATACCTATATCCCGGGGGTCTGGAATTAGATTGGGAGTGGGGATGGCAGAGGGGTTTCAGGGGAGCTGGAAGGAGAAGGTGCTCCCCTTCCCAGGCTGGCTCTCTATCTCCAACCTGCTCCCGTGGAGCTCTAGGAGGTAGGAGACGATAAAGAGGCCGAGTCCCATGGAGTTGTCCCAGCTATTGTGGATTCGGTAGAACTTTTTGCTCACCCTTTTCAGCTCGCTCGGGTCGATGCCAATTCCCCTATCCACCACCTCAACCCGTCTCCCGTGGACCCGTACCACGACCTTCTCTTGGGAGTATTTGAGGGCGTTGTCCAGCAGATTTTCCACAATTGTCAGAACCATCTCCCGATCTCCATAGACCTCCTCCTCTTTCCCGCACTCCACCTCGATCTCCCTCCCCCGATACCGTTCTCCCAAAAAGGTGACGGCCTCCTGGACCAGATGGCAGAGGGAGAACCGACTCCTCCGAAGTTCCAACTTCCCACTCTCTGCCTTCACGGCGAGGGTGAGTCTGTCGATCATCCGACCAATCTTTCCGCTGGCCCGATGGATT
Organism: Campylobacterota bacterium; assembly: GCA_013153715.1. GTDB lineage: Bacteria > Campylobacterota > Campylobacteria > Campylobacterales > Nitratiruptoraceae > Nitratiruptor. Next base: position 24,170 of record JAADDW010000043.1, on the reverse strand, counting down.
TTGAGTATGAAACTCCTCTGGAGTTCCCTCTCCATATCGGGCTCTTCCAGGAGTGTCTGGACAGAGCCGTCGATGATGGCTACGGGATTCTTGAGCTCGTGGCTCAGTGCCGATATAAGTTCGCTCCTCTGGCGGGTGAGGCGTTTCAACTTCTTGGTGTACTTACTCTTCTTTTCCTCCCTCTTCTTGAGGGTTTTGGCCAGGCCGTTAAGCTCCCTATGGAGTTGGTGGAACTGGTGGAGGGGGTCGGGGGGGAGTCTGGGGTAGTTCCGCTGGAGGAGCTCTCGTATGAACTGGGTTATTCTTCCGATCCTCCTCTCCAGAGAGCGGTCGAAGAGATAGAGGAGGGGGAGGAGGAGGAGGGAGGAGAGGGCGTAGAGTCCGAAGAGCCTCTCTGAGAGGGTATATTTCAGCTCGCCGAGGGTTTTGGTATCCAGGGCGTGGCAGTAGCCCTCCAGCAGGGAGGAGATGGAGTTGAAGATTGTCAAAAAGAGGAGTCCCAGAAGGGCGAGGGTGGTGAGGAAGAGGAGCTGACCTACCCTCATCTCAATTTGTACCCTATACCCCTGACAGGTTCGATATACTCCTTGGTCCGATCCGGATCGATCTTCTCCCGTAATCTGTTGATGGCCACTGTGACACTCCGTTCTTGGGCGAGGTCCCTCCAGACCTGGTCGAGGAGGTAGGCTCTGCTCAAGACGACCCCCCTATTTCTGAGGAAGATCTCCAGAAGATCGAACTCCAGCTTGGTCAGCTCCACCCTCTCTCCACCGATGAGGACCTCCCGCTTTGCAGGGTTCAGGAGAATATCCCTGTGGCCCAAGAGCTCCTGGGGCCCTTTGGTGCGGCGGAGAATGGCCTTGACCCTGAGGAGGAGCTCTCCCATGTTGAAGGGTTTGGAGATGTAGTCGTCGCCCCCCCGGAGGAAGCCAAGCTCTATATCCTGCTGGCTACTCTTGGCCGAGAGGAAGATGACAGGGGTATCGTACCCCTCCTGTCTGAGCTGGTGGACAAATTCGCTCCCCTCTTCGCCGGGGAGATTTCTGTCGATAATGAGGAGATCGGGCTCCTCCTCGTCGAGAAAGCGCTTTAGATGTTTGGTGGAGAGGAAGCCTTCCACAAGATAGCCATTTTTGGTCAGGTGGTACTCGATAAGTTCCAGAAGGTCCCCTTCGTCTTCGACGACGGCGATGAGAGTCTCTTTCCTCTGCACAGCCACTCCTTGCGGTATGTTACCATGTTGTAATAGACTCATTGTACCATTTCTTGAAAGAGTCTGAAAGGAGCAGTATGGGACGGATTGCCTTTCTGCTGGCCACTCTTCTCTTTTCCCTCTATGGAACGACCATTACCCTCTACCAGGATAGGGAGACAGGAGCCCTCTATACCACTCCTGGCCCCAACCGTGTCAGATTGGGGGAGTTTGTGAGTCGGGATGAGTTGGAGAGGGAGGTGGAGCAGAAGTTCTCCAAGGAGCTCAAGAGTACTCGGGTTTCCAGTAAGGTACCAAAGCTCAAGATCAACGGGGTCCACTATCTGGGACTGACCCATATCGATTACGATGGAGATCGGGACTCTGTCACCCGTTTTGAGAGCCGCCGCAACTATTTGGAGTTCAAGGCCTACTGGAACAGTAAGGATTATGCCCGGATCACACTGGATACCTTCCACGATCGGGAGCAGGATGGAGCCCAGGGGAGCTGGCTGGTCCGCCTCAAATATGCCTACATCTACCTCGACTCCATTCTCCCCTACACAGGGGTCGAATTTGGTCAGGTCCACCGCCCCTGGATCGATTGGGAGGAACATAACGGCTGGTTCTATCGGAGTGTGGCCAAGACCTTTGTGGAGGAGCGCAACGGGGCCCACTTGACCAACTCGGCGGACCTCGGTATCAATTTCAAGACCAAGAGTGACTACTTCTCCTCCGAGATGGGGTTCTTCGATGGAGAGGGCTACCATTTCCGGGGGGTCGAACAGAATAGGAAGCTCTCCTTCGAGTACCGTCTGACAGCCCACCTCTTCGGCAATGGAAGGGAGCATCTCAACCCCAGGAGCGACAGCTACGCCAACATCTCCTTGACGGGGCAGTTCAATCCGGATTACAAAAATGGGGAGGACGATTTCCAATGGTACGCCGTCCACGGGGTTTACAACCAGCCCCAGTTCCTCCTGGCCTTCATCTATGCCGATTCGACCCCCAGCGACAAGGTCTTCGACGGCAAGGGGTGGAGTGTCAACGGGGAGCTCCGTCCCACCAAAGAGTGGAGTCTCTTTGCCCGTTACGACAGGTGGAAGGATAGTCTCCAGGGGAGGAAGCGGAAGGAGGTGATTGGAGGGGTCGCCTACACCTACAATAGACATTTGACATTCATAGCCAATCTCTTCCATATCGATCCCGATACCCAAGGGGATAACGACGAAGAGACCCGCTATATGGTGACGGCCGAGGTCAAATGGTAGTCGGGGTCAGCTCCCGACCGCCCATCGGTAGAAGGGGAGGATCTCACACTCTATTCCCCCGACCTCATAGAGAAAACTACGGCCCACAGTGACCACCTCTATCCTCCTGGGCTCTATCCTGTTTTTCTGGAGGAGCTGATCTATCCTCTTCTGGATCCGTACCTCATCTCCAAAGGGGATGGGGAGAACGACCCTCTCCTCTTCGGGGAGATAGAAACCGAGGGGTTCCATGTAGAAGATCGCCTCCTTCGGAAGTTCCAGGCAGACCATATTCTCAAATATTTTTGGGAACTCTCTGTCGGCATGGAGGAGGGGTTTTGTAAGGAAGTTGTGGAAAAAGAGTTTTCGGACAGCCCCCTGGGATCCCCATTTGGGGATGGAGTGAATATATCCTCCCTCCCTCCACCTCTCAAAGAGGGTGTAGAGCCTCTCCTTTCCAATTCTGAACTGCTCCTTTACCCTCTTGTAGATGAAGTGGACGGAGAGAGAGTGCCCCTGGAAGGCGGCAACCTCCCGAAAGAGGGGGAGCTCCTGGCAGAAGGTGAGGTGGAGGATCTGCTGGTTCCTCTCCTCCCACTCTTCTCTTCCCCTTCCGGAGAGAGGGATCTCCGGATAGTTCCCCCCCTTGAGGAAGAGATTGAAGGCGACTTTTGGATCGCTGTGGCGCTGGAAGGCGAGGAACTCCTCGAAATCGAGATTACTGAGGGAGACGGTGTCGAAACCCTCCAACTCCCTCTCCCCCGTGGCCCAGACCTTCACCCCCTCTGGAACTCTCCAACTCCCGTCGTAGTCCCGAATACAGAGGAGCTCTATCCCTTCCTTCTCGACAAATTGGGGGAGCCGACTCTCCACCTCCCCCCTATCGAACCGCAGATCCCTGGTGTCGATGAAGAGGGTCCTCTCGGGCGGAAGGAGGTTTCGGGCACTATCTCTGATGAGGGCCCACTTTCCGCAGTAGCGGGGCCCCTTGACCAGGAGCTTTGGAGAGGGGGGGAGAGCTCTCTTCCGAGGGAGAATTCTCCCATCCCCTCTGTCGGAGTGGTAGAAGAGTTCGAGGATACCCATTTCTTTCCTTTTGAGAAGGAAACATTTTTGGCCCATTTTACCGAAAAAACTTGATTTTACCCAGAGCTTGTTCTATAATTCATGCTCCAAAATAGGTCCCATTGGAGACCAAGTTCTTTCTGAAGGGAATTTATGGAAAAGATACGATTGAAGCTGCGAGCTTATGATCACAGGGTACTGGATCGGAGTGTGTCGGCGATTGTCGAGGCTGTCAAGAGGACAGGAGCGGAGATCAGGGGACCTATTCCTCTGCCCACGAAGATCAGGAAGTATACAGTCCTCCGATCTCCGCACATTAACAAGGATTCTCGGGAGCAGTTTGAGATCAGAATCCACTCACGGCTCATCGACATTGTATCGGCCACGCCGGATACAGTCGATTCCCTCATGAAGTTGGATCTGGCGCCAGAGGTCGATGTCGAAGTTAGGTCAATGGGTGAGTAAGGGGAGATAGATGGAGTTCATTGTAGAGAAGATCGGAATGAGTAGAACCATAGGCATACCGAGCCTTCCGGTGACACTGCTGAAGGTGAAGGAGGCCAAGGTATGCGAGTTGTTGGACGATGGAAAGGCCATTGTCGCATACAGCCACGGGAAGAGGTGGAACAAGGCCATCGGGGGCCAGCAGAAGAAGTACGGTTTGGAGCGGAACTTCAACCGCTTTGTCACCCTCAAGGTGAACAACAGGGAGGCCGGCGATATTGATCTGGAGCCCCTCAAAGAGGCTAAGAGGGTCAAGAGCAGTTTTAAATCCAAGGGACGGGGCTTTACAGGGGTCGTGAAGCGGTGGAACTTTGCCGGCGGTCCCGACAGCCACGGTTCCCGGTTCCATAGGGCTCCCGGTTCTGTCGGTATGTGTGAGTTCCCGGGACGGATCATGAAGGGACAGAAGATGCCCGGCCACTACGGAAATAAGAAGGTGACTGTCCAGAATGAGGTGGTCAGCTTCGATCCGAAAAATCGTATTCTTGTTGTCAAAGGTTCCATTCCTGGACCCAACGGAGCACTCGGTAAGATAAGGATTGTCAAATGAGTAAAGCGGTAGTACTGGATCAAAACCTTGAGAGTGCCGGAGAGGTGGCTCTTCCAGAGAACTTTCAGGGAATAAATCCCCATAACTTCTATCTCTATGTGAAGGCTTACCAGGCCAATCTCCGAGCCGGCAACGCCCATACCAAGACCCGAGGAGAGGTTCGAGGCGGTGGACGGAAGCCGTGGCAACAGAAGGGGAGAGGAGGAGCGAGAGCTGGATCCATCAGATCTCCCCTCTTTGTTGGAGGTGGTGTGGTCTTCGGACCCCGAAAGGAGAGGAACTACACCCAGAAGATCAACAAGAAGCAGAAGAGGAAGGCTTTCCAGTTTGCCCTCAATGAGAAGGGGGAACAGGGAGCTCTCTTTATTGTCGATAAGATCGCCATTGAGTCTGGAAAGACCCGAGATGCGGCGGCTTTTGTTAAGAAGATTGGAGCCCGAGATCTCCTTGTCGTTACAGAGAGTGCCGATGAGAAGACATTCCTCGCCTTCAGAAACCTTCCCAATGCTCATCTCATTGAGGCGAGGGAGCTCAATCCATATCTTGTAGCCGCATTTAGAGCTGTGGTAATCGAGAAACCTGTTTGGGAAAAAATTGTAAAAGAGGTCTAAGATGGCAGATATTACCGACATCAAATCAATCATCTACACAGAGAAGAGCTTGGGTCTCCAGGAGGAGGGATACATTGTGATCCAGACCAGCGATAAGGTGACCAAGAACCAGCTCAAGGAGATTTTGAGGGAGTATTTCGGGGTAACCCCCGTAAAGATCAACTCTCTCCGCATGAAGGGGAAGAAGAAGCGGTTCAGAGGGATTGAGGGGAGACGGAACAACTATAAAAAGTTCTATGTCAAGCTTCCTGAGGGTGCCAAGATAGAAAGTCTAGCGGTATAAGGATAGAAGATGGCGATTAAGAAGTACAAACCCTACACACCTTCCCGCCGTTTCATGACAACGGTGGACAGCAGTGACATTACGGCGAAGCCCAGTGTGCGGAAGCTCCTTGTCAAGCTTCCCACCCGTGCGGGGCGGAATAATCAGGGGCGTATCACCTCCCGCCACAGGGAAGGGGGGGCCAAGAAGCTCTACAGGATTATCGATTTCAAACGAAATAAATTTGGTGTCCCAGGCCGGGTGGCCTCCATCGAGTATGATCCCTATAGAAACTGCCGAATTGCCCTCATTGTCTATAGAGATGGGGATAAGCGGTACATCATTCAACCCAGCGGTTTGAAGGTGGGGGATAGTGTGGAGGCCGCCGAAGGGGGACTCGATGTTCTCCCTGGAAATGCGATGAAGCTCAAGAATATCCCTGTCGGTACCCTTATCCACAATATCGAGATGAAGCCTGGGAAGGGGGGACAGCTGGCCCGAAGTGCAGGGGCCTACGCCCAGATTATGGGTCGGGAAGGAAAGTATGTGATCCTCCGCCTCCCCAGCGGGGAGATGAGGAAGATCCTGGGCGAGTGTATGGCGACCGTCGGTGTTGTGGGGAACGAAGAGTACATTAACATTGTCATCGGGAAAGCGGGTCGAAACCGACATAGAGGGATCCGACCCCAGACAAGAGGTTCGGCTATGAACCCTGTTGACCACCCCCACGGTGGTGGTGAAGGAAAGACAGGTCCCAGTGGCCACCCTGTCACACCTTGGGGAATGCCGACTAAAGGGTATAAGACCCGCAGGAAGAAGCCGAGTGACAAATTTATCATTTCGAGAAGAAAGAGATAAGGTAGGAAGATGGCGAGAAGTATCAAAAAAGGTCCTTTTGTAGATGACCATCTCATGAAGAAGGTCCTCAAGGCCAAGGAGAGTGGAGATAGGAAACCCATCAAGACATGGTCTCGAAGGAGTACCATCGTTCCAGAGATGATCGGACTCACAATCAATGTCCACAATGGACGGCAGTTTGTCCCTGTTTACATTACGGAGAACCATGTCGGTTTCAAGCTAGGTGAATTTGCACCGACCCGCACTTTCAAGGGGCACAAGGGTACGGTTCAGAAGAAAATCGGGAAGTAGGGGCTGACAATGAGCAGAGCTATATTGAGGTTTGTACGACTCTCTCCCACCAAAGCGAGGCTGATAGCGAGAGAGGTCCAGGGAATGAATGCAGAGGAGGCTCTGGCGGCCCTCGAATTTATGCCGCACAAGGCCGCCAAAGTGATTTCCAAGGTGATAGCCAGTGCTGTGGCTAACGGGGGTTATGAGGCTCAAGAGGTCGTTATCAGCTCATGCCGTGTCGATAGGGGACCATATCTCAAGAGGTTTCGCCCACGGGCGAGGGGGCGTGCGAGCAGGATTCTCAAACCGACCTCCCATATCTATGTGGAGGTGGCAGAAGTGAAGAAGGATAGCTAATGGGTCAGAAAGTCAATCCGATTGGACTGAGACTGGGGATCAACCGAAACTGGAATAGCCGCTGGTTTCCCGATTACAACAGGATGCCGGAGCGGGTGGAGGAGGACTACCGTATCCGGAAGTTCCTCAAGAAGGAGCTCTACTACGCCGGCATCAGCAATATCATCATTGAACGGACAGCCAAGAAACTTCGGGTGACCATTGTGGCGGCCCGCCCCGGAATTATCATCGGGAAGAAGGGGGCCGATATTGAGAAGTTGAAACAGCGGCTCCAGAAGCTGGTAGGGAAAGAGGTCTATATCAACATCAAAGAGGAGAAGCGCCCTCAAGCCTCTGCCCAGTTGGCCGCCGAGAATGTGGCAACCCAGTTGGAGCGAAGGGTCGCCTTCCGCCGGGCAATGAAAAAGGTCATTCAAGGAGCTCAAAAGGCGGGGGTGAAGGGGATCAAGGTTCAGGTCGCCGGACGGCTTGGAGGGGCTGAGATGGCCCGAACAGAGTGGTACCTTGAGGGACGGGTTCCCCTCCACACATTGAGGGCAAAAATCGATTACGGCTTTGCCGAGGCCCATACCACCTACGGAGTGATCGGTGTCAAAGTCTGGATCTTCAAAGGAGAGGTCCTCCAGAAGGGGATCCGTCCAGAGCCCACCGAGAGAAAGCGTAGAGCTCCAAGAAGGAGGGGATAACCATGTTGATGCCTAAGAAGACCAAGTACAGGAAGCAACAGAAGGGGCGGAACAGAGGGAAGGCCTACAGGGGGAACACTCTGGCCTTCGGAACTATCGGAATTAAGGCTCTGGAGCATGGGAGAATTGACTCCCGTCAGATCGAAGCGGCCCGGGTTGCCATGACCCGTAAGGTGAAGAGGAGCGGAAAGATCTGGATCAGAGTCTTCCCCGATAAACCTCTGACCAAGAAGCCCCTCGAAACCCGAATGGGTAAGGGTAAAGGTGGAGTCGAGAAGTGGGTCATGAATATCAAACCCGGTCGGATCATCTACGAGATGGCCGGAGTTGAGGAGAGTCTGGCCCGGGAAGCCCTCGACCTTGCACGGTATAAACTCCCTTTCAAGACAAAAATTGTGACACAAGAGAGTGAAAATGAAATATACTGAGATCGTTGAGAAGAGCATCGGGGATCTGGAAAAGTTGCTCAGGGAGAAGAAGTTGGAGCTCTTCGAGCTCCGTATGAAGCTGAAGACTCTCCAGCTCAAGGATACCAGCGAGATTCGGAAGGTTCGGAGAGATATTGCACGGATCAAAACGGCTATTGCCGAGAAGAGAAGGGCTGAGTAATGGCGTACAAGAGAGAGTTACAGGGAAAGGTGGTCAAGAAGAGCGGTGATAAGACGATCAGCGTCCTTGTAGAGCGGAAGATCATGCACCCCAAATACCATAAGATTGTGAAGCGGTTCAAGAAATATCTTGTCCATGATGAGCGGAACGAAGCCAATGTCGGAGATCTTGTGCGGATCATCGAGTGCAGACCGATCTCCAAGAGGAAGGCCTTCCGTCTCAAGCAGATTCTCTCCACAGGAGTCCAGTGATGATCCAGAGTTTTACACGGCTGACTGTTGCCGACAATAGCGGCGCCAAGGAGATTATGGCTATCAAGGTGTTGGGGGGAAGCAAGAGACGGTACGCCTCTGTGGGGGATATTATTGTCGCCTCCGTCAAGAAGGCTCTCCCCAACGGGAAGGTGAAGAAGGGACAGGTTGTCAAGGCCGTCGTTGTTCGGACCAAGAAGGAGATCCAGCGGGAGAACGGCTCCCTCATCAGGTTCGATGATAATGCGGCTGTGATCATAGATAACAAGAAGGAGCCCATTGGGACCCGTATTTTTGGACCTGTCGCCCGGGAGATCCGTTATAAGAAATTTACGAAGATTGTCTCTCTCGCTCCGGAGGTGCTCTGATGGCAAAGAAGAAGTTTAAGATCAAAAAGGGTGATCGGGTTGTCGTCATTGCGGGAGACGACAAGGGAAAAGAGGGGGTCGTTCTCAAGGTCTTGACCAAGAGGGACGCTGTCCTCGTCGAGGGGTGTAAGCTGGCGAAAAAGGCTGTGAAGCCCAGCGAGCAGAACCCCAACGGAGGTTTTGTCATGAAGGAGATGCCTATTCACATCTCCAATGTCCGAAAAATTGAAGGTGGAGCATCATGACGGTGGAATTGAAAGAGATCTACAAGAGAGAGGTGGTTCCAGCTCTGAAGGAGGAGCTCGAACTTAAAAATCCCATGCTCATCCCCAATCTGGAGAAAATTGTCATCAGTGTCGGGGCGGGAGAGGCTAGCAGAGATAGTAAATTGATGCAGAACATTCAGGATACCATCAGCCTCATTGCGGGACAGCGGGCCGTCATTACCAGGGCTCGGAAGAGTGAGGCCGGCTTCAAGATCAGGGAGGGGATGCCTGTCGGTGTCAAGGTGACTCTCCGGGGTGATCGTATGTGGAACTTTCTCCAGAAGCTCATCTATATCGCCCTCCCCAGGGTTAAGGATTTCAGGGGGCTCCCCAAGAGCGGTTTCGACGGTCGGGGGAACTACAATTTCGGCCTCGACGAACAGCTGATGTTTCCTGAGGTGGATTACGACCATATCATGAAGACCCACGGTATGAACATCACAATTGTGACGACGACCGAGAGCGATAAAGAGGCCTATACACTTTTGGAGCGCCTCGGATTCCCATTTGCAAAAGGTGGTAGATAATGGCGAAGAAGAGTATGATCGCAAAGGCCAAGCGGAAGCCTAAATTCAAGGTACGGGCCTATACCCGGTGTCAGATCTGCGGCAGGCCCCGTTCTGTCTATAGAGATTTCGGACTCTGTCGAATCTGTCTGCGGAAGATGGCGAGTGAAGGTCTCCTTCCCGGAGTGAAGAAGTCCAGCTGGTAGTTGAAGAAGGAGAGAGAAGAATGATAAATGATCTCATAGCCGATTCCATAACGAGAATTAGAAATGCCTCCATGAGAGGTCAGGAAGTTACTCAGCTCATCCACTCCAAGATTGTCGAGGAGATTGTGAGGATTCTCGCCGAAAAGGGGTATATCGAGAGTTATAAAGTTGTCGAAGAGGGGCCCCGCAAATATATCAATGTGGTCCTCAAATATGAGGAGGTGGGCAAGAAGAAGAAGCCTGTCATCAATGAGATCAAGAGAATCTCCAAGCCCGGACGCCGAATTTACCGGGGAAAGGAGGATATTAAGAGGTTTAAGAACGGGTATGGGGTGATTATTGTCTCGACCAACAAGGGTGTCCTCCCCAACGATGAGGCCTACAGACAGGGTGTCGGAGGCGAGGTGCTCTGCACTGTCTGGTAGGAGCAGGCGGGGGATCTAGAAATAGAGTGTAAAGGAAGTGTGAATGAGCAGAATTGGAAAACAGCCAGTGGTAATTCCATCTGGAGTTGAAGTAAAAGTAGAAGATGGAAAACTGATCGCCAAGAAGGGGAATATCTCCAATGAGGTGGAGTTCGGCGACCGGGTCAAAGTGAAGATCGAAGATGGTAAAATTATCTTTGAGCCCGTCGGAGAGGATAAACAGAGCCGAGCCTACTGGGGTACCTACCGAGCTCTGACTCAGAACGCCATAGATGGGGTAACCAAGGGGTTCGAGAAGAAGTTGGAGATCAACGGGATCGGTTACAGGGCGGCGATCAAAGGGAAGGAGCTGGAGCTCCTCTTAGGTTTTTCCCATCCCATTCTTTACCCGATTCCAGACGGAATTCAGATCACAGTCGAGAAAAATATTATTACCATCAAGGGGCACGACAAACAGAAGGTCGGCCAGGTTGCCGCAGAGATCAGGAGCTTCAGACCACCTGAACCCTATAAAAAGAAGGGGGTCAAGTATGTTGATGAGGTCATTATCCAGAAAGCCGGTAAGGCGGCTAAGAAGTAAGGGGAGAGTTCTATGAGAGAGAGTGTTCAGAAGAAGAAGAATATGCTCCGGATGAAGAGGAAGAAGAGGGTCCGAGGGAAGATCAGGGGAACGGCGGAGCGCCCCAGAGTCTCTGTCTTCCGATCCAACAGACACTTTTATGCCCAGGCCATCGATGATGATCGGGGCCACACCCTCGCCTCTATCGATGGGGCGAAGATGGGGCTGAAAGCCAACAAGGAAGATGTGAAGAAGGTGGCGGCGGCCTTCGCCGATGAGCTGAAGGCCAAGGGGATTGAGGTGATCGTCTTCGATCGGAACGGTTATCTCTACCACGGCGTTGTGGCCTCTTTCGGAGATACATTGAGAGAACACGGAATTAAATTTTAAAGGTAGCCAATGGAAAAGTGGAATAGAGAAGATTTCGACGAGATAGTTGTCAACATCGGTCGTGTCACCAAGGTTGTCAAGGGTGGACGGCGTTTCCGATTTAGCGCCCTTGTCGTCGTAGGAGATAAGAAGGGCCATGTCGGCTACGGTATCGGGAAGGCCAAGGAGGTACCCGATGCCATTCGGAAGGCTATCGATAATGCATTCAAGAATATAACAACTGTCCACCTCAAAGACTCAACAATCGCCCATGATATTGAGCACAAGTACAATGCCAGCAAGATTCTCCTCAAGCCAGCGGCTCCAGGTACGGGGTTGATTGCAGGTGGTGCCGCCCGTCCCGTTCTGGAGTTGGCAGGGGTGAAAGATGTTCTCTCCAAATCTTTGGGGTCCAACAATCCGGCCACACTGGTCAGGGCCACCATCGAAGCACTAGAGCGGATTAAAGGATAACTATGGGACTACACAACCTCCAACCAGCACCGGGAAGCACCAAGAAGCGGAAGCGAGTCGGTCGAGGTCAGGGAAGCGGCAGGGGTAAGACCGCTACCCGAGGCCAGAAGGGGCAGAAGAGTAGGGCAGGATATAGAGAGAAGAGGGGGTTCGAGGGGGGACAGCAACCCCTCCAGAGACGGTTACCCAAGGTGGGTTTCAACTCTAAAGTCGAAAAGCCCTATGTGATCAATGTCGATAAGGCTAAGAAGGTGGCCGCTCTGGAAGAGATCACCATTGAGACAATCCGTCAGGTTTACCGATTGGGTAAGGGAGTGAAGCGAGTCAAGCTGATTGGAGTAGGAGTAAGGGAGATCGTCGGTAAGATCAAAGATGAGAATATCTCTTACAGCGGACGAGAGTGATGAACCGATCATTAGTCAATAAGATCCTGATTACTCTCGGGTTCCTCTTCCTCTACCGGGTACTGGCCTATGTCCCCGTACCCGGGGTCAATATCGATGTGGTCAAAGAGTTCTTTGACTCCCAGGCCGGAAATGCCCTGGGCATGTTCAATATGTTCAGCGGAAACGCTGTCCGGAGACTCTCCATCATCTCCCTCGGTATTATGCCCTACATCACCGCTTCCATCATTATGGAGCTCCTGGCCGCCACATTTCCCAGTCTCGCCCAGATGAAGAAGGAGCGGGATGGGATGACCAAATATATGCAGATTATCCGATACGCCACAATAGTTATCACCCTCATTCAGGCCATAGGGGTCTCCATCGGTTTGAGCCATCTGACCGGGCGGGGAGGAGAGAGCGCTATTATGATCGATCTCCCCACATTTATCACCATTGCGGCTATCAGTATGCTAGCCGGAACCATGATCCTCATGTGGATAGGGGAGCAGATTACCCAGCGGGGCATCGGGAACGGAATTAGCCTCATCATCTTTGCCGGGATTGTCTCCGGAATTCCTGCGGCCATTGCCGGAACCATCAATCTTGTCAACACCGGCGAGCTCAACTTCCTCATTCTCATTGTCATCGTTCTCATTATTTTGGCCACCGTCGGTTTCATTATCTATGTGGAGTTGGCGGAGCGGAGGGTTCCGGTCTCCTACAGCCGTAAGGTCCTCATGCAAAACCAGAAGAAGAGGATCATGAACTACATCCCCATTAAACTCAATCTGAGTGGGGTTATTCCGCCCATCTTTGCATCGGCGATCCTCATGTTCCCATCGACCATTCTCCAATCCAGCACCAATCCCATTGTCCAGCGGATAGCCGACTTCCTCAACCCCAACGGCTATCTCTTCAATATTTTGATGTTCTTCCTTGTCGTCTTCTTCGCCTACTTCTACGCATCCATCGTCTTCAACGCCAAGGATATAGCAGAGAACCTGAAGCGACAGGGAGGGTTTATTCCCGGAGTCCGACCCGGTGAACCGACAGCTGAATATCTCAATGAGGTTGCCAGCCGTCTCACATTCTGGGGAGCCCTCTATCTCGGGGTTATCGCCACCTTGCCGTGGATCCTCGTCAAGGCTATGGGGGTTCCCTTCTATTTTGGGGGAACGGCTGTCCTCATCGTCGTTCAGGTCGCCCTCGATACCATGCGGAAGATAGAAGCTCAGATCTATATGAGCAGATATGAGACTCTCAGCGCAGTGGGTCTCTAATGGCGATTCCCATTCGCAAACCGGCTGAGATCGAGAAGCTTCGGAAGGCGGGCCAGGCTGTGGCCCGAACCCTCAACTATCTCCGGGATCTCTGTAAACCCGGAGTCTCCCTGAAGGAGTTGGACAGGGCGGGGGAAGAGTACCTCCGCTCCCTGGGAGCCCGTCCCTCCTTTAAGGGGCTCTACGGTTTCCCGGCCTCTGTCTGCACCTCCCTCAATGAGGTTATTATCCACGGGATACCGACAGATTACAGATTGCAAGAGGGAGATATTCTCGGCCTCGATCTCGGAAGTGAGATAGATGGGTGGTTTGGAGATGCGGCGATTACCGTCGGGATTGGTGAGATCAGCCAGAGGGATAGGGATCTTATCGACTGCGCCCGGGATACCCTCTACTACGCCATTGATACCATTCGGGTCGGTATGCGGTTCAAGGAGTTGAGCTACGCCATTGAGGAGTTCATCACTGCCCGGGGCTACCAACCTCTCCACGGTTTCTGTGGCCACGGGATCGGGCGGAAACCCCACGAAGAGCCGGAGATACCCAACTATTTGGAGCACGGCTCCCCCAAGAGCGGTCCCAAGATCAAAGAGGGGATGGTCTTCTGCATCGAGCCGATGATCTGTCAGAAACTGGGTACTCCGAAGATTTTGGAGGACAAGTGGTCAGTGGTCAGCCAAGATGGGCTCAGAGGAAGTCACTACGAGCACACCGTCGCCATTGTTGGGGGACGGGCAGAAATTTTGAGTAAGGAGTAGAGATGGCCAAAGATGATGTTATTGAGATAGATGGGAAGGTTGTAGAGGCCCTTCCCAATGCGACCTTTCGGGTGGAGCTGGATAATGGACATAAGGTACTCTGCCACATCGCCGGGAAGATGCGGATGCACTACATCAAAATTATGCCCGGAGATCGGGTGAAGGTGGAGCTCACACCCTACAGCCTTGATAAGGGCAGAATCACTTTCCGCTATAAATAAGCTTAAGTTAAGCTGATATTAAGTATAATTTTCTCCCTTTTTGGAACTATGGGAAGAGCCTTTACAAAAGTGGCACTTCTTTTGTAAGGGTTGGCTTGATTTGACTCGTCAAGCCTAGGGTGTGCCGCCGAGAAGTGCAAAATGTCAAAGGAGTTGTTATGAAGGTGAGACCATCGGTGAAGAAGATGTGCGACAAGTGCAAGATTATCAAGCGGAAGGGCGTGATCCGAGTGATCTGCGTCAATCCGAAACATAAACAGCGACAAGGATAGGGTATGGCAAGGGTTGCAGGTGTCGATCTTCCAAAGAACAAGAGAATTGAGTATGCACTCCCCTACATCTACGGAATTGGATTGACCTCTTCGAGAAAGATTCTCGACGCTGTCGGTATCAGTTACGATAAGAGGGTCTATGAGCTGACAGAGGATGAGGTGGCGGCCATCAACAGACATATCCGTGAGAACTATGTAGTTGAAGGGGATCTCCGCCGAAAGGTGGCCCTCGATATAAAGGCTCTCATGGACATCGGGTGCTATCGGGGATTGCGGCATAGACGGGGGCTCCCTGTGCGGGGTCAGAGAACCAAGACCAACGCAAGAACCCGCAAGGGTAAGCGAAAGACCGTAGGTTCAAAGTAAAGGATAGGTAGATGGCAAAGAGAAAAGGGAGCAGGAAGAAGGTCGTCAAGAAGAATATAGCCCGGGGAGTGGTCTATATTAACGCAACATTCAACAACACCGTTGTAACGGTGACCGACGAGATGGGAAATGTTATTGCCTGGAGCAGTGCGGGAAGCCTCGGCTTCAAAGGGAGTAAAAAATCCACCCCCTTCGCGGCCCAGCAGGCCGTGGAAGATGCCATGAACAAGGCGAAAGAGCACGGCATCAAGGAGGTCGGGATCAAGGTCCAAGGACCTGGAAGCGGTCGGGATACCGCCGTCAAAAGCGTTGGGGCTGTGGAAGGTATTCGGGTCATCTTCTTCAAGGATATTACGCCCCTACCCCATAACGGTTGTAGGCCTCCCAAGAGAAGACGGGTTTAACCTGTCGGAGAGAGCGGCACACCTCAACGAGAGTCCAAATTTCAGTAGGTAGGAGAAGAGATGGCACGATATACAGGTCCCGTGGAGAAGATTGAGCGGAGATTGGGAGTCAGTCTCGCCCTCAAAGGGGAGAGGAGATTGGCAGGAAAGAGCGCCCTCGAAAGGCGTCCCTATCCTCCTGGACAGCATGGACAGCGACGGAGCAAAATCTCCGAATATGGACTCCAGCTTCGGGAGAAACAGAAGGCCAAATATATGTACGGCGTCCTGGAGAAGCAGTTTAGGAACCTCTTCAAAGAGGCTGTCCGTATGGAGGGGAATACAGGTGAGAACCTATTGAAGCTCTTGGAGCAGAGGCTGGACAATGTGGTCTATCGCATGGGGTTTGCCACAACTCGCCGCTTTGCGAGGCAACTGGTGAACCACGGCCATGTTCTCGTCGATGGGAAGCGGGTCAATATCCCCTCCTACAGGGTTAAACCTGGACAGAAAATCGAGATACGGGAGAAGAGCAAGAACAATCCCCAGATCCAGAGGGCCATCGAATTGACCAACCAGACCGGACTCGCCCCATGGGTCGATGTGGATAAAGAGAAGGTTTTCGGTATTTTCACACGAATTCCGGAGAGAAATGAGATCGATTGTCCCGTTGAAGAGCGTCTCATCGTAGAGCTCTACTCTAAATAATAGCCTGTGAAAAGAGTAGGCAGATGAAGAAAATCAAAGTATCGCCATCGATCCCCCAACATATCGAGGTAGAGAAGGTCAAAGAGAACCATGTCCGCCTCAGTGTCTATCCCTACGAGAGCGGATATGCGATCTCTGTGGCCCACCCCCTCAGAAGATTACTACTCGCCAGTACATCGGGGTATGCTCCCATAGGGATCAAGATCGATGGGGTGCTCCATGAGTTCGATAGTGTTCGGGGTATGCTCCAAGATGTAGCCGAATTCATTATCAACCTCAAGGGAATCCGTTTCAAGGTGAAGGAGAATGATCTGGAGACCCTGACCATGGAGTACCACTTTACCGGTCCCAAGGAGATTTTTGGGAGCGATTTGAGCGGAGAGAAGGTGGAGGTGGTCACTCCCGACCACTTTCTCGCCTCCCTCAATGAAGATGCAGACCTGGCCTTCTCCATCATTCTCAGAAAGGGGATCGGATATGTCCCCAGCGAGGAGATCAGAGATCTCCTGCCTGAAGGGTATATTCCTCTAGACGCCTTCTTCACACCTGTGAAGAGGGCTCTCTATACAATAGAGAAGATCCTCATTGAGGATGATCCCAACTATGAGAAAATTATCTTCGACATCGAGACAGATGGACAGGTCGATCCTCTAGACGCCTTGAGGGAAGCCTACAAGGTCTTCATGGATCAGATAGCTATTTTCAATAGCGAGCTCAGTATTGTCGATGCCAAGAGTAACGGCGCCCTCTCCAAGGAGGATCAGGTCCTTCTGAGGAAGATCGATACCCTCGATCTGAGTGCCCGAAGCTATAACTGCCTGGAGAAGGCGGGGATAGAGTATGTGGGAGAGCTCCTCCTCATGGATCGGAAGGATCTCAAGAGTATTAAGAATCTGGGTAAGAAATCCCTTGACGAGATCGATGAGAAATTGGGAGAGCTGGGGGTCGATCTCTCCTCTATGGACGATGAGCGGAAACAGGCTCTCCTGGAGAGAATTCAGACAATCAAGGCCAATAACGGGTAAAGGAAAAGGATAGATATGAGACATAGACACGGATATAGAAAGCTGGGGCGTACCAGTTCCCATAGGAAGGCGCTCCATAAGAATTTAGCCATATCTCTCATCATGCATGGGCGTATAGAGACCACAGTTGCCAAGGCTAAGAGTCTGAGGAGCTATATTGAGAAGCTGGTGACCAAAGCGAGAAATCCCGACTTCAACACCCACAGGGCCATTTTTGCCCACCTCCAAGACAAAGAGGCGACCAAGAAGCTCATCAATGAGGTGGCTCCCAAATATAGGGAGAGGGAAGGGGGGTACACCCGAATTATCAGAACCCGAGTGCGCCGGGGAGATGGTGCCCCTATGGCTTTCATAGAGTTTGTCTGATCTCCAGGGGGAGGGCTCCTCTCCCTCCAATTAGTTCCTCCATTTAATCTACTTTTAAACAAAAATCCAATATATTCCACTCCAAAGACCATCTATCGAAGGATCGCTATGTTTCCATTTACCGATGAAGATCTCTATCCAGCCGTCGAGAAGAGCATCGAAAAGATACGGCCCATGCTCTCCCTGGACGGAGGGGATATTAAGCTTTTGGGAGTTCGAAATGGAAAGGTCTTCGTTCAGCTGGGAGGGGCCTGCGTCGGGTGCAGTGCCAGCGGAAATACCCTCAAATATGGGGTGGAGCGGCAGTTGAAGATCGACATTCACCCCGATATAGAGGTGATCAATATCCCCCCCGGCTATGAGGATAAGTGGGAGGAGATAGCGATGCAGTATGAACAGCAGGCGAGCGATGGATAGAGACGAGCTCCTCAGAGAGGCGGCAGACGCCTTTATGAAGAGGGATTTCCAGAGGGCACTGGATAACTACCTGGCCGTTCTCCGCATCGATCCTGAAGATAGGGAGGCCCAGATGGGGGTGATGCTCTGCGACCTGTTGGGGGATAATGAGCAGGAGGCCTTGGCACTCTTCGACTACTATCAGGTTCTCAAGGAAGAGGGAGAGGGGGAAGCGGAAAAGATCATTATGGAGATGATCAGAGATTTTGACGAGCTGGAGAGCGAAATACTCCAGATGGTCCTCTCCCATGAGCGATCCCTCGATGGAATAAGTTATGAAGATTTTAAGAGTTTCGTCAAGGAGCGGGGAGATTTCAAGAAGGCCTATGAGGATATTATGTTCAGTACCAAGGTGATCATCACCGAGAAGGAGGATCTCTTCGACTTCATCAATACCCTCATGCGCCACGGCTACAGCGACCATGTTCTCCGCTACTTGGAGGATGCCTCCAAACTCTATCCGACAGATCGGAGACTCCAGGAGATCTCCAAGAAGTTGAAACCATGATCTATGAGTTCGGTGGGGTGAAAGTCAGTGACGATACCCGAGAGGCTGGAGGGGAGGTAAAACTCCTGGCGACAGCCCAGAATGCCCGGTATCGGCAGGGATGGAGTGGGGAGCTGATCACCCCCCAAGAGCTGGTGGAGAGATTCTCCCTGGACTCGGTGAGAATTGTGGGGGTGACGGGAACCAATGGGAAGACCACCACCACGGCGGCAATATACTCCATTCTCAAGGATTTGGGGTATGGGGCGGCCCTCCAGGGGACAAGGGGGTTTCTGATAGATGATGAGGTTGTCGCTCCCAAGAGCCATACAACTCCACCTATTGCGACGACTCTCTACCACCTCTATCTGGCTCAGGAGAGGGGTGCGGAATTCTTCGTTATGGAGGTGAGTTCCCACGCCATCGACCAGAAGAGGATTGAGGGGCTCCCTTTCTCCCTCAAGGTGATTACAAATATCTCCCAGGACCACCTGGACTACCATGGGAGTATGGAGCGGTATATCGCTACGAAAAATAGCTTCCTGGCAGACGGGAGCCCCAAGCTGGTCAATCGGGATGATAGGAAAATCCAGTTCAATCCCAAGGGGGCCAGAACCTATGGAGTGGAGGAGATGGCCACCTACAAGGTGACAGCCTACTCTCTGGAGGGGGGTATCAGTGCTATTCTCCAGTTTGGGAGGGAGATGGTGGATTTCCACTCTCCCCTCATGGGACTCTTCAATCTCTACAACCTGACGGCGGCCATAGGGGCTGTCCACATGGTCACAGATCGTCCCCTCAAGGAGGTGGCCCAGGCTGTCTCGGGATTTGGAGGGGTGAGGGGGCGGATGGAGGTCCTCTCCCACGACCCTCTGGTCATAGTGGATTTTGCCCACACCCCAGACGGAATGGAGAAGGTCTTCGAGAGCTTTCCTTCTAAGGAGATTGTAGCCCTCTTCGGAGCTGGAGGAGATCGGGACAGGGAGAAGCGGCAAAAGATGGGGGCTGTGGCCTCCCGTTTCTGCAAACGGATCTATCTCACCAGTGACAATCCGAGGAGTGAGGATCCGAGGGAGATCATCGAAGAGATAGCCAGGGGGATTGGGAGGGATCTCCCCGTCATCAAAGAGCCAGATCGGCGGGTGGCGATAGAGAGAGCCCTCTCGGAGCTGAAGGAGGGGGAGATTCTCCTGGTCCTCGGTAAGGGGGATGAGGAGTATATTGAGGTTGGGGGAGAGAGAATTCCATTTAGCGATATAGAGTTTATAAAAGAAATTTTAGTAAAATAGTACAGGTTCAACTTTTAACCTCAAAGTAGGTTCCGACAGGTTACATTAATAGAGAGAAATGAGAGAAAAATTGTATGATTTAAGGAGTGATAATGGGAATTCCTCAGCCCACATTCTACCTCTTCAAGTGTGAACAGTCCGCCCCTCCGGGCTTTCCGAAACCGAGCTGTGTCGCTCCCAACAATCCGGAGAGCCAACAGCTCTTCCAGTACCTGGCCCAAAAGCTGATGGAGAAGGGGATTATTGCGGCGGTCCAGCCTGTCAGGACGGGCTGTCTCAACAGGTGCCAGCTGGGACCCGTTATGCTGGTGGAGCCCGGCCACTACATGTATATCGGTCTCAATCGGGAGCGGATCGATAGGATCGTTGAGGAGCACATTATCGGCGGTACTCCTGTGGAAGAGTATCTCATACCCAAAGAGTATTGGGATGAGCCCATGAGTATCGCAGATGTGATCAAGATGGCAGGCGGAGCGGGGTGAGATGACTATCGAGATGCTCTACAGCAAGATCCACCGGGCCACCGTGACAGATGCCGATCTCAACTATGTGGGCTCCATCACCATCGATGAGGAGCTGATGGAGGCGGCCAGATTGAGGGTGGGGCAGAAGGTGGAGATCCTCAATATCAACAATGGAGAGCGGTTCCAAACCTATGTTATCAGAGGGGAACGGGGAAAGAGGGAGATCTGTCTCAACGGAGCCGCCGCCAGAAAGGCCCATCCGGGCGATAAGATCATTATTGTTGCCTATGCCCACTACAGTCAGGAGGAGCTGGAGGATTACAGTCCCGTCATTGTCTTCGTAGATGAGAGGAATGCCATTACCGAGATCGGTAGCTACACATAGGAAGAGCTATGTTTGATAAGATCGATATGCAGGAGATCGGGAAGGTCTTCCAGGAGATCCAGGAGAAGGCCAAACAGATAGAGGAGGAGAGTGAGAAGAGAATCTTCTCCGCCAAGAGTGGTGGAGGAATGGTGGAGGTGAGTGCCAACGGGAAGGGGGAGATTGTCGATGTGAAGATTGACGATTCCCTTCTGGAAGATAGGGAGGCCCTAGAGATTCTCCTCATCAGTGCCATAAACGATGTTCTGAAGATGGTCGAGGAGAATAGGAAGAGCATGGCCATGAATATGATGAGTGGAAACCTCTTTGGACAACGGTGATATGGACCTCACCGCCCTCTTTCAGAACCACCTCCAGAACTCCCTCATTGAGATTGAGACCTTCCATCCCCACTACGAGAGGGCTCTCAACTATATGCTCCAGGCCCGGGGAAAGGGTTTCCGTCCCCTCCTCCTCCTCAGTGTGGTAGAGGGTATCGATCCCCTCCTCATAGACTCCGCCCTCGATCCCGCTCTGGCTGTAGAGCTCTTCCACACCTACTCTCTGATCCACGATGATCTCCCAGCTATGGACGATGCCGATTTGAGGAGGGGGGTGAAGAGCCTCCACAGGGAGTTTGATGAGGTGACAGCCATACTGGTGGGAGATGCCCTCAACACCCACGCCTTTTACATTATAGCCTCCTCTCCCCTCTCTGCCGACACCCGCATCGCCTTGACTCGGGAGTTGTCTCTGGCTGGAGGGGTCTACGGTATGGTCCACGGACAGATTTTGGATTGCTACTTTGAGAGGAGGCCCCTCGATCTGGAGAGACTCTCCCAGCTCCATATCAACAAGACTGCCAAGTTGATAGCGGCCAGTCTGAAGATGGGAGGGATTATTGTCAATCTTCCCCAGGAGGAGCTCGATGAGCTCTACAATTTCGGTATCGATCTGGGACTCCTCTTCCAGATTCAGGACGACCTCATCGATACCCTCTCCTCGGCTGAAGAGGCGGGAAAGACAACCCAGAACGATACCGAGAAAAATAGCTTTACCCAGCTCTTGGGGGTCGATGGGGCTTTGAGGGAGGCCGATCTCTTGGCCCAAGAGCTCCAGAGGAGGCTTGAAAGGTTCCGCCCCTCCCTCATTCCTCCTCTGGAGAGGCTTTTGGGTAGTTACCTCTTCCGACACCAACGATTAAAGGGAGACGATGGACGAGAGAACACTGAAAAAGATGGCTGACACTATCCGCTTTCTGGCCCTCGATATGATTCAGAAGGCGAATAGCGGTCACCCGGGGGTCTGTCTCGGCCTTGCCGATGTGGCCACCGTCCTCAGCCACCACCTGCGCCACAATCCTAAAAATCCCAAATGGCTCAATCGGGACAGACTCATATTCAGTGGGGGGCACGCTACGGGGCTCATCTACTCCCTCCTCTATCTCTGGGGATACGACATCACTCTAGAGGATCTCAAGGAGTTCAGACAGTTTGGCTCCAAGACTCCGGGTCATCCGGAGTATGGCCACACTCCGGGAGTCGAGATGACGACAGGTCCCCTGGGACAGGGGGTGGCCAATGCCGTCGGTATGGCCATGGCGGCCAAGTATGCCGCCCAGCTCCTCAACAGCGAGAGTGCCAAGATCATAGACCACAAGGTTTACTGCCTCTGTGGAGATGGGGATTTGGAAGAGGGGATCAGCTATGAGGCCTGTGCCCTTGCCGGTCGGTTTGAGCTGGATAACCTCATTATGATCTACGACTCCAACCATATCACCATTGAGGGGGATACCTCCATCGCCTGGAATGAGGATGTCCTCGAACGGTTCCGGGCCCAGAAGTGGGCGACAATCGAGATAGATGGCCATGACTACAAGCAGATCGACGCCGCCCTCACATGGGCGAAATTGCAAAAGAGACCTGTCCTCATCAAGGCCAACACTATTATTGCCAAGGGGAGTTGCAAATATGAGGGAGATCCCCACTCCCACGGAGCCCCTCTGGGAGAGGAGGATATTCAGTGTGCCAAGGAGAGGGCCGGCTTTCCAAAGGACAAGGAGTTCTATGTTCCGGAAGATGTTCTGGTCCGTTTCCGATGTGCCGTAGAGAGGGGGGAGCTGGCTGAACGGGAGTGGAGGAAGCTCCTCATCGAGACCCCCTACAAGGAACAGGTGGAGATGCTCCGCCTCTTGGAAAATCCCGACCTAGAGGGGATCGAGTGGCCCCGATTTGAGGCGGGGAGTATGGTGGCAACCCGAGAGAGCAACGGAAAGATCCTCAACGCCATTGCCAAAGCTCTCCCAGGCTTCCTTGGAGGGAGTGCCGATCTAGCTCCCTCCAACAAGAGCTATCTCCACGGAATGGGCGATTTTCCCAAGGGACGGAATTTCCATTTCGGCGTCCGGGAGCACGCCATGGGGGCGATAACCAACGCTATAGCCGCCTACGGCCTCTTCATCCCCTTCAACGCCACCTTTTTTGTCTTCAGTGACTACCAGAAAGCGGCTGTCCGAATAGCGGCCCTCAGTGGTCTCAAAAACTACTTTATCTGGACCCATGACAGCATCGGTGTCGGAGAAGATGGTCCCACACACCAACCTGTGGAACAGCTCACCACCTTCAGGGCCCTCCCCAATTTCTACACCTTCCGCCCCGCCGATGCCAGCGAAAATGTGGAGTGTTGGAAGGTGGCCCTCAAGAGTGGGAAACCCTGTGGATTTGCCCTCTCACGGCAGAAATTGAAGACCCTGAAGCCCCACAGGGATTTTGGAGATGTGAGCCGAGGGGGGTATATCGTCAAGAGGCGGGACAATGCGACTATCACCCTTGCCGCCAGTGGGAGTGAGGTGATGCTCGCCCTCAAAGCGGGATGTGCCCTGGAGGAGAAGGGGATTATGGCCAATGTGGTGAGTATGCCCTGTATGGAGCTCTTCCTCGAACAGGATCCGGAGTATCGCAGTACGGTCTTCGATCCGGCGACGAAGGTCTTGGCCATCGAGGCGGGGAGTGGACCGGAGTGGTACCGCTTTGCCGATGCTGTCATCTCCATGGAGAACCGTTTTGGGGCTAGCGGTCCTGCCGATGTCCTCTTCAAGGAGTACGGCTTTACGGTGGAGAATATTGTGACCAGAGCCAAGGAGCTCCTCGGTTAACCGCTCCTCCCGATTGGAGGGGAGAGGGGAGGCAATTTTAGGAGCTCTGGGGGCGGGTCTCTAGCCCTTGGCCTCTCCCCATCGGAAGCTACAGCCCAAACCGATGGGGGCTATTTACATTTTTATCTTTTTTGGTTATAATTTCACTCCGAAAGATGCGGGAGTAGCTCAGGGGCTAGAGCACCTCCTTGCCAAGGAGGGGGTCGCGGGTTCGAATCCCGTCTCCCGCTCCAGTTGTACGGTAGGAAGTTGGAGAGATCAGCACCCGAGAGAGTTTGGCCCGGGTGGCGGAATTGGTAGACGCAAGGGACTTAAAATCCCTCGGAGGTTCTCTCCGTGCCGGTTCAAGTCCGGCCTCGGGCACCACTCTCCCCACTATGGCGCCATAGCCAAGTGGCTAAGGCAGGGGCCTGCAAAGCCCTGATCCCCGGTTCGAATCCGGGTGGCGCCTCCACAAGAAGGGGAGGTGGCGGAGCTGGTTGAACGCACCGGTCTTGAAAACCGGCGTAGGTGATGAGCCTACCGTGGGTTCGAATCCCACCCTCCCCGC
>JAADDW010000024.1 GCA_013153715.1 Campylobacterota bacterium | reverse complement strand
TTGGCTCCGTGATGTATTTATCGCAAGATTCTCCAGCTGACAAAGGGGGTAAATCGCTGGTTGCATCCATAAAGGTATAGAGCCTTTTGATATTTGGTTTTGGTAATGATACTTTTATTCGGCCTAAAGATCCAACTATGATAAATCTCTCTATTTTGTGGAACTCCGTAATTGACAGCATTGAGTACACCGTAATCTATTTCATATCCCAATGAATCAAAGATATTTGGTATCTCTTTCAATAATTGCCCTTTTGCGAAACTCGGAAACCCTTTTACATTTTCAAAGACGAAAATCTGGGGTTTGATCTCTCTCACTATTCTCGCAAATTCTTTTACCAGAAGAGCCCGTCTATCATCTAGTGCCCTTTTTCCAACTGTTGAGAAAGCCTGGCAAGGGGGTCCACCAATGAGGCAATCTATCTCTTTTTCGACTTTGTATGAGTCTTTAGAATAAGGGTGGTTATTTTTAAAAGTCTCAAGTGCTGGTCTCCATATATCTATGCCCACTTTCTTTTCAATCCAGCGAGCTCCATTCCGAAACCCCCGGTTCCGCAAAAAAGGTCCAGTATGTTCATTCTTATTTTTCCTTATGAGTTATCTTACTTAGTCCCAAGATAAGTTAAAAGTGCCCACTGCAATGTATCATTCAGCGGTGCAGATATATAGCAAGTAGAGTTATTGTAGTCCTACCCCAACTTCATTATAGTTAGTGGAAACCACTAGAATTCTTCTATCTCTCTTACCTGGCTTACCTAGTACATTTAAAATTTATCTATCTGCTAGGTGCTATTCTCTTGTGGTGCGTTACTGTTCTCTCCTTTTCCTACTCTTCCAAGATTTTCACAAGGTGGCCATATCCCGTCATTCTGGCATAGTCTGCCGCTGTTTTATCAAATGTATCCCTGATTGTTGGATCGACTCCACACTCTTTGAGGAGGTAGCGGGTTATAGGTTCATCTCCGTAGGCCATAGCCGCCATGAGAGGGGTAAATCCCGATTTTCTCTTTGTCGTATTGGGGTCTATACCGTGATCCACAAGATATTTCACAACATCCAGCCTCCCCTTTCTAATGGCCTCATCTATGAGGCCTACCCCCTCTTCGTCAGTCTCAAAAATGTCTCCTCCATGTTCCACGAGAAATTCAAAGAGCTCCAGAGAAGCACCACTCTTAATGGCTACGAGAAGTGGAGATTCTCCATTCTCATTTTTCAATTCATTTATATTCTCTCCCAATCTCTGGACGATCTTCTTCACCCCTACGAGACTATCTCTTCTAATTTCGTCGAAGATCTCCATAGTTTCTCCTCAACTTGATGATATAATTGAATTGTACACCATTATAGCCAATAAACCTGGAGCTGAATCTGTCCTGACTCTGATCAAGGTCTTGGCCTGAATTGCGGTGAGAAGGCTGGAACCGATGGGGAAAAGAGCTGTTCGGCTGTAGGAGGGGAAAGGGGTGGAATGAAGGTAGCTATTCTCTTTATTGCCCTGGTTGTCGCACTATTTCTCTTTTCCATCTGGAAGAGTAATCCTGCCCACATAAATCTAAAAGATGGAAATATTATTCTCAAGACTCGGTACTGCGAAAATAGGATCCCCGTCAAAGTTGCCAAAAGAGAACACGAAATGGTAGACGAGGTGGAGATAGAGCGGTTTCTTGTAGAACTTCCCAATGGGGATCCCATCTACTATGAGATTGCCGATCTTCCTCCGAAGGACGATTTTGGGAAGCCCTATAGTGATATTGTAGAGTCTCTCTTCGGTTTTCGAGTGAGAGAGGTCTTCTCCCATGATGGTTTCGTTCTCTACAGAGGGGATTTTGATATAGCTCTTTTCTATAAGAGTCGCCATGACCTCATTCTTCTCTATCCAGCAGATGATCTGATGGAGGTTTTTAGGGCCTGTTTTCAAAATGGGTTACAGGGAGAGCTGAAGAAATACTCTATCCCGCCCAAACCTGCCCGATGGAGTGTCAAGCAGATTATTCTCGAAGGGCTCATCGAAAAAGATATATGAGAATAGACGGGATGAGATAGAATCCTAGAGAAGGTGGAGGGGAGTGGGAGATGAAGGAGTTGGAGTTGGACGGTGTTTAGTTTTGAAAAGTGCGCTTTTCAAAATTCTATGGAGGATCTCAACCCTCCTCGCCCAATTGATTTCCCAGGACCTCTCATCGTCAATAAGCGATGTGAGCTGGTCTAAATTTGTAGAGTTTCTGAAATACAAAAGTGAGTGGATGGACTTGTCCCTCTTGCCATACCGCTCACGATAGAGATATAAATGCGGCAAGGAATATACTCAAAGTTGTATTATCAGGGACGGAACAGCCTGGAGAGCCTGTGGAGGTGCTAAGAAAGGCGACCGTCGGAGCAGGAGCCCCCATAATCTTTGGTCTAGACAGGGAGTTCACTTATCGTTCAAACTTTGGGATATAACCGAGGGCTTCCAAAATATCCTGTTTCTCTATAATTTCATGGCCAGCCAGGTCTGCGATGGTTCGGGCCACCTTTTTGATATTATTCACCTGGCGGAGGGAGAGACCAAATCTCTGAACAGCCCTTGTGAGGAGTATCGAACCCTCGTCGGTCAGGGTACAGTGCTCCTCTACTTGGCTCTCTTGGAGTTTGCCGTTGAAGGTTCCCTGTCGCTCCATCTGTCTCACAAAGGCCTCTCGAACCCTTTGATGGAGCTCTCGGGAAGAGGTTGAGGGGGTTTCATCTCCCTCTATCTCGCTCATCTGGACATAGAGTTCAATTCTGTCGAGGAGGGGTCCGGAGAGTCTGTTCCTGTACCGTTTAATCTCCAGTTCTGTACATCTGCACTCTCGGCTTCTACTCAGGAGATAACCGCAGGGACAGGGATTTTGGGCGGCAACAAAGATGAAGTCGCTCTCATACTCCACCTTCTGGTTGACCCTTGAGATGAGTACTCTCCTCTCTTGGAGGGGTTCCCTCAAGGCCTCTAGAACACCTCTGCTGAAATGGGGCAGTTCGTCGAAGAAGAGTATCCCCTTATTTGCAAAGGCGACTTCTCCAGGCTTCGCCTCCCTACTCCCTCCGCCGAAGATGCTGGCCTTGGTGGAGGAGTGGTGGGGGGAGCGCATGGGACGGAGGGGGGTGAAATGGGGTTCCCGCCCGTCGAGGACCTCCATCTTGGCTATCTCCAGAATCTCCCTCAGTTCCAGGGGAGGGAGAATGTATCGCAATCTCTTGGCGATCATACTCTTTCCACATCCAGGACTTCCCTCAAAGAGAATATTATGCCAGCCAGCGGCAGAGATGAGGGCGGCCCTCAAGGCGTGGCGCTGTCCCTTGACATCTCTGAAATCGAGCTCATAGAGCTCTTGATAGTAGTAGCGGTCTAGGAGAGTCGGAAAATCCAGAGCTCGGGGGGAGAGTGGAGGAGGGGCTTTCCCATTGAAGAACTGGATAGCCTCTCTCAAATGGTTTACAGTATAGAGTTCTACATTGGGAATAGGAGCCAGCTTGTCGGCACTGGCCGAAGGGGCGAGGATCCGAACTTTTTGGGTAGATGCCAGATCAAGGACGATGGGGAAGAGGGAGACAGTATCTTTGAGACTCCCATCGAGCCCCAACTCCCCGAAGATATAGAGGTTCTCATCGGGTCTGATCTTCTCATCTAGGGCGATGGAGAGTGCTATAGCCAAATCGAAATGGCTCCCGCTCTTTTTGATGTCGCTGGGAGAGAGATTGATGGTGATCCGTTTTGGGGGAAATTTGAAACCACAGCTGTCCAGAGCAGATTTGACCCGCTCCTTCGCCTCTTGAATGGAATTTCCAGCCAGTCCGACGACACTGAAACTGGGAAGTCCCCTTGTAAAGGAGCGTTCCACATCGACTTTGTGGACTTTACCCCCCTGGAGAGCTGCGCACCGTAGTCTGAGCACTCCGCCGCTTCTTCCGAAACTCTTTTTCAAACTTTTTCCGCTTCAGATAGGGGAGCCGTTCAATGAAGAGGTGGCCGTCCAGGTGGTCTATCTCGTGCTGAATTGCCACAGCCAACAGCCCATCGGCCTCAAGGATATGGCTTTTCCCATATCTGTCTTGATAGCGGACCTTGACCCATTCTGCCCGTTCCACATCGCTATAGTAATCCGGAATAGAGAGACACCCTTCAGTATAGACTTGACTCCCCCTCTCTTCGAGGATAACGGGATTGATGAGCTCTAGAAGCTCCTCCGGTCTCTGATTTCCCTCCTCATCTGGGAGATTGATGATGAGGGCCCGTTTTGGAACGGCAACCTGAATAGCGGCGAGACCGATCCCATTTTTCTCTATCATCGTCTCATACATATCGTCGAGGAGGGTGTGGAGCTCCCCTCCAAAATCCTCGACCTCCTGGGATCTGAGGAAGAGTCGCTTATCGGGGTAGGTGATGATTGTGCGGATCATTTAGCACTTTTTTCCAAAACCTGGTCGATGAGACCGTACTCCACGGCCTCTTGGGGACTCATGAAGAAATCCCTCTCTGTATCCTTTGCGATCTTCTTGACGCTCTGTCCCGTATTTTGGGCGAGAATCTCATTGAGAATCTTTTTGAGTCTCAAAATCTCCTTGGCTTGAATCTCAATATCTGTCGCCTGCCCCTGGGCTCCGCCCAAGGGTTGGTGGATCATGATCCTCGCATGGGGGAGGGCGTACCGCTTCCCTTTGGTTCCAGAGCTGAGGAGGAAGGCTCCCATACTGGCGGCTTGCCCGATACAGATGGTGCAGACATCGGGTTTGATATAGTTCATTGTGTCGTAGATACTCATTCCGCTAGTAATCACCCCCCCTGGAGAGTTGATATAGAGGAATATATCCTTGTCAGGATCTTCTGCCTCCAGAAAGAGGAGCTGGGCGACAATGGATGAGGCGACAGCGTCATTGATCTCTCCGCTGAGCATGATGATACGATCTTTGAGGAGACGGGAGTAGATGTCATAGCTCCGCTCTCCCCGCCCTGTGCGCTCAATGACATAGGGAATGTAGTAGCTCATCAAGCGGCCTCTCTCTCTAATTTCTTATTGAGGAGATGGGTGAGGAGTTTATCCTCGATCATGGCCATCTTCACCGCTGGGAGGAGTCCCTGTTTCTCATAGGCTTCCAAAATCTCCTGGGGATTGCGCCCCATCTGGAGGGCTTCATAGTAGATAGTCTGGACCACTTCTCGATCGTCTACCTCGATACCCTCCACCTTGGCCAGAGCATCCACAATAAATGTAGCCTTGACACTCTTCTCCGCTTCGGGGCGGATCTCCTCCTTGAGAGCCTCCAGCTTCTCCCTATTTTTCTGAAGCTCTTCCACCTCCTCCTTGGTCATGGAGGCCATTCTCCCGTTGAGTTGGACATTGATCTCTTGATCTACAATGTTTTGGGGGAGATCGAATTGAAACTCTTCGACCAGAGCCTCAATCAGTTTCGGCTTAAGTTCATCATTGTAGAGCTTTGTGAGTTTCTCGTTCTTCAACTGCTTACGGATCTCTTCCCTCAGCTTTTCAAGATTGGCATCTTCCACTCCGGGCATTACCCTCTTGGCAAACTCATCATTGACCTCTATCTTCTCCTTCTCCTTGATAGCCTTGAGGGTCACCTCGAACTGGGCAGGTTTTCCTGCAAGCTCTTTGTTGGGATAGTCTTCGGGAAAGGTTACTTTGATCGTTCTTGTCTCATCTTTCCTCATACCGACAATCTGATCCTCAAAGCCTGGAATAAACTGACCGCTTCCCAAGAGGAGTTCAAAGTTCTCTGCACTCCCTCCCTCGATGGGGGTCCCATCTTCCAGAGTCCCCTTGAAATCGATAACAACCAGATCCCCCTCCTTCGCAACCTTTCGACGGGGGTTTTCGATAAACTGGGCTGTTGCCTCTACAAGCTTTTTGAGCCGCTCCTCAACCTCTTCGTCGCTCACTTCGGGTTCCTTGACCTCGGGGATCAATTCCTCATAGCCACTAGTATCTATCTGGGGTCTGAATCCGATCTCCAACTCCAGCTCTATCCCCTCTTCCCCTTTTTCAAACTTGGTGAAAAGGGGGTCACCCAGCATATCTTCCCTCTTGATCTGGAGGTCATTGAATCCTTGGTTTATAGCCTCCTGAATGAGTTCTCTCTCCACATCTTGGGCTACCTTCTCTCCATACCTCTGTCTCACAAGGGCTGGGGGAACCTTTCCCTTTCGGAACCCTGGAATCTTCAACTCCTTGGCAAGACTCTTAATGGCCTTCTCCTCTCTCTTCTGAATCTCCTCCTTACTGATCTTAGCTTCTATTTTCGCATTTGCATTATCGACTCTGGTCGCTTGAATTTCCATTCCATCACCTTTTGAAAAATTTCACACCGTATTTTATCAAAATTTCGGTGAGAATACTCTAGGAATGGAGGGCCAAAGCCAGCAAAGTGGGATAGAGAAGAAGGTTGAGATAGGCCATGATCGGTGTAACAGGGGTCTCCAGAGGGAGGGGGAGAGCCTCCCCTCCCTTACCTTCCTCTATCTTCTTGAAAATGGTAAGTTTGTAGGATATATCCATGAATTTGAGAAAGATGAGGGAGAGAAACCAGAAATTGGTCAGGTTGTACTTCAATCCCACATAGAGACTATAGTAGAAGCTGGGGTGGGAGAAGAGGAAGTAGAAAATTCCTTCTCTGTACCGCCTGTAGGCACGACCGATCACCTCCCCCACCGTTTTCCCCCTCTGCCACTGACTCTCATAGAACTCCAACAGAAAGAGGACCGCAACATCGAGCCACATTTCTCCCATTGTCTCTCCAGAAAGAATTTTTGTTATTATACACTCTTGACAGAGGAAAGGAGGAGATTGTGGAGATTATTAATACAGGGGGAACATTTAATAAGGTTTACGATCCTGTCAAGGGGGAACTGGTTGTTTCCCAAGATAATAGCATGGTCGAGAGAGTCCTCGATGCCCTCAAACTCTCGATCCCTGTCCGAGGCATTCTCTACAAGGATAGTCTCGACATGGACGAGGGGGACCGCTCCCTCCTCCTTCAAACCATTCTTGAGAGTCCGTCACAGGAAATAGTTATTGTCCACGGTACCGATACTATGGACCTGAGCGCCCAGGTGGTAGCCTCCGGAGTAGAGGGGCGTTCTATTGTCTTCACAGGGGCCATGGTCCCCATCTCCATCGATCCCACCGAGGGGGCTGGAAATCTGATGTTGGCCCTCTCCCATCTTCTCTACAACCGATCTCCAGGGGTCTTCATAGCGATGCACGGCCTCCTAGCTCCCTATGACCAGATATACAAAGAGAGGGAAAGGGGGCTCTTTTGTCTCAAAAGGTGAGGTGCGACCACTGCCATCTCGAATTTGATGAATCGGTGATGATCCGAGATGGGGATCGGTACTTCTGCTGTAAGGGGTGTCAGGGGATCTACCACCTCCTCAAATCGGAGGGTCTCGACAGCTTCTATGAGAAGCTTGGGGATAGGAAGCTCCAGCCAGCCAAGGAACCCCAAAGGGAAGACCTGGAGAAATTTGATCTGGAAGGGTTCAAGAAGAGATATATCAGGGAGCGGGAGGACGGATTTAACGAGATCAGCCTCATTATCGAGGGGATCCACTGTGCGGCCTGTGTCTGGCTCAATGAGAAGGTCCTCCACAGAACGCCCGGAGTTATTGAGGCGGAGATCAACTACTCCAATAACAAAGCGAGGGTGGTCTGGGATCCTGAGGAGATCAAGCTCTCCAAAATCATAGAGACCATTAGAAATATTGGCTACAACGCCTATCCCTACGATCCCACCCTTCAGGAAGAGAGGGCCCTCAAGGCGAGACGGGATTATTACGCTCGAATTCTTGTAGCCGTCTTCGCCACAATGAATATTATGTGGATAGCCGTCGCCCAGTATGTAGGGTTCTTTACAGGAATGAAGAGGGAATATAAGGACATACTCAATATCGCAGAATTTGTCTTGGCGACACCGACCCTCTTCTACAGCGGTTGGATCTTTTTCAAAGGGGCCTACTACGGACTCAAAAACCGCTTTGTCAATATGGATCTCCTCGTTGCGACGGGGGCGACAATTGTCTATCTCTACTCGATCTGGGCCATGGTTACAGGGAGAGGGGAGGTCTATTTCGACTCTGTCACAATGATCATAACCTTTGTCTTGGTCGGAAAGTACTTGGAGATCCTCTCCAAAAAGGAGGCTGTCGATACCATCGACAAGCTTCTAGGTTCCTATCCCACGGAAGTGACAGTAGTAAGGGACGGGGAGAAGAGTTTGGTCCCTGTAGAGAGTGTTGAGGTCGGGGATACCATTGAGATAAAGCCTGGCGAAAAGGTGGTCATTGATGGGGTTGTGACAAGTGGCTCTGGGAGTTTCGATGAGAGCAGTCTCACAGGGGAGAGCAGGCCCGTTTTCAAGGAGGTTGGAGATGAGGTTGTAAGCGGCTCCCTCCTCCTCGATAGTGTCATTCGGTACAGGGCGACCAGAAGCTTCAGCGACTCGACCATCAGTCAGATAGCCCGACTCCTGGAGGAGTCGATAGTCAAGAAACCGACTATCGAGCGGCTTGCCAACAGAATAAGTGGTTACTTCAGCACAGTAATACTCATTCTCTCCATCCTCACCTTTGGCGGCTGGTACTGGTACACAGGGGAGCTGGAGAGGGCTCTCATTGTGGCTGTAAGTGTTGTTGTCATTGCCTGCCCCTGCGCCCTCGGACTGGCTACTCCCATGGCGACTCTGGTCGGGATTGGTGAAGCGGCCAAGCGGGGGATCCTCTTCAAGGAGGCGGCCTTTCTGGAGACCATGGCCCACGCCAACACCCTTCTCCTGGATAAGACCGGGACCATAACCGAAGGGAGACCTAGTGTCGTGGGAGAGGAGAAGCTGGCAGAATTCGATCCCCGATGGGTGGCGGCTCTAACGGCCAATTCCAACCACCCCATCAGCCAGGGAGTTTACACCTACCTCCAGATAGAAGATTTTCCTCCTGTTGAGGAGTTCAAAGAGATACGGGCCCAGGGAATAGAGGGGGTTGTGGAGGGCCATAGAGTTGTTGCTGGGAGCCCCAAATTCCTCCGAAGTCGAGGGGTTGAGATAGAGTACAGGGGAGATCACTCCCTCTTTGCCGTGGCCATAGATGGAAAGTTGGTGGCTATCTACGAACTCTCCGACCAGTTGAAAGAACGAGCCCCAGAAGCGGTAACAAAGATAAAGGAGATGGGAATTGATGTCATCATGCTCACGGGAGATAGCGAAAGGGTGGCGGCCAAGATAGCCAAGGTCCTCGGGATAGACTATGTAGCCCAGCTCCTCCCCCAGGAAAAGGCTGAGTATGTCGATAGGCTCCACCAGCAGGGGAAGGTAGTCGTCATGGCAGGAGATGGGATTAATGATAGTGTCGCTCTGGCCCGGAGCGATATAGCTATTGCCATGGGAAGCGGTGCAGATATAGCCATTACGGTGAGTGATGTGGTCCTCCTCGATGAACAGCCTATAAAACTTTACGAGGCCCTGAAGTTGAGTAGGCGGGTATTTCGGGCGATCAAGGAGAACCTGGCTCTCTCCTTTCTCTACAATACTATTGCCGTCCCAGCCGCTATTCTGGGCTATGTCAACCCCCTCTTCGCCGCCCTGGCCATGAGTTTGAGCTCCCTGACGGTTGTGGGCAACTCCATGAGAATAAAGCTCTTCAAGGTCTGAAGGAGGGAGAAGATGAGTAGTAATGTTTTGGCAGTCATGATAGGTATATCTACATTTCTTGGAGCAATAGGATTGGCGGCCCTCCTCTGGGGATTAAAAACGGGGCAGTTCGACGATACGGCAAAGTTCTTGGACGGAGCCCGATTTGATGGGGAAGAGGAACTTCGGGACGCCATCATGATGGAGCAGAAGAGGAAGGAAGCCCTTGAAAAAAAGAGGAAGGATAGGAGGGTGATGCCCGAGTAGTTGA
>JAADDW010000036.1 GCA_013153715.1 Campylobacterota bacterium | reverse complement strand
TGGATCGCATTGCGGTTGTTGTTCCAGAAGATCGCCTGTGTATCCCGTGTGAAAAGTCCCATTCATCTACTCCTTATGCTTTTGCTTTGTCGTCTTCGAGGGCCATTCGGACAATGTCGGTAATATGGGTCTCCGGTCCGAAGACCTTAATGGGGAGTCCCAGCCGATCGGCCGCCTCTTTAATATCTTTGAGTCCCTTTTCATAGTTGGGTCCTCCCCGGCGCACATAGATTCGGGTTCCCACATCCTTCATCTTGTCGGCATACTTCTCGAAGGCCTGGATAATTCCGGTGAAGGTCTTGGCTACATCGGTGAAGTTGGCAATGGCTCCTCCGATAATGAGGATCTTGTCCCGCCCTTGGGGATCTTTCTCCCTGGTCATGAGATCGAGGACCGTTTCGGTATAGAAGCGCGTCTCGTCGGTTGTCGGACCGCCAGAGTATTCACCATAGTTGGCCAGGTCTTCGACTCCACCGGCCAGATCGGCGATGGTATCGGCATAGACGACAGAGGCCCCTCCTCCAGCTACCAGAGTCCAGATGCGCCCTTTGGGGTTGAGGACCGTCAATTTGAGGGAGGCACCGCTCTTAGCATCGGCTTCGGCGATGGCCTTCTCTTCAGGAGACTGCTCCGGCATACCGAAGGGGGTGGGGAACTCAATTTCGCCCCACTTCTCTCTCATCAGGAAGCCGGCTGTATCGTCGAGACGGGCGACGAGATCGAGGAGGTAGGCCTTGTTCCCCTGGAGGACGATAGGGTTGATCTCCAGATAGGCGAAGTTGAGATCTCGGAAGAATTTGTAGAAGGCTTTGGCAAAGTTGGCAAACTGCTCCCTCCGGTCTGCCGGAATATCTTTGGGGATGTTCTCTTCAATGAGCTTGTCGATCTCCTCATCTTTGGCGTCGATGGGAATTTTGACCTCAACCACCTTATCCCAGTTCTCTTCAACCTCCATTCCCCCTTCGGCACTCATGTAGAGGACATCGTAGTTCTCATCGAGGGTGGTGGCGGCAATGTAGTACTCCTCCTCCTGGGTGTGGGGGGTGAAGGGCTCGACGATAAAGTGGGTCAGAACCCCTTTCTGGCCAGAGAGGAGGGTTGTCTCCTGGCTCCTTTTCTCATCGATCCATTTGGCGGCGTCTTGGAGTTTCACATCTCCGGGCTTCTCAATTTTGAAGAGTACCAGATTATTCTTTCCCCTCTTCCCGAAGAGCATATCGGGTTTAACCACAAGGGGTTTCTCCTTGAGCCAGCTATACCCAGGCTCCTCGGCCTTCTTGAGGAGCTCCTCGCCGCTGGTGACGAGAACACTCTCAAAGGGATACTCCAAACCTTTGAAGTAGGTGTCCCAATGTCTGGCAAAGAGCCTCTTGCCGTCGTACTCACGAATCGCTTTCTGGGCCATCGTCTCTCCTTGAAGATAGTTTGGATAATTGTACCATTAAAAGATAGTGAGAAAAATTGAAAGTTTCGACTCAATCTTCCAATTTTCCCTTGAAATTACGATTAGTTACAGATTTCTCCTCTCCCTTCCTGTTACCTTTTAACACATAGAAGGTGGCCAGATGGCGGCCCCGATAGTAGAGGAAGAGGGGAATGGCTCCCCCCTGACCACTCTGGGAGAGTATGTACTCCCTACACTCCCCTATACCATAAAATCGGAGTTGCCACTGCAACTTCCCACCGACTTGGAGGCAGTCCACCCCCCTCTCCTTCAAGAGCTGGGCCAGGATTCTCCCTTCGTAATAGGGATAGATATATTTGGTTTTGGAGGGGAAGAGATCGAAGAGGAGGGAGTTGAAAAGGAGGAGAAGGTCGTTGAGGAGAAGGGTCACAATGACAACAGAGAAGTAGAACCGGAGCCTCCCCTTGTATCGGCGGAGCCTCACCCTGAGGGAGTGGTTGTAGGTCCGGACCATGAGGATGACCCCGATGACGGCAAAGGGGGCGAAATCGATGAGGGAGATCCGCTGTCTGAAGGAGAGGGCCAGGGAGAAGAGAAAGGCTGTAGCACTGATGAACCAGATGAGGTCCTTCCGCTCTTTGACCCAGATTCGGTAGATGGTGTAGAAGAAGTAGAGGAAGAGGAGGGGGGAGAAGATGGCGGCGAAGGTGGCAAAGGTGTCGAGGAAGTAGTTCCTCGGTTTCCCCCCCACATCGAAGCCGAAGAGGGCGATGGATGCGATGAAGAGACCGGCGAAGAAGAGGGCCTCCTCCCTCCTCCTGGAGAGGTTGTAGAGGGCGACGCCGAGAAAGAGGGTGGCGAAGGAGTTATCCAGGAAGAGCATGAGGAGGGCCAGAGGGTAGCTGAGGGGGGGAGAGGTGGTGTAGAGGAGGAGGAAGAGGAGGGTGAGGAAGATGATGAAGGGGGCCTTGTTGATGACGACGGCACTCCCTATAACGGCAGGGAGGAGGGCAAAGAGAACTGCGGCCAGGAAGGCATCGTCTCTCCTCCGGAGCTCCCTGAGGGCGAGGCGGTAGAAGAGGTAGATATTGAGGAGGGTGACGAGAATTGTCGGGAGTCTGACTAGAAGCTCACTACCGGGGAAGAGCTGGTAGAGGAGGTGGTAGAAGGGGTTGTGGAAGAGGATAACCGCCTCGCCTGGACCTATTCCAAGGGTGGCCGCTCCGTAGAGGAGAACCCCTCCGTAGAGGAGGAGAAAGGGGTAGATCATAGCTTCAAGAAGTTGTCCAACATCTCATGTCCATACTCACTCATAATCGATTCGGGGTGGAACTGGACTCCGAAGATAGGTCTCCCCTCAACCTGGAGGGCCATGATCTCCCTATCATCTCTACTGTGGGCTGTGATCTTGAGGAGGGGGGGAATCTTCTCCCTGTTGACTACAAGGGAGTGGTATCTGGTGGCCCTGAAGCGGGAGGGAAGAGAGTCGAAGAGGGCCATGGGGGCCTCCACCTCAATCTCACTGGTCTTCCCGTGCATCATATTGGCCGCCTGGACAATCTCCCCCCCGAAGGCCTGGGCTATGGTCTGGTGGCCGAGGCAGATGCCGAGTATCGGCTTTCTGTCGGCAAATCGGCGGACGATCTCAAGGCTGATCCCCGCCTCGTTGGGAGTACCCGGACCCGGGGAGATGATGATCTTCTCCGGATTGAGCCTCTCTATCTCCTCTATCTCCATCTCATCATTTCGGACCACCTTGAGGTTGGCCCCCAGCTCCAAGCAGTATTGGACCACATTGTAGGTGAAACTATCATAGTTATCGATCATCAGAACCATCGCTATCCCTTGTCCAGAAAAATTGGATCCACTCGGTTGTAGTGGCCGCAGAGTAGTCTGCCTCCACCTTGGCCGAGGGTTTGGTGAAGAGGACGGCACTCCTGAATTCGATCTCCGGATAGGAGTCTCTCAGGAGTTCCAGAAGTTTCTCCAGGGTATCTCCACTATCGACAATATCATCGACTACCAGCACTCTCCGACTCCCAGAGAGGTCGGGAAGCTTGGAGATGGCGGGACCCTCCAACTTACTCCTCCCCTCATACCCGATGGAGGTAACGGTATAGAGTCTCCGAATTCCGAAGTACTCGGCGAGGAAGTGGGCCAGTGTGAGACCCCCTCGGGAGACGGCTAGGATGGTATCGAAGGGGAAATCTATGGCTGAACGGAGCTTCCGAAAATCCTCAAGGAACTCCCGATAGCTGTAGTACCTCACTCCCATACCTTGATCTCGTTGTAGAGGCTATCCCTCTCGACAGGGATAAATCCGCTCTCCCTGATGAGGCCCACCAACTGCTCTACGGGGAGGCCGTTACGGCTCTCGGCTCCGGCGGCACTCTGGATAGACTCCCGCTCTATGGTCCCGTCCAGGTCGTCGGCTCCAAACTCTTGGGCGACAAGGGCAAGGTTGAGGGTAGAGGTGGCCCAGTAGGCCTTGATATGGGGGATGTTGTCCAGGAGAATTCGGGCTATCGCAATGGTCTTCAGATACTCCTGACCTGTCACAAACTCCTCCACCTTCAGATAGTTATTCTCCCTCTGGTAGATGAGGGGGATGAAGGCGTTGAACCCTCCGGTCTCATCCTGGAGCTGGCGGAGCCGGAGCATATGGTCTATCCTCTCCGCCCTCCCCTCGATATGGCCGAAGAGCATTGTGGCGTTGCTCTTTCTCCCCCGCCGGTGCCAGAGTCTGTGGATCTGGAGCCACTCTTCACTACTCACCTTCCCCTTGCAGATCTGGGCCCGGATCCCCTCGTCGAAGATCTCCGCTCCCCCCCCTGGCATGCTATCGACCCCACTCTCGATCATCATATCGAGGACCTCATCGAACTCCAGCCGGTGCTCCTTGGCTAGGAAGTTGACCTCAGCCGCTGTGAGGGCCTTGATATGGAGGTCGGGGAAGCGCTCCTTGATCTTCCGAAAAATTCCCATATACCAATCCAACCCGACCCTGTCGTTATGGGCGGAGACAATATGGAGCTCCTTGACCCCTCTCCTATAGCTCTCCTCGACCAGACCCAAAATCTCATCGTGGCTCATGGTATAGGGGTTGGGGTTCTTTCGATGGGCACTGAAGGCACAGAATTTACAGATCTCTTTACAGACATTTGTCGGATTGATGTGGCGGTTGATATTGAAGAAGCTCTTCCTTCCGTAGAGCCCCTTCCGCCGCCGATCGGCATACTTTCCCAAGGTGAAGAGATCCAGATCGTAGAGGGCAATTCCCTCTTCGTACCCTATTCTCTCTCCCCTCTCCAACTTCTCCAGAATATCCATACCCTACCGCTTTTTTGTATAATTATACTAAAAAAGGGGCACATTGGATCTCAAACAGAAGATTGAGGAGCTACTCCAGGAAGAGGCCAGCGACTTGGAGATCTCCAAGGCACTCCGCCACTATATTTCAGCCTATTTCACAGGGATCGACAGACTCTTTGAGAGGTACCAGGGAAAGGAGTTTCTCGTACGCCACACCAGGTATATCGACTCCATCATCACCTCTATCTATCGGGTCGCCCTTCGGAAACTCTTCGGTATCTACACCCCCCTCTCCAACAGTATTCCCCTCACCCTCGTCGCCCTGGGAAGCTATGGGAGGGAACAGCTGGCCCCCTACTCCGATATAGATCTGATGATTGTCTATGAGGATCTCCCCGGCTACAATGTCAAGGAGATCATAGAGAAGATACTCTACATCATCTGGGATAGCAATCTGAAGTTGGGACATAGGGTCCATAACCTCAGGGAGCTCAGGGAGGCGGCAAGGGAGGATATTACAATCAAGACAGCCTTCCTGGAGTCCCGCTTCATCTGTGGGAGTAAGTTTCTCTGGTTCAAGGTGGAAGGGGCCCTCTCGGAGATACGGGAGGAGGGGAGGAAGGAGTTTATCCTCACCAAAATAGCGGAATCCAATCTCCGGAGGGAGAAGTACCCTTTAGCCATGGAGCCCCACATCAAAGAGGGGGTCGGAGGGTTGCGGGACAGCAACCTCCTCTACTGGATCGCCAATGTGATCTACGGTATCCACTCTCTCAAAGATTTGCGGGGGGAGCTCTTCAGCGATGAGGAATATAGAGGGTATCGGATCGCCCTGGAGTGGCTCTTCAAGGTTCGGGTCGCCCTCCACATTGCCGCTGGAAAGAAGGAGGACCGCCTCCTCCTCCAGTATATCCCCGATGTGGCCGACCTTCTGGCTATCAAGGGGAGAGATGTCTCCAAGAGACAGCAGACCCTTGTAACCAAGACTCTCCAGGCGATGCACACAATCGACCTCTTCTCCCAGATCTTCGTCAAGAAATTGGCCCGCCCCTATCTCTTCGAGAGGGAGAGTATCCCCCTCCTCCGATCCAAGAGGGTGGCCCCCAAGATCTACAGGTGCAATAAGACCCTCTACGCCTCCTACCATATAAAAGAGTACCCCATCAGGGAGCTCCTGAAAGTTGTGACAGCCACCGACTTCTCCAGAGTGGACCCCAGTTTTATCCACTATGGGAAGAGGGCCCGCTCCCCCCGTTCCATCTCCAAGGCGGGGGCCCAGCTGATCAAGGAGATCTACTACAAGGATCAGCTCACCCCCCTCCTCCGTCTCTTCTACGACGCCGATCTCCTCCCCTATCTGGTTCCCCCCCTCAAGAAGGTGATGTTCATGCCCCAATTTGACGGCTACCACCGCTATCCTGTAGTCCTCCACTCCCTCAAATCCTTGGAGGCCCTGGAGAAGGCGGAGGACCTCTTCATCAAGAGGCTCTACGACTCCCTCTCTCCCGATGAACAGGCCATTCTGAAATTGGCCATTCTCCTCCACGACAGCGGCAAGGGGCGGAAACAGAGACACCACGATGTGGGGGCGAAACTCTTCAGGGTCTATGCCAAGAAGTTGGGCTTTCCCGAGGAGCTGGTGGAGACGGGGGCCCTCCTCATCAAGCACCATACCGCCATGACGGAGACAGCCTACAACAAGGATATTCACAATGAGAAAGTTCTCTTCTCCTTCATAGCCCCCCTCCAGAACCAGAAACGGCTGGACATGCTCTATATCCTCACCTACGCCGATGTCAACGGAGTTGGGAGGGAGATCTACACCCCCTACAACGCCAAACTCCTCAAGGATCTCTACCACCTGGCCTCGGAGGCCTTCAACCACAGGGCCGCCATCGATGAGGTGGCGAAGCGGATGAAGAGGGAGGAGAGCCTCAAGAAGAGCCGCCCCTTCCAAGAGCTTCCCAAGACCCTCCAGAAGAAGATTCTGGCCATCGAATCGAACCTCTTCTTCATCAAACATACAATCAATGAGATCATAGAGATCTCCAAAGAGGCCTATAGGACCGAGACCTACTCCTACAGAGTGGAGAATGAGAACTACCTGGTCATCGAGATTATCCGATCTATCCCCCTCAATCTCGGTTATCTCCTGGGGAGGCTCTCCTTCCTCGACATCGCCTCCATGGAGGTCTTCAAACTCTTTGATGGAAAGAAGTATTTCAAGATAGAGTTCAGAGAGGAGGTGGGAGAGGCCGACAGGGAGTTTGTCAAGGAGGTCATTGAGGCCTCCTTCGATATGGAGGCTAAAATAGAGATCCAGAAACCGATAATAGAGCCAGACAAGATCAAAGTCGACTGCGAACACTCCAAAACCTATGGACAAATCGAGATCACTGGAAAGGATCAGAAGGGGTTCCTCGCCTATATCGCCAAGGTCTTCGACGATTTTGGTGTCGATATAGCCACCGCCAAGGTCCATACCATTCGCCAGACTGTCCACGATCTCTTTCTCATCGAAAAGGAAGATGGGGTGTGCAGGAAGATCGACTCGATCATTACCAAACTGACTGGAGTCTGAGATGTGTGGGATAGTTGGGTATATCGGTTCCCAGAGGGAGATTAAAGGGTTCCTCATCGATGGATTGCGGGAGCTGGAGTACAGGGGATATGATAGTGCCGGTATAGCGATACTCCAAGGCTCCCAACTCCAGATCTGCAAGGCTGTAGGGAAGCTGGAGAATCTGGAGAAGAAGTGTAGCTCCCTGGTGGTCCACGGCTTCGGTGTCGGTATTGGCCACACCCGATGGGCAACCCATGGAAAGCCGACGGAGCTCAACGCCCATCCCCACATGGGAGAGTTCAGCTATGTTGTCCATAATGGGATTATTGAAAATTTCAAGGAGCTCAAGGAGGAGCTGGACCCCTCTAAATTTGTGAGCCAGACAGACACGGAGGTCATCGTCCACCTCTTCGAGAGGGAGTTGGAGAGAACCTCCGACCCCTTCCAAGCCTTTGAGAGGACTGTATCGAAGTTGAGGGGCTCCTTTGCCATTCTCCTCATCACCAAAGCCGCTCCCGATACCATCTTCTTCGGAAAGGAGAGCTCCCCCCTCATTATCGGGAGAGATGGAGAGGAGATCTTCTTCGCCTCCTCGGATGCCCCGCTGATAGGGAACGCCCAGGAGGTTTACTACCTGGAGGATGGGGAGTATGGCTACGCCCAGAAGGGGAGTATCAGACTCTTCAGAGGGGGAGAGGAGCGGGTTCCCACCTTCCAGCCCCTCACCCTCAATAAGGAGCTGGCCCAGAAGGGGGGATACCGCTTCTTCATGGAGAAGGAGATCTACGAGCAGAGCGATGTAATCGGTGAGACTCTGATGGGGAGGGTGAAGGAGAACAGGGTCGAGTTTGAAGAGTTGGACTCCCGCTTCTTCCAGGGAATAGAGAGCATCCGCATCTGTGCCTGTGGTACCAGCTACCATGCAGGTCTGACGGGGAGCTACCTTATGGAGCGGCTGGCCCAGATTCCGACAACCTGCGAGATAGCCAGCGAGTTCAGATACAAGGAGCCCCTCCTCCGTCCCGATACCCTCTTCATCGTCATCAGTCAATCCGGGGAGACTGCCGATACTCTGGAAGCCCTGAAGATGGCCAAGAAGGCTGGTCTCCGAACTCTGGCCATCTGCAATGTGGACAACTCCTCCATTGTGAGGTTGGCAGATGCGACAGTTCTGACCCGGGCAGGAATTGAGAAGGGGGTGGCCAGCACCAAGGCCTTCACAACCCAGGTAGCGGTCCTCTGGATGTTGGCCCTCTACCTGGGCCAGGGGAGGTTGGATCAGGAGACCCTCCTCCGGGAGATCGACGCCCTCCTCCATCTCCCCGGAGCCCTCAAAGTTCGGGGGGAGCTCCACGAGAGGCTGAAGCGGCTCTCCAAAAGGTATCTCCACGGCCACGGCTTCTTCTTCATTGGAAGGGATATATTTTACCCCCTCGCCTTGGAGGGGGCCCTCAAACTCAAGGAGATCAGCTACCTCCATGCCGAAGGGTATCCTGCCGGAGAGATGAAGCACGGCCCCATCGCCTTGGCCGATCCGGAGCTCTTCACTATAGCCCTCATGCCGAGGAACCTCCTCTATGAGAAGATCAAATCCAATGTGGAGGAGCTGAGCGCCCGGGACGCCACAATCTGCGCTATCTCCAGCATCCCCTTTGAGCTGGCCGATGACTTTGTGAAGATTGAGAAACAGAAACATGCTATGTTAGAGTATTTTGAGATGGCGGTGGTACTCCAACTCCTCGCCATGGAGATAGCCATTCGGCTGGGCAACGATGTGGATATGCCCCGCAATCTCGCTAAATCAGTAACGGTGGAATGAGATGGAAACATTAGGACAGCTACTGGACAGGTTTGAAACTCTGCTGGAAGAGGAGAATAGACTCCTTGTAGAGAGTATCAAAGATAAGGGGGCGGCCCAGAGGATTCTGGAGCTGGTCGCCCAGAAGGAGAAGATCTTCAAGAGAATAGCCGACCATAGCCGGAGTGAACTCCTCCCCTACAAGGAGCGGCTGGAGCTCATCGATGAGCTCACCCAGAGAAATAAGGCCCTCGCCATCAACAATATCGAGTTTATCAACGAGATATTTGATGCGGTATATAGTGTAAGTGCGCCGACCCAGTATACGAAGGATGGATCTCTCACTACCAAGAGAGAGGGATTTCTCAATAAAAAGGTTTAGCCATGTCCCTTTTCAATATTCTCTCGGTCAATGCCCAGTCACTCAACGCCTTTCAGAAGGGGGTAGAGCTCACCAACAAGAATATCAGCAATGTCTATAACAAAGACTACTCCAGGGAGGTTCCGGTCTTCACCGAACTCTCCCCA
This sequence comes from Campylobacterota bacterium, assembly GCA_013153715.1. Classification (GTDB taxonomy): domain Bacteria; phylum Campylobacterota; class Campylobacteria; order Campylobacterales; family Nitratiruptoraceae; genus Nitratiruptor. The sequence goes on along the minus strand of JAADDW010000036.1, from coordinate 628 downwards.
GGTTTCGGTGTCGATCTCGCCGAGGCCCAGAGAATCTTTGACCAACGCTATTTTGACCGCTATCTGAGGGAGAACCAGAATTTCATGTTTCACGACCGGCTCTCTTCCGATCTGGAGGGTGTGGAGGCGATTTTCAACGATACTCTGGGATCCGGTCTGGAGGAGGTTCTCGATGAGTTCTACTCCAAACTGAACCAGCTGGTCAATGAGCCAGAGAGTATGGCTGTCCGGGAGGATCTCCTAGCCGGAGGGAGGAAATTGGTGGCCACCTTCCAGGACCGATTTGATTCCCTGGACAATGAGAGGTCCAATCTCCATCTGACAATGGAGCAGGAGGTAGAGGAGATCAACCAGCTCACCGCCTCCCTGGCCAAGATCAACAACGCCTTGGGAAGCCAGCCTAAGGATCTGATCCAGGACCAGGAGCAGAGGAACTCTCTCCTCAACGAGAGGGATCGGATCCTCAAGGAGTTGAGTTCCCATATCGATATGAAGGTCCGCTACTATGAGAACGGGAGGGTAGATCTCTCCACAGCCAAGGGGCACGCCCTGGTTGTAGGGGAGAAGAGCTTCAACCTCTCTCTGGAGAGGGTTCCCAAGGATTTGGGAGAGGGGCTGACAACTGAGG
>JAADDW010000040.1 GCA_013153715.1 Campylobacterota bacterium | reverse complement strand
AGGGTTGGAACGACCCGAACGGACGCCCGTGGAGAGTGCGGTTGCACTCGTTGAAGCGGGAAGCTCCTCATTTCAATGAGGAGTAGTTCACAGCGGTACTCTCCCGATCGGGAGTGGAGGGGCCTGGAGAGTCTGTAGAGGTTATCGGGTAGTAACCTTTGGAGGGGAAAATCTTGACGCCTCCACCAAAATTGGTTATATTTGATCACCTCATCGGTACCGTTTGGCATCTTTGAATCCTCCCTTCGCCTCAAGGCGGGGGATTCCGGCTTTGAAGCGATGGTTGGCGACAGAGAGCCAGACTTCCACCATCTGTAAAAGGTTGGTCCCGACCTTACAGATATTTATCTCCATCGTCTTCTGTATTGGGGACAGATCCAACTATTTTACCCGATGCGGCATCTCAACCTCTTTTCTTCTATCCAAAAATGGAGCATAATAAACTCCCGAAAATCTTTTGTCCTATAATACTATGCCTAAAGGTAAGGGTTTTACGGCATGATTTGGTAAACGGTCATAGTGGAGCGGAGCCATTCCCAGCGGTGGTTGGGGGTGAGAGTGTCTCTCTCCTCCTCTCCTTGAGATTTTTTCTATAGGAGTGATCCAGAGACAGGGTAACGGCCCCAAACTCAAGCCATCCACAATGGCTACCGAGGGGGGAGCCTTGCCTCCATACCGAGAGGGGGCTTGATCCGCTCAAGGCTATCTCCTCAATGCGACATCAAAGGGGCGGGCCAATATCCTGATCAACTATTTCAAAAGCGGGAGGCTCTGCAGAGAGCTAAAGGCTCTCCCCCCTTCGGTGCAGATGTGTCAACCACTCTGTGGGGTTGAGGCCACTCTGAGCATACCTCCAAACCTCCGCCTTCGGGTGTGGGGTTTTTGATGTTAGTAAAAAGTTAGGGTAGTCGATATTCTGATCTGCTACCCTCTGACCAAAAAAGGGGTAGTCATGTACCGTGAAGATCTCCATTTCTCCCTCTGGATCGACTTCATCGAGAGGTCCTTCCTGGAAGGTCCCTTTCAGGAGCTCATCGATCGGAAGATTATCAATGGAGCCACCAGTAATCCGGCCATCTTCAGAGAGGCCATACTCACCTCCCCAGCCTATCGGGAGCAACTCTCCCAGCTGGAGGGTCTCCCTGCCAAGGAGCGGTATGAGGCTCTGGCCGTAGAGGATATTCGGAGGGCGGCCACTCTCCTCCTCCCCCTCTATGAACGGGGGGATGACGGTTTTGTCAGCATAGAGGTCGATCCCCGTCTCCACGACGATCTCCAAGGAAGTGTGGAGGAGGCCCGCCGTCTTGTGGAGAGGATCGGTATGCCCAATGTGATGGTGAAGATCCCAGCCACAGAGGCCGGCTATAGGGCCATCGAGACCCTGGCGGCTGAGGGGTTCCCTATCAATGTAACCCTCATCTTCTCCCCCCGCCAGGCAGAGAGAGCCCTGGACGCCTTGGAGAGGGGGTATGAGAGGGGCGGCTCCACCGGCTCCCAGAGTGTCCTCAGTATCTTTGTGAGCCGTTTCGATCGGAAGCTGGATCCTCTCCTCCCCCAAGAACTCAAGGGGAGAGTCGGTATTATGAATGGGGCACGGATATACAACCTCATCAGGGGGCGGGCTCTCCCCAACACCCGTCCCCTCTTTGCCAGTACCAGTGTCAAGGGGGGAGATTATCCCCCCTACTACTATGTTCAGGAGCTCCTGGCCCCCGACAGCATCAATACAGCTCCCCTCCAGACGATCCAATCCTTCATAGAGAGCGGTTCTGGAGAGCCCCGACTCCCCATTGGAGAGGAGGAGATCGATAAATTTTTCTCCCTCCTAAACGATAATGGCATCGATATGGAGAGGATCTACGACCAGCTCCTGGAAGAGGGATTAAGAGCCTTCGTAGATGCTTTCCAGGAGATTCTGAAGGAGCTCAGTTGAGATGAGTAACTACAAAGAGTACGATTTTGGTATGAAGGCGGTCATAGACCGCTATCTCCATGAGCTTGTGAAATTGGGGGGGAGCGACCTCCATATCAAGGCCAACTCCCCCATCTACGCCCGGGTCAGTGGAGATATTATTCCCATCTCTATGAACCAGCTCTCCAAGGAGCAGGCCCTCAATTTCGCCAAGGAGTTTACGAGGAGCCGCTTCAAGGAGTTGGTCGAGAACAAGGATATAGACCTAGTCTATGTCCTCAATGAGAACTACAGGTTCCGACTCAATATCTTCTTCCAAATAGATGGAGTTTCGGCTGTCTTCAGGGTCATTCCGACGGAGATCAGGAGTATCGATGAGCTGGGGCTCCCCAAGAGTATTCGGAAGATAGCGGAGCTCAAGAGGGGACTCGTTCTGGTGACCGGGATCACAGGGAGCGGTAAATCGACAACCATGGCGGCTCTCATAGATGAGATCAACTCCACCCGCCCAGAACATATCATTACAATAGAGGATCCTGTCGAGTTCGTCCACAAAAATAAGAGGGCGATCATCAACCAGAGGAGTCTGGGGCAGGATACCCCCTCCTATGCCCGAGCCCTCAGGGCCGCCCTTCGGGAAGACCCCGACATCATTGTCGTCGGGGAGATGAGGGATTTGGAGACCATCGAGATGGCCCTCCATGCCGCCGAAACGGGCCACCTGGTGATCTCAACCCTCCACACCCTGGACGCCAAGGAGACCATCAACCGTATCATCTCGGTCTTCCCCTCCGAGGAGCAGAACAGGATTCGGATTGTCCTCGCCTCGGTTCTGGAGGCCATCGTCTCCCAGCGGCTCCTCAAGACCAAGAGTGGGGGGAGGAGGGCCGCCTTGGAGATCCTCTTCAAGACCGAGCGGGTCCACGACCTCATTCTGGAGAAGAGGGAGCATGAGATCTCCCAGGTTCTGGAGGAGGGAGAGATCTACGGTATGCAGAGCTTCGATCAGGCGATACTCCAGATGTACAAAGAGGGGCTCATCGATGAGGATGAGGCCCTCAGAAACGCCTCCAGCAGGGGGGATCTGGCCCTCAAGATCAAGCAGTATGAAGATAGTCTCAAGAGCCGTGGCAAAAAGGAGGTCGTTGGAGATAGTGAAGGGGTCATAGAGTTGAAGCTCTAACCAGGTGACTTTTATCCATTTTTGGATATAATACTCCCTCAATTTCTTGGTAAGGGAGTCCAACTATGTTAGAAGGTATCGTGAGAGAGAGTACCGGTAAGAGTAGCTCCAAGAAGCTCCGCCGGGATGGTTATCTCATCGCCAACATCTACGGAAAGGGGTTGGAAAATATCCATGCCGCCTTCAAGAAGGGGGAGTTTATACGGGCCGTCCGGAGTAAAGAGGGGCTCGCATTTCCCGTTCGAGTTGGCGATCAGGAACTCCAGGTCGTCGTCCAGGAGTATCAAAAAGATCCAGTCACCTACGATCTCCTCCATGTCGATCTCATGGTGGCTCAACCGGGTGTGGTCACCTATTACATGGTTCCCATCAAGGTTGTGGGAACACCGATAGGGCTCAAGAATAAGGGGGTCCTCATTGTCTCCAAAAGGAGAATAAAGGTGAAGGGGGCCATCGAAAATATCCCGGACAGCATCACCCTCGATGTGACCAATCTCGATGTGGGGGATACCATTCTCATACGGGATATTGAACTCCCTGAAGGTGTGGAACATATGACTCCTGACCATGTCGCTGTGGTAGGAGTTGTTAAAGCGAAGTAATGTATCTCATTGTCGGGCTGGGAAATCCTGGGGAAGAGTACCGCTTCACCCGACACAATGTGGGTTTTCTTGTCCTCGATGAGATTATCGAGGAGCTCCAGCCCCTTCCAATCTCCAGCTCCTCCTTCAAGGGGGAGCTCTACAGAGCCGGTCCCATACTCCTCCTCAAACCTCTCACCTTCATGAACAGGAGTGGGGAGAGTCTCCAAGCTGTGGCCCAATTCTACAAGATCGATCCAGAGAGGACCATCGTCATCCATGATGATATAGATCTCCCCCTAGGGGCCCTCAGGTTCAAAAAAGGGGGGGGGAGTGGGGGACACAACGGTCTCCGATCGATAGACAGAGGTATCGGGAAGGAGTATATGAGGGTTAGGGTAGGTATTGGCCGTCCCAGGGAGAAGGGAGAGGTGGCCGACTATGTCCTCTCCCCCTTCGGTCCCCAGGAGCTAGAAACTGTCCAATCGGTGGTGAAGAGGGCTGGAGAGGCGGCCATCGCCCTCACCCAGAACTCCCTGGATTATGTGAGAGAGCGGTATAGCCAGAAGGGAGGATGAGGGATCTCCCGCTCTAGGGAGTTGAGGTTTGGAGAGGGGGCGGGCAACTATGGTATAATCAACTCAAAAAAGGGCGGCAGTGGCTGCGAAGGTTCTCATACGGGAATATCTGAAGTATTTTTTTCTCATCCTCCTCTCTCTCATTCTCTTCTTCGTAACCCTTGAGTATCTCCAATCTATGCGCTCCCTCCCAGAGGCGGCCAACCTCCAGGCCCTCTACCTCATCTACAAGAGTTTCTACGCCATCGATGTCCTCATGCCTATCACGGTGGTCTTCGCCATGATAGCCTTGAAGCTCCATCTGATCCGTTCCAACGAGTTGGTGGCCTTCTACTCCCTCGGTTACAGCAGGAAGCAGATTATCCGCCCCCTCTTTCTGACGGCTGTCGGCCTGACCCTCCTCTATCTAGCCCTCCACCTCACCTCCTTCACCTACGCCGACGAGTATGCCAAGAACATCAAGAGGTACCAGGGGCTGACCAGTTCCACCCAGGATCTCTTCTTCAAATATGATAACAGCTACGCCTATTTCAAGAGGCTCTACCCCCTCCAACGCCTTGCGAGGGATGTGAGGATCTTCGATGTAAAGGGGACCACCCTTGAGAGGGTGGTCTTTGCCCAGGAGGCGAAGTTTGAGGATGGGGTCTGGAAGATAGAGGACGCCCTCGTCATCTACAACCTCGGAGATCGGATTCGGGAGGAGAGGAGAGATCTCTCGGTACTGGCCGGGTTCCGCCCCAAAATTTTGGACAGCGTTTACGAGGGAAAGAGCAACATCTCCCTCCTAGACGCCCTCTACGCTCTCACCCTCCTCCAGAAACAGCATGTGAGTACAGCCAAATTGCGGGCTGTCATCTACTCCCAACTCTTCTTCCCCTTCTTTGCCCCCCTCGTCATGATCATCATCTTCTACTTCGTCCCTGTCAGTGCCCGTCTCGCCAATCTCAATCTCTTCGTCTTTGGGGCCATTCTCTTCTCCCTCATTCTCTGGGGGGTCCTCTTCATGCTGACAAAGTTGGCCTTCAACCAGACAATTCTCCCGGAGATCGCCATTCTCCTCCCTATGGCCCTCCTCGCTGTTACGGCCTTCTGGCTCTATAAAAAGTTTTAACCAAATTTTTGTTAAGATAGAGCAAAAACTTCAGGGAATGCAATGGAATATCGAGAGCTGGCCGAGAGGTACGGGACACCCCTCTACATCTACGATTTTGACCGTATCGGTGAGAACTATAGGAGGTTGAAGGGGGCCTTCAAGGCGAGGAAATCTCTGATCGCCTATGCCGTCAAAGCCAATTCCAACCTCTCCCTCCTCAAATTCCTCGGGGAGCTGGGGAGTGGAGCCGATTGTGTCAGTATTGGAGAGGTTCGGAGAGCCCTTCTGGCAGGAATTCCCCACTACAAGGTTATCTTCAGCGGCGTCGGGAAGCGGGACGATGAGATCGCCGAGGCCATTGAGAGGGATATTCTCTACATCAATATCGAGAGTGAGGGGGAGTTTGAGAGGGTCCAGGATATTGCCGAAGAGCTGGGGAGAGCGATGCGAATCGGCGTCCGGGTCAATCCCAATATCGATCCCAAAACCCACCCCTACATCTCGACAGGGTTGAGTGAGAACAAGTTTGGGGTCGATATTGAGGAGGCCAAGAAGATTTATATGAGGGCCAAGAGGAGCCGATGGGTGGAGCCTGTAGCCATCCATTTCCACATCGGGAGCCAGTTGACGGAGCTGGAGCCCATCAGGGAGGCTAGTGCCCTTGTGGCCGATCTGGTCCGCCAGCTCCAGGGGATCGAGATTGAGATTAAGTTCTTCGATGTGGGGGGCGGTCTCGGAATTCGGTACAGAGATGAGGAGCCTATTGAACCCTACGACTACGCCCAGGCCATTCTCTCGACGCTGAGGGGGACAGATATGACCATTGTCTGTGAGCCGGGCCGTTTCCTGGTAGGTAATGCGGGGGTCTTCCTGACCCAGGTCCTCTATGAGAAGAGGACGCCGAAGAAGCGGTTCATCATTGTCGATGGGGCCATGAACGATCTCCTCCGCCCCAGTCTCTACAACGCCTACCATGAGGTTGAGGTTGTGGGGAGAGGGGGAGAGGAGAGTCTGGCCGATGTAGTGGGACCTGTCTGTGAGAGTGGGGATTTCCTGGCAAAAGATCGCCTCCTCCCTCCCACAGAGCATGGGGATCTCCTTGTTGTCAAGAGTGCTGGGGCCTACGGCTTCGTCATGAGCAGTAACTACAACTCCCGTCCCCGACCGGCTGAAGTGGCCCTCCAGGGGGGAGAGGATCGGCTCATCAGGGAGAGGGAGAGTTTTGAATATATGATTGAGAAAGAGGTGAGGTTTCTCTGATGTTTTTCATCGATGTCCAGGGGACCCTCATCGACGATAGGGAGCAGAGAGCCATTCCCGGAGCGGTGGAGTTCATCGATCTCCTCAACGAGAGGGGGATCCCCTACCTCATCATCACCAATAACACGAAGAGGGCCAGCTCCCACTTTCTCGCCTACCTCCGCTCCCAAGGGTTCCAGATAGAGGAGGATCGGTACATAGATCCCCTCATGGTCTTGGGAGAGGTTCTCCCTCCAACCAGAGTGGCCGCCTACGGGGTCAAGGGTTTCCTGGAGACTCTAGAGGAGATGGGGTATAAATTGGAGTATGGGGATCCCGAAGCGGTGGTCCTCAGCGTCCGTGATGACTACACCTTCCAGGAGTTCGGGGAGATAGATGAGTATCTCCTCAACGGGGCTCGACTCATCGGTATGCACGGAACCTCCCTCTACGTCCACGGGGAGAGGAGGTACCCGGGGGTCGGGGCTCTCCTGGCCATGTTCCAGTTTGCTACCGGAGTTGGAGGGGAGGTGGTGGGCAAGCCCAGCCCCCTCTTCTATAGGAAGGCTCTGGAGAAGATAGGGGGAGAAGATTTCAGCCAGGTCACCATAATCAGTGACGATTTGAGGGGGGATCTTCTGGGAGCCAAGGCCCTCGGCATGGAGACAATCCTCGTCCTGAGCGGGAAGATCCGCAATATCCAGGAGCTCCAGCTGAAGCCTGAGGAGTATCCGGACCGAATCTACCCCTCCATCGGCGAGGTGGCAAAGGAGTTGAGATGAAGTTGGAAGAGTTGAGAAGGCGGATAGATGAGATCGACGATACCATTCTGAAACTTCTCAATGAGCGGATGGAGGTGGTCAAAAAGGTGGGGGAGCTGAAGAACAAGACAGGGGCTCCCATCTACCGTCCGGAACGGGAGATAGAGATTCTCAACAGATTGAAGGAGAAGAATCCAGGCCCCTTGACGGAGAGTGCGATAGAGGCTATCTTCCTGGAGATATTTGCCGTCTCCCGTAATCTGGAGCGGCCCGAGCGGGTGGCCTATCTGGGTCCAGAGGGGAGCTTCACCCACCAGGCGGCAGAATCTCGGTTCGGGGCTATGAGTGACTATCTCCCCCTCAACTCCATCGGTGCTGTCTTCAAGGAGCTAGAGCTCAAGAGGGCCAAATATGGCGTCGTTCCCATTGAGAACTCCATCGACGGAGTGGTGGGAGAGACCCTCGACCTTCTGGGGAAGAGCGATCTCCTCATTGTCGCCGAGATCTTCATGCCGATCCACCACTCCTTTGCTTCCCTGGAGGAGAGTCTCCGGACCGTCAAACGGATCTACTCCAAAGATATAGCCTTCGGCCAGTGCCGCAACTTTTTGATTGAGCACGGTCTCGATACCATCGAGTGGATCCCTGTGGAGTCGACGGCCAAGGCGGCCAAATTGGCGGCCAAGGAGCCGGGGAGCGCCGCCATCTGTTCCACCATTGCCGCCAAACTCTACAACCTTCCGGTCCTCTTTGAGAATATTGAGGATTTCTCCAACAATACAACCCGCTTCATTGTCTTGAGCGATTTCAAGAACCAGGCCAGCGGGAGCGATAAGACCTCCATTCTCGCCAGACTTCAAGACCATCCGGGAGCCCTCTACGAGTTTCTCAAAGATTTCTACGACGAGCGGATCAATCTGACCAAGATCGAATCCCGCCCGGCCCAGCAGAGAGATTTTAACTACTGGTTCTATATAGATTTCGATGGCCATATCGACGATGACCATATCCAGAGGGTCCTCCGAAAACACCCCCACGAGATCAAGTGGCTCGGAAGCTATGCCAAGGTAAAGGATCGGGTCGATGAGGTTTAATCCTACACTGGAGAAGATAAGAAACTACGAGGCGGGGAAACCCATTGAGCTAGTGGTGAGAGAGTTCGGTATCGATGAGAGTGAGGTTGTGAAGCTGGCCTCCAATGAGAATCCCTACGGAGCCAGTCCCAAGGCTCTTGAGGCGATTAGGGAGAATAGCCACCGGGCCTCTCTCTATCCCGATGACAGTATGTACGCCCTCAAGGAGGGGCTCGCCCGCCGTTTCGGTGTGGAGAGGGAGGAGCTCATTATCGGTGCAGGGAGCGATCAGGTTCTGGAATTTGCGGCCCGAGCCCTCCTCAATCCCCAGACTAAGGTCCTCATGACCAAAGTCACCTTTGCCATGTACGCCATCTATGCCACCCAGCAGGGGGCAGAGGTGGTGAGGACCAGCTGTTACCGCCACGACTTCGATGAGCTCTCCCATCTTGTCAGGGAGCACGATCCGGCCATTGTCCACATCTGTACCCCCAACAACCCGACGGGAGACGCTGTGGATAGGGAGGCTCTCTACTCCTTCCTTGAGGGGGTTCGGGAACCTCTGGTCATCGTCGATGGGGCCTATATGGAATATGCTGTGTACAAGGATCCTGCCAAGAAGATCGATCCCAAGGAGCTCATCGACCGCTTCCCCAATGTCCTCTACCTGGGAACCTTCTCCAAGGCCTACGGGTTGGGGGGGATGCGGGTCGGTTACGGTATTGCCCGGAGGGAGATTATCAGGGAGCTCTCCAAACTCCGCCCCCCCTTCAATGTGACCACCTTGAGCCTGGCCGCCGCCGTGGCGGCCCTGGAGGATCCAGACTTTGTGGAGAGCTCTCTCCGGAGGAATTTCCAGGAGATGGACCGCTATCTCACCTTCGCCCTCCAGAGGGGGATCGACTACATCGACAGCTATACAAACTTCATCACCTACCTCTTCGACAACTCCCTCTCCAGCACCCAGATAGCCGACGAGCTCTTGAAGAGGGGAGTGATCATCAGGGATCTTGCCAGTTACGGAATCAATGGGATAAGGATTACAGTTGGAACCCGAGAGCAGAACACTATCTTTTTCGACAGATTTGGGGAACTCCTCGATGGTCGATCTACGGGGTAAGAGCGTTGAAGAGCTCCAAGAGCTCGCCGGAAAGATCAGGGAGCGTATTCTCCAGGTGGTCAGCCGCAATGGAGGCCATCTGAGCTCGACCCTGGGAGCCGTCGAGCTCATCATCGCCATGCACTATGTTTTCAATGCAGAGAGGGACCCCTTCATCTTCGATGTGAGCCACCAGGCCTACGCCCACAAACTTCTCACCGACCGGTGGGAGGCCTTCGATACCCTTCGACAGTTTGGAGGCATCAGCGGCTACACCAAACCCAGCGAGAGCCCCTACGACTACTATGTGGCGGGCCACAGCTCCACCTCTATCTCCCTGGCGGTAGGAGCGGCCAAAGCCATCGCCCTCAAGGGGGAGGATCGGATCCCTGTGGTCCTCATTGGTGATGGGGCCATGAGTGCGGGGATGGTCTATGAGGCCCTCAATGAGTTGGGGGATCGGAAATACCCAGTCGTCATCATCCTCAACGACAATGAGATGAGCATCGCCAAACCCATCGGGGCCATCAGTAAATATCTGAGCCAGAAGATGGCCGGCCCCTTCTACCAGAGCATGAAAAAGAGGGTGGAGAAGCTCCTGGATGGCCTCCCCGAGTCGGCCACCTATATCGCCAAGAAGTTTGAGGAGTCCCTGCGCCTCATCACTCCCGGTGTCCTCTTCGAAGAGCTGGGGCTCGAATATATCGGTCCCATCGACGGCCACGATCTGGAGGCCCTCATTGAGACCCTCACCATCGCCAAAGGGCTCGGAAAGCCCGTCATCGTCCACGCCCAGACCTTGAAGGGGAAGGGGTACAAGATCGCCGAAGGGTACTATGAACATTGGCACGGGGTTGGTCCCTTCGATCTGGAGAGTGGAGAACCCCTCAAAAAGAGCCCCCGCCCCAGCGCCACATCTATTTTCAGCAAGAAACTCCTGGAGTCGGCCAGGGAGGATGGGCGGATTGTCGGGGTTACCGCCGCCATGCCCAGCGGTACGGGGCTCAAACCCCTCATCGAGGAGTTTCCCGAGAGATTCTGGGATGTGGGGATCGCCGAACAGCATGCCGTCACCTCCATGGGGCCTCTGGCCAAGGAGGGGTTCAAGCCGATCGTAGCCATCTACTCCACCTTTCTCCAACGGGGGTATGACCAGGTGGTCCACGACATCGCCCTCATGGATTTGCCGGTGGTCTTTGCCATCGATCGGGCAGGGATCGTCGGAGAGGATGGGGAGACCCACCAGGGAGCCTTCGATGTGAGTTATCTCCGCCCCATTCCCAATATCCATCTTATGGCTCCCC
>JAADDW010000046.1 GCA_013153715.1 Campylobacterota bacterium | reverse complement strand
TTCCCTCTCCATATTTGAGGAAGTACCAGTCGTAGGGAGGTTCAACGGAGACATTGACCTCTTTCCAGCCGAAGATATTTTCAGATGTAGGTGGTTTACCGAGGAGCTGGTAGACCCTTCCGCTCGGAACGGCTTTGTAGGCCCAGTCGTTGTACTCTATCTTCCCGTTCCCGTTGAAGTCGTGCTTCTTATAGTACCCTTTGATGGGGACAGATTCTGCCCCGATGATCTCATTTTCGACAGCTATGATGGGATCGGTATTGGGAATCACGGGGAAGTCGGCGACAGAGGATATCACTGAACTGCTTACCGATGCCTCACTGCTCATACTACTACTGCTCAGTGTGCTTGCAGAGGTCATCTCCTCACTCGCTTCTGAAGAACTACTCTCTTCAGAGCTGAGGGAACCCTCTCCCGAGATGGTAGAGAGACTGCCGTAGTTACTTGGTGACGGGGTGGTATCTTCCAGGATAAAGATTTTTCGATCGTAGTTGGTACTGGTCCTGGTATATCCCCCCACATAGATATAGTGTCTATCGACAGCTATAGCGCTTCCGAATATGGAGCCGAGGAGGGAAACGGAGAGCAGTTGGGGTTTATCTCCGCTGACATCGACTGTTTCAATACTATGTTTCTCGATGACGAACAGTTTCCCTCCCGGTTTATAGGCTATGTCGATGGCCTCGTCCTTCAATCTCATTTTCCCGACAAGTTTAAAGGTATATTGGACTATTGTTCCCCTCTCCTCTGGGAGCGCCATGGAAGAGATAGAAAGAGAGGAGAGCGATGGAATAGAGATCGATAATGATGGGAATGAGGAGGAAGAAGAGTTAATGGGCGTCTCATAGGAACCTACCTTGAAGATATAGAGTTCATCATTTTTGATACCGATGATTTTGACATGGTAGTGGAGGTCTTTCTCATACTCATCGATGGGGATTACCTTTATATGGAGAGGCCCCTCATCCATCTGGAAGGGGATTGTGTAGAGGGGCTTCAAATCCTTTGTAAAGGCGTAGATAAAGTGTTTGTCGGCCCCGTAGATTGTACCTTCCAGAGTCTCGACACATCGGAACCCTTCGAGCAGTTTATCATCATGTTTATATTTGTACGATGGGAGGAAGGTGGTCACCTCTTTAAATGTGTATTTAGTGAGAGGTTTGTAGGCGTATGGAGGCTCAACAGGGACGAGCTCATACTTCCTCATTCCGTGCCAACCATCGGCCACATAAATCCCTCCCTCTCCATCGGAATCTATATCGAAGGAGATATGGGGGATCGACCTTTCCGTAGCCAGAAGTTCCAGATATCCGGGCCCCTTTGAGCTGATCTCCAGGGCCGAGAAACCGTCGGTCCACTCGGCCAGGTAGAGTTTTTTGGGAATTGTCCTATAAGTGGGGTCCTGGATCACCTTCTCCAATCTGATCTTCCACGGTTGAAACTCATACTTGGAGAGGAGTTGGGGAGAGCTCTTATCATCTACCAAAACGGCGATGAGCCCATGGCTCCCCCCTCCGTAGAGAATATCCTTGTCGTAGGGGAGGAGGGTCCGGATACTGTGATCTATATCGATTATCCCGATCGGTTGGAACGGGAGAATGGTGGGATCTCCTCCGGAGGTAGTTCCTCCAACTCCTGCTGTGGTGAGGAGTAGGGAGAGCACCGCTCCCGATAGAACTGTTTGGATCCGTTTCATGGCGTTCTCCTTTCAGAAAAGGGAGGTCCCGCTACTGGAGACCTCCTATTGAGATTTTCTCTCCGTCGAAGTCGAAGCTGGAGAGACAGTCTTGGATGAAGACCCACTTGAAGCTTCCATCTTCATTCATACCGTCCAACTTGGCGAGATATTTGCGGCTTGTTGTCAGATAGAGCCAGTCGAAGGCTCCAGGGCCGTAGTGGAAGAAGAAGCCGTGGGCCTTGATCCAGCTTTCCTCCAAATTCTTCAGATAGTCGGGAGCCTTCTCTTCATTGACTCCGACAAGCTTGAAGTACTCGTTTCCATTTTCATACTTGAGCTCGATATGGTCTACATGGTCGGTGAGAATCTCCCAGTCGAGATTACCATTGGGGAGCATTCCCTTCAACTTGGCGAGGAGTCGTCCGGTCTGACTCACATAGAGCCAGTCGAAAATTCCTGGGCCGTAGTGGTAGAAGTACCCCTTCACATCGAACTCTCTATGGAGCAGGTTGGCGAGGAATTGGGGACACCCTGTGCCCTCAGGGAGAAGGGGTTGGGAGCTGAAACTGATACTGGTACTGCTACTGCTGGACTGGGAAGCGGAAGCAGATGTGGTAGCAGATGCCTCACTACTACTTGATTGGGAGATAGAGGCAGATGTGGACTCCTCGCTACTGCTTACCTCGCCAGTTGATGAGGGAGCAGGACCGGTATAGGTTACATTGTCCTTGAGAATGACAACTTTCTGGACATAGGGATGGGTATCATCTTCCTGATCGAAGTAGGCCATCAAGAGATAGATGTAGGGTCCTGAAACCGCAATATCCTTGATGGGGTTGTGCATCCCTCCATGATTGGCTGGGAAGAAGGAGGGGAAAACATCTTGCTGGAGGGAGAAGATGTGGAGAGATTGGGGGGAGTTGCCGCTTATATCCACAACTTCCAACAGGTCCCCCCGCCCTTCGACGATGAGGAGTTTTTTATCCTCTTGACGATAGGCGATCTGTGCCGGAGTATTGGCCAGGGTGACGGTCTCAGGAACAGTGGTAATATTCTCTGTCTCTCCCCTCTCTAGAGGTATGATAGCGGCGGAACTTGATGAGGGAGTAAGATTGGGATCGAAGGAGGGAGTGCTGATGGAGACGCTTGAATAGGTACTGGACAAAATGGGAGCACCCTTTCTCTCCACTCGGAAGAAGCGGATCTTATTCTCTCCTTCGAGATTGGCGACAATGATCCTCTCCCTGTGAATTCCGTTGTAGATGACCTCGTAAGATGTGCTCTCTGAAATCACCTTGAAGTAGGTGGAAGGGGTAGTCACATTGAAGGGGAGAGTGAGAAAGGTGGAGAAATTCTCATTGAAACCGTAAATGTTCTTGTTATCGATGGTGTAGATAACCCCGTTGACCATCTCCAATCCCCGTACTCCTTCTCTTTTGGAAGGGTCGGGATCGTACCCGTATGATGGGGCAAATGAGAGTTCCTTCTCAAAACTGTAACTCCCATCCTCCCCCTCCACCAGGCGGTATTTGTGGAAACCGTACCACATATCGGCCACATAGAAGGTGGAGGGGGTCCCAGCGATATCGACACTCATGTGGTCTTCCATCACACTACTCTTCACCAACTGAGATGGGTGGAGAGGATCGGAGATGTCATAGACTCCAAATCCCCCCGTTCCCATAGCGGCGAAGAGGAGGCGATCTGCCCAGTCTATCTCCATATTGATCGCCCTCATGGGCGGCTCATTGATGATCTGAGGAGCCTCTTTCTGGGAAACATCGATGATCGTGAAGCCCCCCGTATATCCAACGTAGAGGAGGTCTCCGCCATAGGGGGTGAGCTTGGCCGCAAAGGCGAAGTCTTCGTTGAGCTCTATCTCCCCTATTTTCTGGAGATCGTATAGAGGGGAGGGGATAGAGGAGAAGGAGATACTCAGACTCTCCGTATTTTCAAGTTCTAGATCATATTTCACCTCCCCTGTTACAGTGACGGTGCTAACAAATGTGAGTGCAATGAGTGATAATACCTTACTGAACCACTTCATAATAGCCTCCTTGATATACCCTTCTCAATCTATTTTATACCTAAAATTCTTAACACTCTCTTAATACTCAAGGAGGTTCAGAAATAGTTCAGCTTTGGAGGTTACCGAACTTCACTGTGGGACCCTGTCCCTAGGTGAGAGGAGGGGGTGATAGATATGTGGAGGTGGAGAGGTCGGTTTTGGAATAGATGGCGGCGGGTAGCTCTCCTTTGGTAGCCATCGTTTTGAGAGCAGAACCCCCCGCCCCGAGGCGTGGGGAGTGTATCACTCTTCCGGACAGAGTCCCTCACCTTTGGCTAGGGAGAGAATTTCGTCGAGATGGATGGCCCGTTCATCTGCAGGATCGCTCTCTCTGCTCCGACACTTTCCACATGTGGTCCCTGCCCCCGTCGCCTTCATGAGGGATTCCAGGTCGCAGTTTCCCTCTCTGATGGCTTTGACAATCTCCCCATAGGTGACCTCCATACATTCGCAGACCACATAGAGGTCGTCGATACTCGATAGTTGATCGATCTGCATAGCTCCTCCTTTTTTCACTCCATTTTATAACAAAAGGGGAGAGATGAGTGCTACTTTTATAACAGTTTCTTTCTCTAAACCAATCTTAAGGGGGGCTGGTGTAATATTTTTGCCAATTCGGAGATAAATTATCCCATTTAGGAGGAGAGATGGATAAGGGTAGAGAGTTCAAGGAGCTCCCTTTGGAGGAGAAGAAGGAGCTCATCGAGAAGACGATAGATGAAGGGATCCGCCAATTCCTCGTTTTGGATGGAGGAAATTTGGAGGTTATCGATGTCCAAGAGAATGGGGAGTTTGTGGATATTTACATTAGGTATATGGGGGCATGTGTCGGCTGTGCCAGCGCTACGACGGGGACCCTCTTCGGGATAGAACATACCCTCAGGGAGAGGCTCGATTACCCAAATATAAGGGTTCTTCCGATATAATCCCCCTATGGAGAGGAGTTTAAATACAACTTCGATCGAGTTCTGCACTCTGGAGTATGAGTGCCCATACCTTCCTGACAGAGCCACCCGTATGCACTACCGCTATCTCCCTGAAGCGACAAAGGAGATGGCGACAGCCCTCATCAAGAGGGGGTGGAGGCGTTTTGGACACGCCTATTTCCACCCCATCTGTGCCCGATGCAGGGAGTGTAAGAGTATTCGGGTCGATGTGGAGCGGTTCTCCATGACCAGGAGCCAGAGGAAGGCGGTCAAACGGAACAGGGAGACGGAGATCTTCATTCAATCTCCCTCCCTCACATTTGACCATGTGGAGCTCTACAACCGCTTCCACAAGTTCAAGGAGAAGAAGAGCGGCTGGAAATATGTTGAAATGGACCTTGAAACCTACTATAGCGAATTTGTTGTGGGGGCCCACGATTTTGGGAAGGAGGTGCTCTACTTCCATGACGGGAAGCTGGTCGGAGTCGATCTCATTGATATTCTGGAAGATGGTATCAGTTCCATCTACTTCTTCTACGACCCCGACTACCAGCGTCTCTCCCTGGGCATCTACTCCCTCCTGGTCCAGATCAATCTGGCCAAGATGTTGAAATTGAAATGGATCTACCTCGGCTACTGGGTGGACGGCTGTCCCTCCTTCGCCTACAAGACCAATTTCAGGCCCTATCAGCTCCTCGACGGTTTTCCCCCCCTCGATGTGGAGCCAGAATGGAGGGAAGTAGATGGTTCGGTATGAAGGGTTACCCCGACCTCTATCGGTCGATACCCTCTTTTCCCAACTTGAAGAGGAGAGGAGAGGGGGGAAGGTGGGATACTACTCCCTTCCCGAGAGCTCCCGAGGGCTCGTTGAGGAGCTGAAGGGGGAGGAGTTCACTTTTACGACCATTGTCCATATCGGTATAGGAGGCTCTTCCTTGGGGCCCAAGGCTCTCTCCGCCCTTTTCAGAGAGAGACTCTCCAAGGAGATCGTCTTTTTGGAGAACCCCGACCCTGTAGATTTGGGCGGGAAGTTGGAGGGGATCGACCCCCAATCCTCCCTCTTCCTCGTTGTTTCCAAGTCGGGGACGACCATAGAGACCCTGACTATCTTCAAAATTCTCCTGAAAACCCTCGATCTCCAGCTGGAGGGGGCTCCCAATATCTGGACCATCACAGAGGAGGGCTCCCCCCTCGACAGATTTGCGGCTACCTACGGACTCCGCTCCTTCCATATCCCCAAGGAGGTGGGGGGGAGATTTTCCGTTTTGAGTTCCGTCGGTATTGTTCCCCTTACCCTGGCAGGTCTCGATACCCTCCATCTCCTGGAGGGGGCGGGGGAGTTCCGTGACCGCTTCTTCAGAAGGGAGGAGGATCATCTCCTCCATAAGGCCCTCTTCTACTCCCTCAATGCCAGGAGGTACCCTATCAATGTCCTCTTTAGCTATGCCAGCGAGCTCGAAGAGTTTACCAAGTGGTATGTGCAACTCTGGGGGGAGTCTCTGGGAAAGAGGAGGGGGGGTGAAGGGGTGGGATTGACTCCTGTCGGCCTCCTGGGAACTATAGATCAGCACTCCTTCCTCCAGCTTCTCATCGAGGGGCCTCGGGATAAGACGGTCACCTTCCTCAAAGTGGGCCATTTCAATACCGATCTGGAGATCCCCGACCTCCATCTCCCCCATCTGGACCGATCCGATTTTGTCAATGGGTCCACCCTCTCTACCCTCCTCAATAGGGAGTGCGATGCGACGAGGGAGGCCTTGACCCGCTCCCAAGTGCCCAACGACCTCATCGAGATAGAGAGAATAGAGGAGAGAGCCGTAGGAGAGCTCATATTCTACTTCGAGCTCCTCACATCGGCTACAGCCCTCGCCCTCGGCATAGATGCCTACAATCAGCCTGGGGTGGAGCTCGGTAAGAGGATTTTGAGGGAGAGCTTCCTATAGTTTCCGTCTCCTCTGAAACTTTCGAGCCCAATGGATTGCCACCCTCACCACGAGAACGAGGATATAGAAGAAGAGAGTAAAGAGAAGTGGGTGCAGGGGTCCAAAGGGGCTTTGGGGCAGGTTTTCAATATGTTGGACAGGATGGGAGATCCACTCCTTGTAGTGCATGGAGAGGGCGAGGAGTAGAAAAAGGACGAAGAATACAAAGAGCTCCCTCTTGACTATCTTTCCCATTCCCCTCCCTTTTCTTCAATGACGGGGCAGAAGCCCCGGAGATTACATGAGTCCTCTGAGCATGAGGTTCCAGTACATCGGTTTGAGCATGTAGAGGTCGAAGGCCCACCAGATCCAGCGGGGTTCTGCAGGATCGAGGAAGGGGAAGGATGGAGCTGGACCGTCGTAGTTGAATTCTGCCAACATAATTCTACCGTACTGGGTTTTGAGGGGGCAGACGGTATAGCCGTCAAATTGTGCCTTCGGCTCTTTCCCGTTCATGACATCGATGAGGTTCTGGGTCATAATCGGTCCATGGTGGCGGGCACTTCCCCCTGTCTTCCCTTTTGGAATACCGAGAACATCGCCGATACCGAAGACATTTTTATAGCGGCGGTGTTGGAGAGTGTACCGATCGGCTTCCATCCATCCCTTTGCACTCCCCTTTTGCCAGGCGAGCGGTGAGCTCTTGAACTCATTGGCGGCTGTCATTGGGGGGACGATATGGATGAAGTCATAGGGGAGCTCGACCATCCTCTCCTTTTTGATCATCTCATACTCTTCCAGGTCGGGATCCCACTTCCCTTTCACATAGTAGGTGTGGTGGAATGTGGCGATCTTCTTCTTGGGGTCTATCTTGACAAGGTTATGGTCCCACTTGTTTTCGATATTGCCGTACATGGGTTGGACCCGCTTGGAGAGGGTTTCGTTGTACTCTGGAACGCCGAAGAGCTTGGTTCCCTTCCCTTTCGTGAAGTAGAATTTAGCGTTTTGATGGACATCTGCTCCTCCGATGGGGCCATTTCCCCTCAAAAAGTCGTCAGAGAGGTAGAGAATTTTCTGGGGAGCTCCCCCACACTTAATCGGAGTTGCTGGCTGGGTGCAGATAACCTGAATCGGGTTCTCTTTGGTTGCCTTCTCCGCCGCCGCTCTCATGAGTTTGAACCACTCCCAGGTGATCTCTCCCCCTTTTACACTTCCTGTCTCGGGATTGTTGAGGTAAACACTGCTGATCCCGTTCTTTCCAAGGAGATCCAGAGTAAGCCCCTCAATCTGATCGTACTGGTAGGAGATCCCCACAGCGACGACGAGGAAATCGTACCCTATCTTCTGACCTGTGTCGGTAATAACCTGGTTCTTGTCGGGATCAAATTCCGCTACCTTCGCCTTGATCCATTGGACTCCGTCCGGAATAAAATCTTTGTTGTATCTCTTGATCTCTTCGGCTTTGTAGAGACCCGCCGCCATGAAGACCTGACCGGGCTGGTAGAGATGGATCTCATTGGGAGCGATCAAGATGATCTTTGCGTTAGGCGCCGCCCTTCTCAGTCGGGCGAGGGCCATAATACCTCCTGCTCCCCCTCCAACTATAACGATGGTCGCCTTCTTATCGCTACTGGGACCTGCGTTGGCTTCGGGAGGTGTTGCCAGCGATCCACCGGTGAGGAGTGCCGCACTTCCCACCCCCATCAATTTCAAAGCGTCACGGCGAGAAAGTCCCTCGCTCCTCAATGTTTCCTCGATGACCTCTTGGGCGAATGTGAGCTTTTTCTTATCCATCGTACTCTCCTGTAGTTAAGATCTGTTTATTGGCCACTTCACTAATTTTTATATGGTAACAAAAAAAAGCTCAAAATCCAAAACCCTATCTGATTTCGCTGATGAAGAGCTGGATATTGACGCTATTGTTAAACTCGTTTCGGGCAGGATGATAGACAATGTCAACCTTCGGAGGCCGTTGATGGTAGGTGCTCCTGAAAAAAATTCCTTTGAAGACCACTCCATTCTGGCGGAGTGTCAAGAGGAGATGTTCCCCCTTCTCTCCAACCTCCCTCCACTCCAGAACCTCAACTTCCCGGGCCAAAAATTTGGGAAGGGGATTTCCCTCACCGTAGGGGGCGAACTGCTGGAGAATGTCGATGAGCTCCCAGTCCACCTCTTGGAAGGGGAGCTCTCCAAGAATGTGGGGATCTTCTCCCCCGCACTCCCCGTGGAGATTGGCGGCGAGCCCCTCCAACTCTTTGCGGAAAGTCTCTAGATGGAGAGGATCGAGGGAGACTCCGGCGGCTTTTTTATGACCCCCAAAGCCGATGAGGAGATCCTTCGTTCCGTGGAGGAGAGCGTAGAGATCTACTCCGTCGGGACTCCTTCCGCTCCCTTTGAGATACCCCTCTCTGCTCTTGGTCAGTACAATTGCGGGTCTGCCATACTCTTCAGCCAGTCGGGCCGCCACTATACCGACCACCCCTTCGTTCCAGTCGTCTCCCACGGCGACAATGACCCTCTCTTCCCCTACCGATCTTCTGGCCTCCTCCAAGACTCTCCTCTCCTCCGCTCTCCTCTCGGCATTGAGGGCGAGGAGACGGGAGTAGTAGATGGAGGCCTCGAAGAGGTCCTTGGAGAGGAGGAAGTCAAAGGCTATTCGGGCATCTTCCATTCTTCCCGCACTGTTGATAATGGGAGCAATTCCAAAGGCGAGATCGTCACTCCCTATTCTATTTTTTTTCAAGCTGTCCCTCAGGAAACGGATCGCTGGACGGTGGCTCCTCTCTACCATCTGGAGTCCCGCTTGGACCAGGGAGCGGTTGATGTGGCGAAGGGGCATAACATCGGCTACAATGGCGAGGGCCACGAGGTCGAGGGAGCGTTTGAGGTCGAAATTGAGGGAGAGCTCCCTTTTGAGTTGGGCTGTGAGGAACCATGCCACTTGGGCACCGCAGATCTCGCTGTAGGGAAAGGAGCACCCCTGCTGTTTCGGGTTGACAATGGCATAGGCTTCTGGAAGTATCTCGGGAGGGGTATGGTGGTCGGTAATGATGAGATCTATTCCCCTCTCTCTACACCGTTGGGCGGCGTCGTGGGCACCAATTCCGTTATCCACGGTGATAATGAGATCGGCCTCGATCCTATCAACAATTTTGCTGTTGATCCCGTAGCCATCCCTGAAGCGGTTGGGAATTTCGATGGTGACCCTGTGGCCGACGGCGTCGAAAAACTCCTGCATGAGTACCGAAGAGACCACTCCATCGACATCGTAATCTCCAATAATGGCGATCTTCTCTCCCCTTCGGATAGCGTCGGCTATACGCCGTGCCGCTTTCTGGAGGTCTTTGAACTCCTTGGGGTCTGGGAGCTCCCTCAACTTGAGGAACCCCTCTGGAAACCGACTCTTCAAAAGTTCATAGAGGCTCTCTTTTGTCAGTCTGACCATCAGCCCTTGAGCGCTTTTCTGATGAAAGCTGTGATGAGGGGGTTGGGTTTCTGGAGGTGCGATGTGAATTCAGGATGGAATTGGACTCCGACAAACCAGGGGTGGTCCTCAATCTCCACAGCCTCAATGAGCCCCTCTCCACTCTCACCGCTCACAATCATACCTTTAGATTCCAGCATGGAGCGGTATTTGGGATTGGCTTCGTACCTGTGGCGGTGGCGTTCGTAGATGGTTTGAGCTCGATCATAGGCTTCCCAAAGCTTTGTACCTTCCCGCACTGTGCAGGCATACTCTCCCAGTCTCATTGTTCCCCCCATGGGAGATTTGTGGGTCCGTATCTGTTTCTGACCTGACTGGTCGATGAACTCATCTATGAGGTAGATAAATGGGTGGGGAGTCTGGGGATCGAACTCCATGGAGTTGGCATCCTTCACTCCGAGGACATTCCGTGCAAATTCGATAATACTCAACTGCATACCGAGGCAGATGCCGAGATAGGGAATTCTATGTTCCCGAGCATATCTGATAGCCTCGATCTTCCCTTGGACTCCCCGCTCTCCAAAACCTCCAGCTACGAGGACCCCATCTACATCTTTCAAAAAGTGGTCACTCCCTTCGGCCTCGATGAGCTCACTGTCAACCCATTTGATGTTGACACGACTATCCAGGGCGGCTCCCGAATGGACCAGGGCTTCGGTCAGGGATTTATAGGACTCCTTGAGGCCAAGGTATTTTCCGACGAAGGCGATGGTTACCTCATCTTTGGGGGCGATTATCTTCTTCACAATGAAGTCCCACTCATCCATTTGGGGCTTCAGCTCTCCCAGTTTCAGTTGGTGGCTGATGGGTGAGAGGATATTCTGGCGGAGGAAGTTGAGGGGAACTTTGTAGATCGTCTCCGCATCTTTCGCTTCGATGACACTCTCCAGTGGAATACCGCAACTCTTGGCTATCTTATCCCGCACATCGTGGGGAAGGGGCCGTTCGCACCGGGCGATAATCATATCGGGACTGATCCCGATGCGCCGAAGCTCCTGGACGCTGTGCTGGGTCGGCTTTGTCTTGAGCTCTCCTGCCGCCGCTATGTAGGGGACCAGGGTCACATGGATATTGTAGGCTTTGTGGGGACCCAGATCGTGGGTGAGTTCCCGTATCGCTTCGAGGAAAGGGAGGCCTTCTATGTCTCCCACCGTTCCCCCCAACTCGACAATGAGGAGGTCCCGTCCCTTCCCAGCCTTCCGAATACGCTGTTTGATCTCATCGACAATATGGGGGACAACCTGTATCGTCTTTCCCAGATAGTCCCCTTTCCGTTCCCGAGTGATAACGGAGAGATAGACCTGGCCTGTCGTGAAATTGTTGAGCTTGGAGAGTTTCACATCGAGGAAGCGTTCGTAGTGTCCCAAATCGAGGTCGGTCTCCGCTCCATCTGCTGTGACAAAGACCTCCCCGTGCTCCAAGGGGCTCATCGTTCCAGGGTCTACATTGATGTAGGGGTCTATTTTCAGAATGGAGACATCGAGACCGCTGTTTTTGAGGAGGGCTCCGATGCTGGCACTGGAAATTCCTTTGCCGAGGGAGCTGAGCACTCCTCCTGTAACAAAGATATATTTGGTCATGGCGGTACCTTAGACTTTTTAAGAAAAATTTTAACTAAACAATGCTTAAACTTGGTAAAATAGAAAGAAAAGGAAGTTATTATGAGGTTTGCGATTATAATATTTTTTCTTATGAATATCAATCTATGGGCTGGGTGCCATATTATCATGAAGAAATCCAAGTACTCTTTCTATAAAACGCTGATTAGAGTTATCTACGCCATCAAATCCCACAATCTCAAGACTGCCGCTGTCATCGATTTTCGGAAAAGGGCCAAAGAGTTTGGAGTAGAGATCCCCTCTTCTATCTCCATTCTTGTCAGCAACCCCGCATTGGAGAGCGAGTTGGTGGCGAAAAATCCGAAGATAGGAGTCGATCTCCCCCTGAAAATCTATATTTATGAAAAAAAGAGCGGCGTCTTTCTCACCTACCACTCTCCCTTGGAGTTCAAGGAGAATTACTATATTCCAGAGAGCCTCTTGCAGAAAATGGAGAAACTTTTGAAGAGTATTACCGACTATGCGACCCGTTAGAGTGCTCCTCTCTCTCCTGCTCCCCTCTCTCATCTGGGGAGAGGCGAAGGTAGAGCAGAAGGTGGAGTTAGGCTATTTTGGGACAACAGGAAACAGCAATGTCACCTCCCTCACCACCGCCTATCGGATAGATTACAGAATTGACAGGGACAACAGGGTAAAATTGAAAACGGATATTCTCTACAGCACCAAGAGCGGAAAGAAGAGTAGCGAACGCTACCGCTCCCAGCTGGACATCTACCACTACATAGATAGGGATCGCTATCTCTACTCCCAGTTCTCCTTTCTCAGAAATACCTTTCGAGGGTATAATCAGCAATACAATATCTCCCCCGGTCTGGGGCACCGTTTCCACACAGCTTCAGGGGGAAGATTGGATCTCCTCCTCGGTTACCTCTTCAGGCGTAACAACTATACCAAGGGGGGAGGGGAGAATTTCAACTATCTCAAAGGGGAGGTGAGGTACTTCTACAGATTTACCAAGAAGAACAGTTTTGAGACGAAACTCTCCTTTATAGAAAACATAGATGAACGGAGGGATCTGGAGAGTCAGTGGCTCTCCAAGTTGAAACTCTGGATCGTCGATTCCTTCCATTTCAAACTCTCCTTTGAGCTCAAGTATGATAACCTTCCTCCTGGAAACAAGAGGAAGATTGATACCATAACAAAGGGTTCCATTGTCTATACATTCTGAAACCCATCGAGGCAGACAGAAAATGTCTCTATAGCTGGAGAGATCCCTTTCTCAACTATGCACACGGAGGGCCAATTTTGACAATTTTCCTAGAAAAAGCTATAATTGTGTGCAAAGTAAACAAAAGCTCTCTTAAAGCCCATTGTTCCGCTGTTCCGAGCCATTTTGGACGAAAAAAAATTTTTGGACCATCCGGTCCAAAAGTCCTTCGGAAGCCCCAATTTTCGGAGGGTTGCATTCCATATCCGGCTATGAGCCATTGAGACTCAAAAAAACCAAACTCTCCCTTCTCTTTTAAAGTAGAGTTGCATTCCATATCCGGCTATGAGCCATCGTTTTTTTAATGGGAAAAGGGTTAAAGGAGTGGAAGTTCCCCGCTGTGGGTGGAAATTCAAATGGGAGAGTTCTCAATCACAACTGGAAGTGGTGGTAGGAGAGTAGTTGAATATTCCCCTGGTGCGATGGTGGGATGGTGTTTTCCTTCTGGGCGGGGGGAGAGCTCTCCCGATCCGCTAGGGGGTAGGTTTGAAGATGTACTCCTTTCTTCCCACGGGATAGACTTTGAGACCGGAGAGGGGGAGGTATTTGAATTCTCCTGTAGATGTGATGCCGTCCAGTTTGAAGATGGAGGTTGTGTACCCTTTGGGGCTCTGTTGAGGGGGTCTGAAGAGGAGCCAGTCAAAACGGCGGTCTCCATCGAGGTCCCAGTCGTCCAATCTGACCATGACCCAGGGATTGGAATGGAGGGAGAGGGGTCGATATTCACCTCTGTCTAGGATGGAGAGTGTGCCGTCGTCGTTATACTTTGACTCCAGCTTTTTCCAGCCGAAAATATTTTTCCTTGTCGCCTCCTTCCCGTGGAACTGATAGACGAGGCCAGAGGTGACGAAGACCCAGTCGTAGATAGGATCGGTCTCTTCAAAATCGTAGTGGAGGAAGATCCCCGATTCTCCAAAGGGGTATTGGGAGGAGAGGAGGTACTCCCTCAGAGCCTCTTTATCGCTGTTGAGGAAGATCTCCTTCTCTTTCTGGGGTTTGGCAGAACCCTCTCGGGGAGGGTATCCCTGGATCCACCCTTCGGGCACATGGCAAGGGGTGGGGAAGTCTCTTTCTTCCCCCGTTTTGGGATTGTAGGCGTGGGTAATCTTCTGAATACAGAGGGCTCCGTCGGTGTTTGAGGAGAGCTTCTCGGTGAGGTGGTACTCTTTGTCGCAGAGGTTGGGAAAGATATTGACGATGTGGGTAGCCTCCTCCTCGTTGAGGTAGGAGAATTGGGATGGGGACCCAGTATCCCAGCTATCCCAATGGATTGCGGTGACAGTTCCATCATTTTTGAGGGCGGCGAAGGCTCGGGCTGTAGAGTAGATCTTTTTGACATTGGTGAGCCACTTGAAGGCTATGTCTCCGGCTCCCCAGATGAGGACAGTTCCATCTCCCCGCAAGGCGGCGAAAACATCTGTCGTGGAGGCGATGGTTTTGATATTGTAGAGCTCATCCTGGATTCTGGAAGAGTCTCCTCCGTCCATTGGATAGCCCCAGGTAACAACGGTTCCATCTCTCTTGAGGGCGGCAAAGGCGCCAGAGGTGGAGAAGATGGTCACCACATTGGTGAGCCTCTTCTTGAGATCCTCCTGATACTCCTTATAGCCCTCCTGGGAGAAGAAGCGGTATGTTCCGTCCCAGGTAATGACACTCCCATCCTTCCGCAGGGCGGCGAAGGCCCCTGTATTGGAGAAGATTTTGACAACATTGGTGAGTTCGCTGGCTACAGCACTGCTATCCCCTCCGAAGAGTCCATTCCCTCCCCAAGTGACGACAGTTCCATCTCTCTTTAGGGCGGCAAAGGCTCTCCCCGTTGAGAAGATCTCCACAATATCGGTCAGCTTATGGGCTACACTACTGCTATCCCCTCCCTGGGCGGGATCTCCCCAGGTCACAACAGTTCCATCCCTCTTGAGAGCGGCAAAGGCCCCCCGTGTAGAGTAGATTCTCACCACATTGGTCAGCTTATGGGAGACGGACCGACTATCTCCTCCATAGTAATCTCTCCCCCAAGTGATGACACTTCCATCTTCCTTAAGGGCCGCGAAAGCTGTCTGTGTCGAAAATATCTCTTTCACATGGCCCAGAAGTTGGGCTACTTCTTTGCTCTCTCCTCCGTATCTCTTTCTCCCCCAGGTGACGACGGTCCCATCTTCTCTCAGGGCGGCAAAAGCTATTCCAGTAGAGTAGATAGCTTTGACATGGATGAGTTGGTCTGCCACCTCCGTACTGTCGCCACCGTTCTCTCTATCCCCCCAAGTGACAACAGTTCCATCATCTTTGAGGGCGGCGAAGGCTTGGGCTGTAGAGTAGATCTTTTTGACATTGGTGAGCTGGTCGGCCACAAGGCTACTATCCCCTCCAAACGGTTTGTAGCCCCAAGTGGTGACGGTCCCATCTTCCCGCAAGGCGGCGAAGGCCCTCACATTTTTCCACTCTCCGAAGCTATGCTCTGGAAAGAGCTCCCGACACTCCCCCTCCGTTGATTGTGGGGTACTCTGACCGAAGGTAGGGAAAGAGAGGGTAACTATCCCGAGGAGTAAGGAGAGGAGAGCTCTCCTGGGGCGGGAGAAGGGTCGAAGGTTATCCATGGTACTCCTTTCTTGTCGAAATAGGAGATTCTACCATGTCAGGAGTTCCCCTCTCCTTCACTTTGCCCTTCAATTTCCAACTCCATGAGGACCATCTCCTCTCCGTCCAGGAGCTCCAACTGGACCCCTCCGCACCTCTGGCACTGGAAGAAGATCTGGTTCTCCTCGAAACTGCTCCTGCCTCCACACTCCAGACACTCCGCCACAATGGGTTGGATCACCATCTCCAGCTGGGCTCCGTCACAGATTGTTCCCTCTTTGAAGGTATCGAAAGCGATCTGGAAGAGGTGGGGTTCGACACCGCTCAGGACTCCGATTTTGACTGAAACCCGTTTCACACTTCCGCCGCCGTGGGTCCGGACCTGCCCCTCAATGAGCTCCATCAGACTCTGGACAATGGAGTACTCATGCATGGTCCCTCCTGTGAATTGCCAGCCGCCGGGGGGTCTCCCGGGGACAGATTTTATAGACAAACTCCCTCCTCAGCCGATGGAAGGGGCTCTCTGGATCCCAGAACTGGGGATAGATCCTCTCTAGCTCCTTCCGCTCCAACTCCTCGATGAGCTCCCAATCCCTGGAGAGCCGCTCCCTTTTGGCATCGAGGAGGTCGTAGTACCGCTCTTCATCCTGGGCGAGCTGGAGGGCGAAACTCTCCACCTCCTCCACTCTGTCGAAGAGATGGTCAACCATTCCTATCCTCTGGGCCTCCCTTCCACTGATGGGGAGGGCCTCCTCCAGGAGCTGTTCCGCCATCTCCTGCCCCACTCGGAGGGGGAGGGTGTAGGTGTGGAGCTCACTTCCCGAGAGACCGATAGTTCTGTAGTGGGGGTTGAGGATCGTGCTCTCCCGAGCCATCACAATATCTCCCGCCAGTCCGAGGAAGACTCCACCTGCTCCGGCGTTGCCCCGAAAGGCTGTGATGATGAGCTGATCCTCACTTCCGATAATGGTTTTGACCAGATCGTTCATGGCGTTGATGTTGCTCCAGCCATCTTCCCCCTTTTTCTTGCTCTCTTCAAGGATGGTCAGGTGAATTCCGTTGCTGAAAAACTGTTCCCCTCCCAGGAGGACCAGAATATCGACCTCCTCCCGAAGGGTCTCAATGGCATACTTGAGGCGGATGCAGTGGTCGGAGGCCATGGCTCCGTTGTAGAAATGGAAGGCGAGGAAGCCTACCCGATCTCTCTGGTAGTAGGTGATCTCTTTGAAGGTGGGACGCTCTGGCGGGACATAGAGAGGGATCCGCTCTTCCTTGACCCCCTTGATCCGCTCTTTGAGGAGATAGGTGGCCGGAAGTTTGATCTGGCGGATACCCCCCCTGATCTCGGTCATCTGGCGGATCCAGAGGGCTCCATCGACCGTTTTGACCAGGACCGCTCCATTCCTCTTGGCGATAATCTCTTTGGGGGCCCCCTCCATCTTCTCCAATCCATCTCTCTCCTCAACGGCTCCGAAGAGGTAGAGATCGAGGTCGAAGAAGCGGTCCCGAACGCCGGGGAAGTTGTCGGAGGCGTTGATCTTTTTCATGATGGTCTGGGTGGAATCCCTCTCCCAGTCGATGGCCCGCTCCCTCTGGGTCACCTTCGGGTGGAGGGGGAGTCGGGGATTGGGAAGAGGCTCTCCCCGCTGGGTAAGAAGCTCCTCAACCAGTTCCAGGGCGAGCTGGGAGACGGTGGTCCGATAGAGGGCCCCCTTGGAGATCCCCCTGGTTACGGGAAATCTCCTCCAGGCTACAATGGCCCCTCCATCAAACTCCTCGTCGGCCTCCAAAAGGGTGACTCCCCACTCCTCCTCTTCCTGGAGAATGGCTAGATCGAGGCTGAAGGCTCCCCGATCCCCCGGGGGGCCTGGATGGATTATGTAGGTGGGGTAGCGGGTGAAGATGGAGGAGGGGATCCTCTTGGTCAGGTAGGGGGCGATGATGAGGTCTGGCTGGAAGAGTTGGACCCCCTCCTCCATGGTCTCTGGAGAGAGGGCGTATTCGACGGAGACGGTGTGGCCCAGCTCCCTGAGACGACAATAGACCTTCTGGGTGAGGGTATTGAATGTGTCGCAGAGGAGGAGGATTTTCAACATATTCGGGGGAGTATCTCTCCGCTGGGCATGTCGAGGAACCGCCTCGTCCCCCAGGGGCTCCTGAGGACGACCCGCTGTGGGTGGTCCCCCTTGACCTCTCCGATGATGGAGGCCTCCGGATTGTGGGAGCGGAGAATTTCGAGGATTTTGGGAGCTTCATCTCTGCTGGAGACCAGGAGGAAGGTCCCCTCATTGGCGAGAACCATAGGATCGAGCCCCAATATCTCGCAGATCCCCTGAACCCCTTGCCGTACCGAAACTTTCTCCTCTTCGATCTCTATCTCCACATTCTGGGCAGTTGCCCACTCGTTGAGGACGGCGGCAATCCCTCCCCTGGTGGCGTCCCGCATCGCCTTGATGGTGGCTCCACTCTCCAGGAGCTCCTCCACAATGGGCCAGAGGGATCTGCAGTCACTCTCTAGGTCGTTCCAGAGCTCTATCCCCTCCCGAGCCGCAAAGATTGTAGCTCCGTGACGGCCTATATCGCCACTGAGGAGAATGAGGTCCCCCTCCTCTATATTCCGCTGGGAGATGGAGGCTTTCCGCTCCCCCAGGGCGGAGACCCCTATGTAGAGGCCGTCACACCCCCCTTTGGGGACAACCTTTGTATCTCCCGTCACCACCTGGGCTCCGTTAAGGGCCAGCTCCCTCTTCATGCTCCGGAGAATTCTCTCCAGCTGGCGGAGTTCCAGCCCCTCTTCAATAATGAGCCCCAGACTCAAAAAGCGGGGCTGGGCCCCCATCATGGCCAGATCGTTACAGGCTCCGGCCACAGCCAGTTTGCCAATATCTCCCCCCGGGAAGAAGAGAGGGGAGACGGTAAATGAGTCCGTTGTGAAGAGCGGATTTTGGAGGGAGGGGAGGGGGGTTCCATCTTCAGCCTCCTTGAGGAGGTCATTGCCCAGATGGCGGAAGATTCTCTCGATGAGCTCCCAGCTCTCCTTCCCTCCACTCCCCATGGCTAGTGAGACAATCTTCTCCATCCACTTCCTCCTTAGAGAAGGTTGCCGTAGCGGTAGTAGGCGGCACAGGCCCCCTCGCTACTGACCATGCAACTCCCGAGGGGTTTGGAGGGGGTGCATGCTGTGCCGAAGACCTGGCACTCGGTGGGTTTGGCCATGCCTCGGAGAATGTCGCCGCAGATACAGAGCTTATGGTCCTCAATCTCCCGATTGGGGAGGAGGTAGCCGCAGACCCATTCGGCGTCCAGCTCTCTCCACTCATCCTTGAGCCGCCACGCACTCTTCGGGATATTGCCGAGCCCCCGCCATTTAAAGAGATCCCGCTTCACAAAGTAGCGCTCCATCAGCTCCTGGGCCCTCCTATTTCCCTCTCGGGTCACACTCCGCCTGTATTGAATTTCGACCTCCCGCCGCCCTTCCCGAAATTGGCGGACCACCATGAGTACCCCTTCCAGGAGATCGACAGGTTCAAATCCGGCCACCACGACCGGTCTGTTGTAGCGGGTTGGGAACTCTTCGTAGATACGGCTCCCTGTGATGACACTGACATGGCTGGGGCCGAGGAAGGCATCTATTCTGTTGTTGTAGCTGTCAATATGTTCGTCTCGGCTGTCAATGAGCTCCCGCATCACCTCAGGTACTGTAACATGGTTGATATGGAAGAGGAGATTTGTGATCCCCCTCTTGACAACCTGGTCGATGAGAGCCGCAGTCATGGGGGTTGTGGTCTCGAAGCCGATGGCGAAATAGATCACCCTCTTGGTCGGGTTGTCGAGGGCTATTTTGAGAATGTCCATAGGGGAATAGACAAAACGGACATCGGCCCCCCGTGCCCGGGCATCTTGGAGACTCCCCCTGCTCCCCGGAACACGGATCATATCTCCGAGGGTGCAGAGGATCGTATCGGGCTGGGCCGCCAGGATGGAGGCGTGGTCGATCCGTTCCTTAGGCATGATGCAGACCGGACAGCCCGGCCCGTGGATGAAGGAGATCTCCTTGGGGAGGAGTTGGAGGAGGCCGTATTTCATAATTGTGTGGGTGTGTCCCCCACAGACCTCCATGATGTTGATGGGGCCCAGGCCCTGGACCTCCCTCTGGATCTGTCGGGCTAGGGCTCTCATGGCCTCGGGATCACGGAAGCGGTCGTAGAGGTCCCTAAGCTCCACTTGCACCCTCCCCCCTCTGGCCCTCTTCCTCCTCTTCCATCTGGGCGATAATCTCCCGATAGAGCTCAATGGACTCCCGGGCATACTCCGGATCGATGATATTCATGGCGTAGCCGATGTGGATCAGGACAAAATCTCCGACCTTTACCTCATCGGCAATAAAATCGATACCCACCTCCCGCTTGACTCCGAGGGTATCGACGATGGCCGTCATCTTCTCCCGATCTATGCTGACCACCTGGCTCGGAATGGAGAGACACATCAGGCAAACTCCATTTTATACCGGATCCACCTCTCCACTCTCTCGATAGAGGTGGGGTCCTTGGTGGAGACCTCCAGAATGTCCACCCCTGGTTTGAGCCTCTTGGCCATCCTTTTGACCCTTTCGGGATCGAAATCGAAGTAGGGGAGGAGATCGCTCTTGGTAATGAGGATCAGATCGGCCTGGCGGAACATGACCGGATATTTCTCGATCTTATCCTCTCCCTCCGGAACGCTGACCAGAACGATATTGAGGTGGGCCCCGAGGTCGTAGCTTGCGGGACAGACCAGGTTACCGACATTTTCGATGAAACAGACCTCTTTCCCCTCCAGGTTGAGGTGGTGGAGGGCGTCGTGGACCATGAAAGCGTCCAGGTGGCAGGCCGTCCCCGTTGTGATCTGGTAGGCTTCGATCCCATGCTCCCGCAATCTCTCGGCGTCTCTGTTGGTCTCCAGATCCCCTTCGATAACGGCGAAGTTGAGGGTCCCCCTCTTGGCCAGCTCTTGGAGGAGGGAGGTCTTTCCGCTCCCCGGAGCGCTCATGAGATTGATGGCCAAGATCCCCAAGTTGTCAAAGTGCTCCCTGTTGTGGGCCGCCTGCCTCTCATTCTTGTCGAGGATTTTGGTGATCACCTCGATTGTCCTGCTGTCGTTGAGTTGGGGGTTGCTCTTTACCGTTTCATCGTGGTGGTGATGTTCTGTAATGGTGCAACCGCAATCTTTACACATTGAAGACTCCTTTAGAGAAGAATTGAGCCGCCGACCACGACAGAGATTGTTCCCGCCGTAGCGAAGGCGGCCCGGACAGCTGAACGGCTCTTGAGAATGGCCTCATTGACAATTCCGAGGACCACTCCGAAGAGGAGAAAAACCACCATGACCCCGAGGGTGAAGCTGGCTACCATGGAGAGATCCACCTCCCTATGGGCTATGGCGCTCAAGGTAATGAGCATTCCCCGGACCCCTCCGATACCCATGAGGGCCCCCACACTCAAGGCGGTAGCCATTCTCCCCCGGAGCTCTCCCCCATTGTGGGAGTGCTCCCTTCCAAACCAGATATGGATATGGGATTCTCCATGGTGGTCGTGCCACCCCACATTGATCCGATCTGTGAAGGCCAGGAAGAGGAGGAAGAGACCTATGGAGACGATGACTAGGGAGCTTATGGTGTCTCCCCACTGGAGAATGGTCTCGTCGATCTCCATGCTCTCCAATACTTTGGCAAAGAGGAAGAGGCTGACGCCGTGGCCGATGGCGAAGGCTAGAGTGATGAGGAGGGTCTTGGCCCTGCTCTTCCCGATGCTGAAATCGGCAATGGCTGTCAGATGGTCGGGACCGAAGGCGTGGAGGATACCGTACCAGAAGAGGAGGAGAAGGGGTAGCTGATCCATGGTCTCCCTTTGGTGAATGAATGGTTATTCACCATTATAGGGCTTTTTTAGTAAAATAGGGTTTAAACAGGAGGCAACTTCTTGCATTTTGGGACCAAAATGGAGATATGGGTTATCGGTGATGTCCATGGATCCCTCTTCACTTTGGAGAGACTCCTCCAGAGACTCCCCTCCCAGGGGCGGATCATCTTCCTCGGGGATCTGGTGGACAAGGGAAGGTACTCCCGAGAGGTCTTCGAGTTGGTGACCGATTCCTATGAGACGGTTATGGGGAACCATGAGTATCTGATGTTCAACTACATTCGGGATGCCCTGTTCCGAGGAGAGGAGTCGGTCTGGAGCACCGACCCCCGATACGGAGGGCGGGAGACCATCGACTCCTACAGAGGCCACGAGGAGACCCTTCTCCGCCATCTGGAGCTCATTCCAACTCTTCCCAAGTATCTAGAGGTTGGAGAGTTCTATCTGACCCATGGCTTCGGACTCCCCTACTACCGTCGGCGGAGAGAGGTGGGAATAGAGCTTCTGACCAACCGTTTAGAGGAGCCCCGAGAGGGGTGGGAGGAGGGGTGGGAGAGCTACTCCGTCACCAACATCTTCGGCCATACCGTCTATCCAGAGCCCCTCTGGGGACCCAACTATATCGGTATCGATACAGGGTGTATCTATGGGGGGAGATTGACAGCTATAGAGTTGGGGAGCCGTCGGATAGTGAGCCTCCCCCTGGACGGGAGGGATCGGCGGTGAACTGCATCTACTGCGGGGCCCCTCATCTCTACAGGTTGAAGAGTGGACAGCTCAAGTGCAGGCGGTGTCGGAGGAAATTTAGCCCCCGAAGGGTGGAGCGGGAAAGGGAGATCCTCGACTGCTTCTGCCGAGGGTTGAGTGCCTCCAGCTGTGCCCACCACCTCTCCCTCCACTATCTCACCGTCCAGAGGGGGTACCGCCGCCTGCGGGAGAGAATGGCCGCCTTCATGGAGGAGGACTTCCTCTCCAAGGAGAGGACCATCGCCTTCGACGAGTACCTCTATCTCCCTCCCAGACGGTGGAGGGAGAAGAGGGCCATCTTCGACGCCTACAACTTCCTCACCTTCAATTATGACCAGAAGATCTACAATATCCTCCTCCCCGATCTCTCCCGCTACAAGCCGATCCTGTTGGAGGACGGGCTGGAGGACCTCTACTATCGGGAGTTCGAGAAATTCCTGCGCCGCAGTCGCCTCGCCAGTAGCCACGATGAGCTGATAGCCTCTTTTTGGCGCTACTTCGAGGAGTTCATCAAGAGGTATCGGGGTGTCGGGAGGGAGCAGTTCTTCTACTATCTCAAGGAGGCCGAGTTCCGTTTCAACTTTGACTGCCGTCTGTTGCGGTCTATAACGCAGAGCTCCACCAACCGCCGATCTTTGTAGAGAATGACCGAACGGGTGCACCCGAAGGCGGGGAGGTTGATATACCTCTTGGTAAAGTAGTTCTGGTGGAAGTGGCCCTCGATGATGAGGTCCACATCGGGGTAGGTGGCCAATTTCCTCTCGACGATGTAGTCGAAACGCTCTATGGAGCGGCAGAGATTTTTTTCCGCTGTCGATCGGAGGACCCGCTCCACGATCCAGTCCCCCACATTGAAGATATTGAGGAGCTGGAGGATCTTCTCCTTGCGGATCCAGTTGCAGTAATACTCGTAACAGCTCCCGACACAGAGGTCTCCGTGGGCGAGGGCGACCCTCTTGGAGTTGGTGGTGAAGACGACAGGCTGTTCCTCTCTGGGATAGATCCGCATATTGGGGAAGATGGAGGCCAGATTGAAGTCGTGGTTTCCCTCGAAATAGTGGCACTCTGTCAGCTCCCCTATCTCCCTCAACTTCTCGACCATCTCCCTATTCCGTTCCACGGTAGAGGGGACAGTTCCCACCAGAAGATCGAAGATGTCCCCCATTAGGAGGAGTTGGGGAGGGGGGTCGTGGAGCAACCAGTCCAGAAGTCTCTCTAGCTCCTGGCGTACGCCCCGCTGGTAGTGGACATCGGCGACGAAGAGGGCCCCATCTTTAAGGGATATAGGGGATTTTTGGGAGTCCAAGATATTCCTCCAAACCTAACATGAGATTGGCATTGGCGACAGCTTGGCTGGAAGCCCCCCGGAGGAGGTTGTCGATGGCACTGGTGAGAAAGAGCCTCCTCCCCTCGCACTGGCCATAGATGTCGCAGAAATGGGTTCCCGCTACGCTCTTGACATCGACAGGCTCCCCTTTAATTCTGATGAAGGGCTCCTCTCCGTAAAACTCCCTCAGGAGTTGGAGAGGGTCCACAGGCTCCCGAAGGGTGAGGTAGAGGCTCACCAGCATACCCCGATCTATCGGTATGAGGTGGGGAACGAAATCGATGTGGAGGGGCTCTCTGCCCAGGAGCTCCAGCTTCTCCTTGATCTCGATGGCGTGCCTGTGTTTGAGGGGGTTGTAGGCAAATATATTTTCGTCGATGGTGACGAAGTGGCTCTTGGGGCCACACTTTTTCCCCGCTCCGCTGACTCCACTCTTGGCATCGATAACGATCCTCTCAGAGAAATCGATATAGGGGAGGAAGGGGATAGCCGCCAGGAGGGCCGCCGTCGGATAGCATCCCGGATTGGCCACCAGCTGGGCCTTCTCAATCTCCGTCCTCCAGATCTCGGGAATACCGTAGATAGCCTTTTTGAGGTTCTCGGGGTCGGTGTGGCGGGTGTAGAAGGCCTCGTAGTTTTCCCGCTTCAATCGGTAGTCCGCTGAGAGATCGACTACCATGACTCCCTGTTCCAGCAGGGGGCGGGCTACCTCCATGGCGCTCTTGTGGGGGAGGGCGAGGAAGACTATATCGCTGGTCCGGGCGATCTTCTCCAGATCCACTTTCTCGATCTCCATTTCAAAGACCCCCACCAGTCCGGGGTAGAGCTTCTCGATGGCCCCCTCCTCACTGCCGTAGAGTCCGACAATCTCCATCTTCCCATGGTTGAGGAGGAGTTTGATGAGCTCCAGCCCTGTAAATCCCGATGCCCCTACTATCGATGCTCTTCTCATCTTTTGAACTCTATCGG
The DNA here is from genome assembly GCA_013153715.1 of Campylobacterota bacterium. GTDB lineage: Bacteria > Campylobacterota > Campylobacteria > Campylobacterales > Nitratiruptoraceae > Nitratiruptor. The sequence goes on along the minus strand of JAADDW010000046.1, from coordinate 11,439 downwards.
TTTATAGGAGATCTCCAGTATCTCAAAATCGATCTCCCCCTTGGGGAGTTTGACCCTAATCTCCTCTCCTTCCTCCCTTCCGAGGAGGGCCCTGGCTAGGGGGGTGTTGTAGGAGATGAGGCCATGCTCCGGGTCACTCTCGGTGGCCCCGACTATTGTGTATTCGATCTCTTCATCCTCTTCGATGTCGAGGAGCTTCACTGTGGAACCGAAACTTACTCGGTTGTGGGGGAGTTTGCTGGGATCGATGATCTGGGCCCTTGCAAGGAGATCGGCCAGTTCGGTAAGTCGGGCATCGATGAAGGCGAGCCGCTCCTTGGCCGCATGGTATTCGGCATTCTCCCGAAGGTCTCCGTGCTCCTTGGCCCGCTCAATCTCCTCAACCACTTTGGGCCGCTCCTCTTTGAGGAGATTGAACTCCCTCTCTATCTTTCTGTATCCATACTCTGTCATAGGTTCTTTGTTTTCCATAGTTCCACCCGCTTTTTGCTATAATTATACCAACTTTTTAACTGCGCAAAAGGGTACCCTTGAGTAAGACTACCAGAGATACCTTACCTCTATGAAGCTCCTCGTCAGTGCCATCGAGCGCTCCGCAAATCTCCATTTAGAGGCTCTCCTCCCCTATCTCCAAGGGTGGGAGATCCATGGTATCTGTGATGGGAGATTGGGTCGATCCCTTATCGACCTCCAGAGTCTGGCCGTCATGGGTTTCGTCGATGTGGTGAAGAAGATCCCCCTCTTTCTCGATCTGAAAAGGCGGATGGTGGAGTTGGCCGGAGAGGCGGAGAAGGTTCTCCTCATCGATGGGAGCGGCTTCAACCTCCCCCTGGCCAAGGCGATCAAGGAGAGGTATCCCGATAAGGAGATTATCTACTATATCCTCCCCCAGGCTTGGGCGTGGAGGAGGGGGAGGGTCCGAGATGTCGTGCGGTATGTGGATCGGGCCTGCTCCATTCTCCCCTTCGAGCCCGAAATCTATCCCGAAGGGTACAGTATAGAGTATGTGGGCCACCCTCTCCTCGATGAAATTGAGGAGTTCAAGGAGAGGGTCGACGATGGGGGACCCGTCATCTTCATGCCGGGGAGCCGTCGGGGAGAGGTGAAGAGGTTGATGCCGATCTTCCGTGAGGTCCGGAGGTTTATTGAGAGGGAGGCAGTTCTGGTCATACCGGACCATCTGAAGGGAGAGGGGGAGCTCTACGGAGATCTAAGGGGTTTCGAAGTGACCCACGACTCCCACGGTGCCCTTCTCCGGGGGAGTTTCGCCTTCATCTGTAGCGGTACGGCAACTCTGGAGGCCTCCCTCATAGGGACCCCTCTGGCCCTGGTCTATATTGCCCGCCCCCTGGACTATCTCATCGCCAAGAGCTTCGCCCAGATCGATCGGGTCGGTCTGGCCAATATCATGGTGGGCGATCTCCATCCGGAGTTTCTCCAGTCGGAGGTCCATGCCTTCAACCTCCTCCGGGCCTACCGTCAGAGGGATCCCCTCCAGTTTCTGGAGCGGTCCCGCCAGCTCAGGGAGTATCTGGGTCACGGCAGTGCCGAGAGGGTAGGGAGGATTGTCAATGGAGAGTTTTAAGGCGGTCTTTTTTGTCTATCTCTTCATCGCCATCGGATTTCTGGCTAAAAAGTGGTTTCGGGAGAGGATCGATGAGAGGACTCTGGTCCTCCTCTCGGTCTATATCTTCCAGCCCTTCCTCACCTTCTGGGGGCTCCTCAAGAGGCCCCTCGATCTCGATCTGGTCGTGGCTCCCATCATCTTCTTCCTCATCTCCCTCGCCGTTGTTCTGGCCAACTTCCTTATAGGAAAGAGGCTCTTTTCGGACCCTAAGGATCGGTCGATCTTCACGGTGGCTTCGGTCATAGGAAACACAGGAAATCTTGGGGTCCCCCTCGGTCTCGCCCTCTTCGGAGAGGCCTCCCTCCCCTACACCACCATAGTCAACCTGGCCAATGTCTTCATGGTCTATAGCGTCGGGGCCTATTTCTATTCGAGGGGGAGCTTCAGCGTTCGGGATTCGATGGTCAACACCCTCAAGCTCCCGATCCTCTGGTTTGCCCTTGCCGCCCTTATCCTCAGTGCCCAAGGTTTTAGGCCGGAGAGGGAGTTTGACCTCTTCCTCCAGATGGGGTCCTACACGGCCATTGTCCTCCAGCTCATTATCTTCGGAGTCTATCTGGCTCGGATCAGACTCTCCCATATTGATCTGAAGTTGGCCTTTTCGGTCTCCTTCGTCAAATTTATAGCCCTCCCCGCCCTGGCCTATCTGGTCCTCCAGAGCCTCTCCATCGAGGGGCTGGCCAAAGGGGTCCTCTTTATGGAGCTGGCCATGCCCCTAGCCGTCGCCAATGTCAATTTGGCGGCCCTCTACCGCTGTAAGGAGCTGACTGTCACAGCCCTCATCTTCATTACATCTCTCCTCTTTCTCCCTCTGCTTCCCTTCTATATCGAAATTGTGGGAGGTTTCCGATGAAGAAGATTTTAGTCACCAACGATGACGGCTTTGAGTCTCCGGGTCTGAAGGCTCTGGTCGAAGCGGTCAAAGATTTGGGAGAGGTCCTCGTTGTCGCCCCTGCCCTGGAGAAGAGTGCCTGTGGCCACAGCCTCACCCTGACCCGCCCCCTCCGCTTTGTGGAGATAGATGACGACTTCTACAAGATAGATGATGGAACGCCGACAGATGCCATCTACCTAGCTCTCCACGCCCTCTATGCCGATGGAGTGAGGCCGGATCTGGTTTTGAGCGGTATCAACAGGGGGGCCAACATGGGGGAGGATATTACCTATTCCGGTACGGCCAATGCCGCCCTGGAGGCCGTTCTCCACGGAATTCCGGCCTGCGCCGTCTCCCAGGTCTGTAACCACAACTGCGCCCAGGTGGAGCTGGAGGTGGGGTACGCCCTTGCCCAGAGGGCCGCTCGGGAGGTGGCGATCAAGATGCTCCGGGGAGAGATCCCCCTCAGGGAGAGGAGCTACCTCAATATCAATGTCCCTCCCCTTCCGCCGGAACGGTGCAGAGGGTTCAAGGTGACCAAGGCGGGCTACCGCTACTACGGAAATGATGCCCATGTCCATAGAAATCCTCGGGGGGAGGAGTATTGGTGGATCGGTCTCCACCCTCTGGAGTGGCGTCCGGAGGCGGGAGGGGAGTATTGGAGCGATTTTGATGCGGTGAAGGCGGGGTTTATCTCTGTCACCCCCGTTACTGCCAACCCTACAGATTTTGAGGGGCTCCCGGAGGTCTCCCGTGCGTTTTGAGCGGTGCAGAGAGCTTTTTGGAGAGGATTTTGAGGCTATTCGGAGGGCAGAAGTTCTCATTATCGGTGTGGGAGGGGTGGGGAGTTTCGCCCTGGACTGCCTCTACAGGAGTGGAGTGGAGAGGATCACCATCGTCGATTTCGATCGGTACGATGTGACCAACCAGAACCGTCAAATAGGGGCCGAAGCTGTGGGGGAGCTTAAAGTAGATGTTTTGGCGAGACTCTATCCTGGAATTAAAAAAATAGAGGCTAAAATCGACAATAACTGGATCGATAGCTTCAATTTCGATGGCTACGATCTTATCATCGACGCTATCGATGAGATAGAGGTCAAGGTAGCCCTAGCCAAAAGGGTGAGCGACCGCCTCATTAGCTCTATGGGGAGCGCTAAGAGGCGGGATCCCACCTTGATCAGAGTAGGCTCCATTTGGGAGACCTATGGGGATCGGTTTGCCAAGAAGGTGCGCCACGCACTGAGGAGATCCGGCTTCCAAGGGGATTTTCTGACCGTATTCAGCCCCGAAGAGCCGTCTATCAAAGGGAAAGGGAGTTTCGTCGGGGTGACAGGGGCTTTTGGATTGGCTCTCTGTGCCAAGGGGATAGAGAAGATCATAGGAGATGGGAAGAGAGGTAGCGATCATAATCCCCCTCTACAACGAGGAGCGGGTGATCAGGGAGACCCTCACGGAGCTCATGAGGTGTCGCCCCCATGATCTCATTATTGTTGTCGATGACGGCTCCACAGATAGGAGCTCTGAGGAGGCCTGCCTGCCCGGGGTCCATCTCCTGAGACATCTGGTCAATTTGGGCCAGGGGGCGGCCATTCAGACGGGGATTGAGTATGCCCGGAAAATGGGGTGCCGCTATGTTGTCACCTTCGACAGCGATGGGCAACACTGCCCGGAGGAGATTGGAAAATTTATCGATGTCCTGGAGAGGGGGGAGGCCGATATTGTCCTCTGCTCCCGTTTTCTCGGAAGAGCCGAAAATATCCCCCGAGCTAGAAGGTATCTTCTGAAACTGGCTACCCTCGTCGAGAGGGCTTTGACAGGTATCTCCCTCACCGATGCCCACAACGGCTTCAGGGCCATCAATATCGAGAAGTTCCCCGACTTCGCCATTACACAGAACAGAATGAGCCACGCCTCGGAGATTGTGGACCTCATCAAGCGCCTCGGCATGCGGTACAAGGAGATCCCCTGTACAATCCGTTACAGCGACTACTCCTTGGCCAAGGGACAGTCGATGATGAACAGCCTCAATATTCTGATTGAGTTCTTCCTGGGAAAGGTGATCCGATGATCTTCATCAAAATCCTCCTCCTCATTATGCTCACCATAGCCCTCGGCCTCCTGGCCCTGAGCAACCGCTTCAAAATCTACCAGCACCTGACCATAATTCTCTTCTACTTCTTCCTCGCCTATCTCATCCTCTTTCCAGAGAGGGCCGACAAGGTGGCCCATATCTTCGGGATAGGGAGGGGGGTCGATCTTGTTATCTATCTCTCTATCGCCACCCTCACCCTCATTGTGGCCATTCTCTACGCCAAGGTCAAGGGGAGTGAGCGGGCCATGACCAAGATTGTGAGGAAGATAGCCATCATGGAGGCCAAGAGGTGTCGGTGAGAACCTACTCTCCCCAACTTGTGGAGCAGTGGAAGAGGGCGCTCCAGAAAACCTTTGGCTACAGGGAGTATATGGATCTCCTCATCCAGCCGACGCTGACGAGCCACTACCTCACCTATCTCCCCCTCCTCAACTATACCGATAGGGTGAGCGGTGAGATAGACGATCTCCTGGAGCTCGCCAAGGATAACCACTACCTCATCAGAACCCTCAACCCCGACTACAGGGATTTCAAGGAGTACGATCCTGTCACGGTCCGACTGGACTTGAGGGGGGTGGAGAGTGTAGAGGAGATCCCCTCCCTCTACAGGCGGGCGGTGAAGAGGGGTGTCAGAAAGGAGAGGGAGACGGGAAGGTACTCTATTGAGATCGGCCTCACCCCCAAGATGATCGACTCCTTCTACTCTATCCTCCAAGAGATCTACCACCACCACGGGACCCCCGTTCTCCCCAGGGAGCTCTTCCACAATCTGGCGTCGGAGCTGGAGGAGGTGGAGATCGCCCTCCTGAAGGAGGGAGATGAGGTGATCGGATCGCTCTTTATATTCTATGATGGGAAGATGGCTACCATCCAGTATGGGAGTGTGCGGTACGGGAAGAGGACCAGTTTCAACGGTTACCTCCTCTACCATCTGGTCATCGAGCACTCTTTCCTCCGGGGCCAGGAGATCATCGATTTTGGCCGTTCCCCCTACGGAGTGGGGACCTACTTCTTCAAGAGCCGTTTCGGGGGGAGTCCCATCAAGATCGATCTCCATACTGACCGCCAGAAAAATATCTATCGGTTCTACGCCCTTCCTGCCAAGGTGTGGAGCCATCTCCCCAGGGCTTTCACCGACAGGGTGGGACCCCTCATATCTAAATACTTGGTTGACCTATGAGGGAGAAGCTCCTCAAATGGCTCATTGTCGGTGGGCTCCTGGTCTGGCTCCTCTGGGGGGTGGATTGGGAGCGGCTGGGAGAGAGTCTCCTCCAGCTCAACCCCTTGGGGGTGGTGGCCACCCTGGCCACAGTGGTCCTCGGCGATCTTCTGGTGGCCTACCGCTGGTTCTTCTTGAGTGGCTCCCGAATCTCCTTTTCAACCTCTCTCGATGCCACCATGGTCGCCTTCTTCCTCAACATCTTTGCCCCCGCCAAATTGGGAGATCTGTCGAAAATCTACTATATCCACAGGAGGGAGGGGAGCGATCCCCACTGGCTCACAGCCCTCTTTCTGGTGGAGAGGAGTCTCGATATGGTAGTCCTGGCCATTATGGTCGGTGTGAGCGCCCTCTTCATTCTCCCCAGCCGAATCGCCCTCCTCTCCGCCCTTCTCCTCCTGGCGGGGGTGGGGATACTCCTCTATGGTCTCCTCCATCGGCGGGTTCTGGTGAGGTGGATCCTCCTCCTCCCCAAGGGGAGAGTGCGCCGCCTCGCCTATAGGGTGGTGAGGGAGCTCGGAAACCTGTCGATGGCTAGACTCCTCGGGGCCCTTGGGGCTACCCTCCTTGTCTGGGGAGGGTACTACCTCAACAATCTACTCTTTTTCCTCTGGGCCACCGATTTCCACCTCACCATTCCCCAGATTCTGGCGGCCTCGACCCTGGCCTTTGCCGTTTCGGCCATTCCGATCACCCCCGGTGGAGTAGGAACATTCCAAGCCGCCTTTGTCGTCGCCCTCGGCTGGTACGGAATTGGAAAGGAGGAGGCCCTGGCCTCTTCGGGGGTCCTCCAACTCCTCTATCTCCTCCCCGCAACCCTCTACACCCTCTATCTCTCCCTCAAAAGGGAGTTTCTCTGGAGTCCCCCCCGTGATCTACCTGCCCGAGAGCTATAGAGAGAGCCCCCATTTCTGGCTCACCATCGATGTGGAACGGATAGAGGATGCCAATTTCGGAGTGGAGGTGCGGGGGGAGCTCCCCATCGACTACAGGGAGATTCTGGAGTGGTGGATCGATCTCTGTGGAGAGTTGGAGATCCGCTCCTGCGCCTTCGTCCTCGGAAGTTTTGCCGAAAGGTATCCTGAGATCGTCAAGGAGTTGGCCCGCCATGGCCATGAGATAGCCTGCCACGGGTGGAGCCATGAGTTGGTCTATACCCTCCCCTTCCATCGGTGGCGGAGTGAGCTGGAGAGGGCTAAGGTTTTTTTGGAAGAGCTGACGGGGAGGAGGGTCGAGGGGTACCGCTCCCCCAGCTGGTCTCTCCCCTTTGAGAAGAGGTACTATGAGGCTCTGGTCCAGATGGGTTTCCGCTACTCCTCCTCCTATTTTCCCTTCAAAACCTATATGTACGGCAACGAGATAGAGAAGAGGACTCCCTTCTCCATCTCCACCCCCTCTGGTCCCATTACGGAGCTCCCCATTCCCAAGAAGATGATCCCCTTCAGCGGCGGTTTCTATATGAGGATCCTCCCCCTCTGGGTCATCCTCCCCCTTGCCAAGGCTCTAATGAAGGAGGGGGTGAAACCGATAATATACACACATCCCTACGAGCTTGAGAGCCCTCTCTTTACGAGGTTTCTCAAGAGTGTCCGGATGGATCTGGCCTACATCCTCACATTTGCCCATACCGGAGATGGACGGAAGAGGCTCTCGAAACTATTGAGATCGCTAAAGGAATGGAATGGATAGGGTGGTGTGGCTCCTGCTCTCGGTTCTCCTCTTTTTGATGGCGGGATGTGCCAAGAGTCCCGAAGAGAAGGAGATCAAGAAGAGCAGAGAGGGGATCACTATTCGGCTGGAAGGGGAGGTCTTCCCCTCTCAAGAAGAGGAGATTCTGGCTCCGATGGATGGAACGGTGGAATCGATCTATGTCGATGTGGGGGATCGGGTGAGCCGGGGGGAGCTCCTCATGCGTTTCGAGACCACCGTAACCCGGTACGATCTGGATCGGACCCAGCAGGAGTTGGAGTATCTCACCTCCCTCAGGGAGTTCTTCAAGAAGAGTCGGAAGGGGGAGGTGACCAAGGCCATGGTCAATGTGGCCCGCCTCAACCTGGAGAAACTGGCCCAGCTGAGGTCCAAGGGGTACAGCAGTGACCAGGAGCTCAACAGTGCCAAGATGGTCTATGCCTCCTCTCTCCACTCCAAATATACCGAAGAGGAGAACAAGATAGAGCGGATTAGAATGCTGGATGAGCGGATCGCCACTGTGAAGAGCGAACTCATGAAGCTCCAGCACCTCATCTCCTTGAGCGAGGTTCGGAGTGAGATTGGGGGGATAGTCTCCCAGATCAAGACCCAGAGAGGGGACTATGTGAGTAAAGGCTCCCCCTTGGGGACCATCTCCAATATCGATACCGTTATTGTCAAGGCAGGTATTGCGGCGGGACTCCTCCCCTTCATCAAGAAGGGGAAGGATGTGAAGATCGATTTCATTACCACCCCCCCCTACAGCGTGAAGGCGAAGATCAGCAGAGTCGTCTTGGTCGTCGATCCCAATTTCGGCAGGATGACGGCAGAGATCGAAGTTCCCAACAAAAACTACATTCTCCAGACCGGAACGAAGGCCCTGGTCACCGTCTATCTGACCAAGGAGGAGCAGGAGTTCATCAAGAAGAACTTTATCGACAACCCCAACAAGACCGTCTATGAGGTGAAGTCGAAGAACTACTGATCTAGCTCTCCACCTCCACCCCCTCTTCAAGGAGTCTGAGCTTCTTCTGAATGGTGTCGGCACTCTCGATGAAGGCATCGATAATTCCGGCCTCCACAAGCTGGTCCCTCTGCCTCTCAATATCCTCCATAGCCTCTCCGTGATCCATGGCCTTTCGGTAGGCCCTCGGGCTGGTGATCCCGATATAGTACTCCGCCAAGGCGACAATCTGGGCGTTGAGGGGAATATCTTTTCCCCGGAGTCCGAAGGGGTACCCCTCCCCATCATACCTCTCATGGTGGTATTTGATGATGGGGACCAGATTATAGACATGGGAGATAGGCTCGACCAGGACAGCCCCAACAATGGGATGGTACCGTATCAGCTGGAGATCCTCCTTCCCGATCTTCTTGCTGTCAATGAAGTTCTCGATCTTCCCTATCATCCCTATATCGTGGAGGTAGGCCCCGAGGGCGATCTGTTTGATCTCCCTATCGCTGAGGAAGAGGGCCTTGGCAATCTCCGTCGCAGTGATCTCTACCTTTTTGGAGTGGTTCTTGAAGTAGGGGCTCTGGAGTTCGATGGCCCGAACGGAGAAGCGGAGGAACTTAATATAGTTCTGGACCATCCGGCTATTTTCATTATTGCTCTCAAAATAGGCCCCTGCAAGGTCCAAGAATGAACCTACCTCCGCTATCTCCTTGGGGCTCAAGGGTTTATCCCTGTAGAGTTCCAGAATATAGGGGGTATTCCGTATGTAGAAGCTCTTCTGGAGGGTAGAACTCTCGGGCTCCTTGAAGTAGATAGCCTTTTTGGGCCTGTTCCTGTTTTTGAGGACGATCCCCTTGGCGTTGAGGGATTTGATGAGGAGGGAGACAATGAATTTCAGGAACATATCGGCTGTGTAGTGGATCTTCATCATCTTGGAGAGGACCTCTTTGGAGGCTGTAGAGATGGTGGAGAGGTTGTGCTCCTGGGAGACATTCTGACTCTTCTCGTAGTAGGCAAGTCCCACTTTGATGAACCCTTCGTAATCCTCTATCTCCAGCTCCCCCTTGGAGGCGATGATATAGAGGGAGAGGCCCTTTTCCGAGATGATGTAGTAGTAGTGTCTCTTGCCGATCCGTCTATACTCCTCTATCTCCTTCATGTGGAGCCGTGGGAGGCAGGGGGCCTCCTCCACCATACTCTGGGCTTGGAGGATGAAGGTCTCCCCCCGCCGTATGTAGAGGGCTGTCCCATCTCCATTGATGTAGGTCTTGAAGTTGAGGAGGTGGTCCTCGATCTCCCCAAGGCGGTCCAGCTTCGACAGATAGAGGAGCCACTTGTTGAGATGGCCCAGCTGGAGCTCCTGCTCGATCTTATCCTTGAAGCTTTTGACCGCCAGGAGGAAGAAGAGGAGGGCGGCTAGGAGGAAGAGGTACCAGAAATTGACCCCTATGAAGAAGAGGACATCGTTGAGCCTCTCCTGGAGTGCGGTACTATCGATGGGCATCTCTCTCCTCCAACCTCTTGAGGTACTCCCTGTTGTCGATCTTATAGACTGTGAGGAGTCCCGTCTTCCCAAAGACCTCTATATTGGTGTGCTCCGCTCCGTAGAGGGCGATCCACTCCTTGAGCCGTGTCTGAATATCGGCTCTCCATCTGTAGAACCAGTCGCTGGATCCCCTATATTGGTGGGGAATATCCTCGACGAAGATGAAGATCCATGGGGTCGGAATGGGGAGGTAGGGGGCCCGGGGATCATATTTGGTGATAAACTCATTGACATTGATCATATAACCCTTTCCCAACACTTTGGAGTACTCCTGGACATAGGAGACCACAGTCCAGGTGAAGGGGCGAAACCCTTTGACTATTTTATACAAAAAGAAGGGAATATCGGAATACTGGGTGTAGTTAATATAGGTGTGGAACTTCTCTGTCTCATAATATTTGGGGAGGAAGAGGGCTATCCCGACCAGCTCTACCCAGATAATGGCGATGGCGATCCAGCGGAAGAGCCCCCGTATGACTATTCTGACAATTTTCTCCCCTATGAGGATGAGATAGGCGAGGGGAATGGTGAGGGAGAGCATCAGATACTCGACGGCCCTGTAGGGGTGGACGAGGGCTGGAAATCCCAAATTCTGGGAGAAGTAGAGGAAGCCGACTCCTATGGGAATGAGGAGGAAGGAGGAGGCGAAGAAGCTCCTGAACCGCAGGAGGAGGAAGAGGGTGGAGATGGTGACGAGGAGGTAGAGGTGGAGGGGGGAGAGTTGGGATATGACGACAAATTCGGTCCCCGATGAGGCCACCTCCTTCATGGCCTGTTTGGTTCCGAAGAGCCTATCCAGGAAGGGGGCGGCCACTCCGAAGTCCTGGGGAATACCATATTTGGGGATTGAGAGGAGCCACCCATTTCCGAGGATGGCGGCTATGACTATGGCGGAGATCCCTTTGAGGAGGAGTTTGGGGGTGAGGCGGAGGGAGAGGAGGGCGTGGAGGAAGATGAGGAGGGAGGGAACTATGAGAACAATGGCTCCCCCTCCGTGGAAGATGAAGACCAGCATGAGGGAGAGGGAGTAGTTGATGAGGTAGCGGAGGCGGTAGCGGTGGAGGGCCCGGATCAGGTAGTAGAGATTGATGAGGAAGAGTGCCGAGGAGAACTCGTAGGCCATACCGCTGAAGTAGCGGATATAGGGGTGCATGCCGACCTCTTCCCTGAAGAGGTAGGGGTCATGGGGAATATCGTAGAACCTCAGCCCGAAGAACTCTATGATGGTTGGATGGTCTGTCGTCGCTATCTCTGTGGCGATGAGGGTATTGAGGGGGGAGCCGATGAGGAGGGCTCCATAGATGAGGAGGGTGGAGAGGGCGGCGAACCAGGAGAGGGTGGTCCGTTTGAGGACAAAGTAGACCCCGAAGAGGAGGAAGGTGATGAGGAGGAGGGGGTAGATGTTGAAGAGGACGATGGTATCGATATTGGTCAGGG
>JAADDW010000012.1 GCA_013153715.1 Campylobacterota bacterium | reverse complement strand
TATGGTGCGGCAGAGAGGACTCGAACCTCCACGGCATTGCTGCCACAAGGCCCTCAACCTTGCGCGTCTACCAGTTCCGCCACTGCCGCTTCGTGATGTGGCTGGTGTGAGTGAAATTATATCGAAACTCTTGCCAAAAGGCAAGAGTTTCTCCCTATTTTATCCCAAGAATGGATTTGCGTAGAGTGCGATAAGAGCGATAACCAGGGTATAGATAACCTGTGCTTCGATCATCGCTAGGGCGATGAACATTGTTGTCATCAATTTTCCACCCAATCCAGGGTTTCTGGCAGTTCCTGCGATAGTAGCCGCGGCTGTGTGTCCCATACCGATACCGCCACCTGCCGCCGCAATTCCGAGGCCGACACCTGCGGCGAGGACGCTATAGGCTTGGATCATACTCTCACCCTCTCCAGCAAAGGCGAAACCGACGAAGGCTACTAAGAGTAGCATCAACTTCTTCATAGAGACTCCTCCTATTCTTTTTTGCGAAACCCTTTCGGCTTGCGTGTCCCTACTCGTGATTTCGCTTACGCAATTGTACTCATTTCTTGTTTAAACCTCTTTGAAATTCTCTCTCTATGGAGGAGAGGAGCTCTGGAAGAAAGGGGGAGAGCCTCTCCCACGGGTTGGTTCCCGAGAGGGGGGTGATATAGATAAAGTCGTACCCCTTTACCTGATCAAATTCCACTCTGTCGATGGAGTGGATGAGGACCGCCTTCTCTCCCTCCCACTGGGGGGGCTCTATGGAGTAGTTGCTGTTTTCGTGGACAACTCCAATATCGCTCCATTCGGTCCGACAGGGGATCCCTGGATTGGCCACTACAAGGGAGAAGTCTCTCTTGATCCGCTCTTGGAGCTGGCGGTAATACTCTTCCTTGGTGCAATCGACCTCATCTATGAAGATCCCCTCAATTCCGAAGGGTTTGTAGAACTTCGCCCAGCTCTCGATGTCCTCTACGACCTCTTCCAGAGGCCGTTTTCCGTAACTGCTGTAGATGTACCCTATCGGCTCTATCCCCTCTCGGGAGAGGAGTTCTATCATCCGGGCGAAGTTCCGCTCCCTCCTCCGAAAGTGGCCGTTATTGGGGTTGATGATGACGAGAAATCGGACAGAGGGGTATTGCCGTTTCAGCTGGATCAGCCTCTCGATCTCTCGATCCCCGAAGGTTGGATAGTGGTAGAAGGGGATGAGAACCCCCTCGATAGCGGAGAGGGAGAGGGCCATGAAGAGGGGAAGGAGCCACCTAAACATGTTTCCGTTTGACAACCTGGCGGAGGGCGAGCTCTATCTTATGCCCCTGTTGGGAGAGGACCTCTACCTCCACCTCATCCCCCTCGCCTACCACATCTTCGACCCGATGGACATGGCCTTGGGCGAGTTTGGAGATATGGAGGAGTCCATCGACCCCTCCAGGCAGGGTGACGAAGGCCCCAAAGGCTGTGGTCCGCTTCACCCTCCCCCGTACAATCTGGCCCGGAGTAAATTTCACCTGTTGGGGGGTGGGTCTCTTGGCGATCGATTCGATATGGTCGCAGGCGGCGATCACCTTGGGCTTGTTTTTCCCTGTTACCCGAACCTTTCCTCGCTCCCTATCGATGTCGATACTCACCTCAAACTTCTCGATAATCTCCTTGATAGTCTTGCCCGCTTGACCGATGATGTCGACAATTCTGCTGGGGTGGACAGTCACCGTTCGGGAGGTGGGGAGGTTCTCCTCATTGACCTCAATCTTCTCCTCGGCCTCCTTCATAATCTTCAAAATCTTGAGGCGGGCATCTCTGGCCTGCTGGAGGGCCTCCCTCAAAAGCTCTTCCCGGACTCCTCCCAATTTGATGTCCATCTGCATCGCTGTAACGCCGTCATGGGTTCCGGCCACTTTGAAATCCATATCTCCATCGTGGTCTTCCAACCCCATGATGTCGGTCAGAATGGCGTACCGATCCCCTTCGACGATGAGTCCCATGGCGACCCCTGCAACGAGATCGGCCAACTCTATATCTGCCGCCCTCATGGCGAGGGCGCCGCCGCAGACCGTGGCCATGGAGGAGGAGCCGTTGGATTCCAGTATTTCGGAGACCAGACGGATTGTCTTATCCTCCGTCACATCGACTACAGGTTCCAGAGCCCTCCGGGCCAGGTTTCCATGTCCCAACTCCCGCCGCCCTGGGGCGCTGATCGGTCGGGCCTCTCCCACGCTGAAGGGGGGGAAGTTGTAGTGGACCATGAAATGTTCATATTCGGGGCCCCTGCTGGTCAGCATCTCGAACATCTGGGCGTCTGTCTTCTCTCCAATGGTACAGACCACGAGGGCTTGGGTCTCTCCCCTGGTGAAGAGTGTGGAGCCGTGGGCCGATGGGAGGATATTGGTCTCGATGGAGATGGGGCGTATGTCGGTGAGCCCCCTTCCGTCGGCCCGGACCCCCTTCTCCAAGATCATGGAGCGGAGGATCTGCCGCTTGTAGCGGTCCACAACTCTATAGATGGTGTCGAGATCCCACCCCTGCTCCTCTGCTATCTCATCTTGGGCGATCTTCTTGGCGATGGCCCTGAGGAGCTCAAATCTCTCACTCTTCGCCATGGCCTGGATCGCCTCTTCGATCTCCTCCTTGTAGAACTCATCGATATAGACCCAGAGGTCCTTGTCGATCTCCTCACTCTGGAGGGGGAGCTCCTTCTGCTCCTTGGCCACTTCAATAAAGTACTTCTCATATTCTGCGGCGGCGACTCTGATGGCCTCCTTTCCCTGGGAGATAATCTCGGCCAGCTCCTCCTCCTTCATGGCGTTGGGCTCTTTGATTGTGATGACCTCCTCTGTCAGTGCAGGATCTGTTAGGGGGTCGACTGCTGTCGGGACTACTTCTGTTCTGTAGGTCCCTATGGCCGCCATCTCTATCATGAGGAGGTCGTCTCGGGTTCCCGCCAGATAGAGGTCGAGGGTGGAGTTTTTCAGCTCCTGGAGTGTAGGGTTGAAGATGAGCTCCCCATCGACCTTGGCTACCCGAAGTCCGGCCACAGCCCGCCTAATGGGGATGTCCGAGACATAGAGGGCGGCGCTGGCGGCATTGAGGGCGAGGACCTGGAGGTCGCTCTGGGGATCGGCACTGAGGACGAGGACGGTGATGACCACGGGGTAGAGGAAGCCCTTGGGGAAGAGGGGGCGGAGGGCCCTGTCAACGATGCGGCTGGTGAGGGTCTCGAAATCTCCGGGTTTCTGCTCCCTCTTAACAAATCCTCCAGGGATCTTTCCGGCGGCGTAGCTCTTCTCGATGTACTGGACGGTGAGAGGGAGAAAATCCTCCTCTACAGGGTTCTCCTCATCGATACAGACCGTCGCCAGCATAACAGTTTTACCGCTCTTGAGCATAACGGAGCCGTTGGCTTGGCGGGCAACCTTTCCGAACTCAAAGATCTCTTTGAGATTGTTCATATCAAACTCAAATCTGCACACCATCTATCTATTTCCTTTCAAAATCTAAATCTCTCCTGGTGCTCCTTCAGGGGGAACTGCTTCAAAATCTCCTCGTCGCTGAAAGTGAACCGGTAATTCTCCATATAGCTCTGGAGTATCTTGTAGGCCCTGTTGATCTGGGCCATCTCTTCATGGCTCCCTCCCCGATCGGGGTGGTATCTCTTGGAGAGCTCCCTATACCTCTCCTTCAGCTCCTTCTGGGAGATCATGGGGGGGAGCCCCAAGACCTCCAGAGCCTGCTGGATACTCTTTACGGGATCGTCCATCATTTGAGATAGGTTCCGGCCCCACTTACCGTACCGAGGAGGTACTTCATATCTTGATCTATGAAGTTGAGGCCGAAACCGAAGGTGAGGTTTCTCGCTTTGCTGTTGAGGATATTGTCAACGCCGATATAGGTATCCAGATGTTTGAGGAACCTGTAGCGGAGGGTCATGTCCAGATGGGCACTCTTCCCACGGACATCATTGACGGCGTTGAAGTCGTAGAGGTCGGTCCTCAATTTCCCTCGATCGTTGTCGAAGAAGTAGTCAACTCCGACCCCTCCTGTATTCTCGATGAGTCCCAGTCTGAACCGAAGGTCGCCGTAACGGCGTCCATACATGGCAGAGACCAGGAATTGGGAATCTTCATGTTTCCTGGGGAGGATAATGTCTCCTTTCTCATCGAGGCGGGAGTAGTCATCCCGAGAGACAACCTCCAGCATATAGTACTTGTTGGGGGAGGGGATGTAGTTGAGGGCGACCATATTCTTCACATAGTCATCTTTACTCATGTACTGTCCGCTAAACTCTAGCTCGATCTGGCTCTTTCCCATCGATTCAAAGAATTTGTCCAGCTTCTGGAAAGAGTCCCCCCCCTTCTGGAAAAATTTGTTAGCCGAGAGAATTGTCTTATGGAGAGGTTTCCTATTCTCCTTGACAACCCCCTCCAACTCCGCCTCGATCTTGGCGAAGCGGTCGAGAACCTCAGGCAGTTTCACCTTCAGATCTTTTCCCACATCTCGGAGATAGAGGGTGATCTCATCGATCCGTCTCATAATGGAGGGGAGCCTCTGGTTGATGTTGTCTGCTGTGAGGGCGAATTTGTCGCTCATCCGCCCAAACTTCTCTCCCGCTTCACTCAATTTGAGGCCCATCTCCTTGATATTCTCGATGGATTGGGCGATATTCTCCCTGTTCTGTTCAATGAGCTCCCGCAGATGTTCTGTAATTCTCTGGAGATTTTCGACGCTCTTCTTCAGATCTTCGCCGCTGGCCCCTTTGATGGACTCCCTCAGCTCGGAGATGAAGGCTTTGAACTCCTGGGCCGCCTCATTGATGGTCGTGCTGGTCTGGTCAAAGGAGACATAGAGTTTCTCCTTGGTCAAAGCCTCCCCAGCTCCCAGGTACTCCTCCGATTTCCCAGGTTCGATGGCCAGATATTTGGTTCCGAGGAGACTCTCTTGTTGGAGAGTCACTATGGAGTCTTTCGGTATCTTCACTCCGTCGTAGATGAAGAGAACCGCCTTTACCTTTCTCCCTTCCAGACCTATATCCTTGACGAAACCGACATCGACCCCCTTGATTTTTACTTTGGCATTTTTATCTAGCCCCGATGCATCCTCCAGGAGGGCATAGATCTCATACCCCTTCTTCCCCATGTTGGCAAAACGGTTGACCTGGGTGCTCAGGAGGAAGAGGAAGAGGAGACCAAGGGCGACGAAGAGTCCCACTTTGGCTTCAGTCTTCATAGTTTAAAAGGTCCTTTGCTCGTTGGTCTGGGAGAGGGAGCGGGCAATTCCTCCCAACGGGTAGAGCTCGACTCGAAAATAGATGACATTGTTGTTGTAGGAGTTGCTCCCCGTTGAGGTGAGGACAGGAATGACATCCTGCTTGTAGCTGACTGTGTAAGCCCAACATCGAGACCGTTTCTCCCAGCCTACACTCCAGCTCTTCGTCCGCTCTCCCACAAAGTCATAATCTATTGTAGCAAATAGTTTATATGTTTTTGATAAAAATCGACTATAGTCAAATCGTAAGTAGTTGGAGTCCCGCTGGCCGTAGATCCTATCTCTGTAGAAGTGGGAGAGGTAGAGATGGTTGAGATCGTCGTTGTAGCTGGCCTGGGTGACGATGCTGACAATCTTGCTCCTCTGATGGGAGTAGAAGGTATCGAGGTTGAACTTCAACCCTCCCCGCTCGAAACCTATCTCATTTTCTAACTCCTTTGCCTTGTGGGGGTAGTCGTAGAGGAAGGGTTGGGTGAGACGGTGGTAGAAGAGCTCCTCCCCATCTTTTCCGTAGAAGTACTGCTTCATTGTGAGGTAGAGGCTCTTCTCGTTGCTCACAGCGTCGATGAAGGGGGCCTTATCCCCTCCCTCCCGTTCGACACTGGGGATATTGAGGGTCGCATCGAAATGGAGGGCGTGGGAGAAGGAGGGGTAGTTTTTGAAGAGATCGCTGTAGAGAGAGATCCGGTGGGAGTTCCGATAGCTGTGGTAGTTCTTCCACTTCTTGTTCAGATGTTTATCGACAAAGTTGTAATCTGCGTAGCGGGCGCTCAAATTCTCGCTGAAGGAGAAGCCGAGCCAGTCGTCGAAGAGGAAGGTGTAGAGGGTGATGGGCATATCGAACCGATACTCGATGGCGTTGAGGCCCTCCTTCCGATAGTAGTGGTAGATCTCGGCGTTGATGAGGTAGGAGATGTTGTGGCCGAAGATCGATTGGAGATAGCGGTGGTATTGGAGGGCCGGAAGGATTTGGAGGGTATCGTCGTTATCCACCTTCCTATTGTCCTTAAAGTATTTGCCGTAGATCCCGAAGTAGTTTCGCTCTTTCTGAAAGAAGTAGTTGAGTCGGGAGATGATGATGGAGCTAATGTTGGAGAGGGCACTATGTTTCTGGAGATAGAAGTAGTCCACATCATTATAGCTCTTGGCATCTAGATAGACTCCGTCATCTCCATCATCTCCGCTGAGGAGCTTCTCCCTCCAGTAGTAGAGCTCCAGGCCGTAATGTTTGGAGTTTCTGATGTTGTGGTCGCGGCGGTAGGAGCTCTTCTCATGGAAATATCCTGTCCGGACCTCTCCGTAGGATCGGGGGGAGTCAACAAAACGGAAGGTGGTGTAGAGTCCCGCTCCCCTGTTGGTTCTAATCTGGGGATCAAACTCCAGATCCCACCAGTTGGTAGGGGCGTAGTAGATGGGCTGGATATAGACCAACCCCTCCCGATTGGAGAGTCCCACAGTCGGTCTGAGGAGGCCGCTGTGCCGCTTTCTCAATGTGGAGAAACCGATATAGGGGAAGTAGAAGACCGGAATGTCTCTGACATAGAAGGCTATATTATAGAGATTGACCCAGTGGTTCTCCCTGTTGTAGTCTCCCGATCCAAAGTAGATCTTCCAGTCACTGCAGTGGACGGGACAGCTGGAGATAAAGGAGGAGGCGAGATCGAGCCTTGTCCTGTTCCCCTCTACCTCTCGCCCCTCTATCCAGAGCTGGGAGCCGCTCTCGCCCAGGAAGAACTGTTCCAGCCTAAAACTCTCCTTGTCCAGTTTGAAGGTCCCAGAGTGGGCATGGAGGACGGAGCCGTTCTGGTCGATGGCTTCAAAGGAACCCAGGAGCCGCAGGCGGGAGCTGTTGTGGTCGTAGAGGGCCCTCTCCGATTCCAGATGGAACCTGTCGTAGTCCAGGGTAAAGGGTCCATCTATGGTGACCTTCTCCCTTCCCACCTGGGCACTTGTCCCATGGAGGATAACTGTCGAATCCCGAGCCCCTGCCAATCCTGCCAGCAGTAAAAGGAGTACGAGTGGACGCATCTATTTTTTTAACGCTTGGTATGCAATGTCTCTGCGGAACTTCTTTCCCGCAAAGTGGACCTGACCCGCCAACATGTAGGCGTAGTGGCGGGCCTCCTCCAGGGTCTCCCCGAGACCGACACAGACCAGAACCCGTCCCCCTGTGGCAAAGAGTTTCCCCTCTATGAGGGAGACTCCGGCATAGCAGATGTGAGCGTGCTGGGCCAGCTCCTCATGGACGATCTCATCGATGATGATCTCACTAGGTTTACTCTTTCCGTAGGGGTAATTCTCACTGGCGAGGACCACACCGACAGCATATCTGTCGGAGAAGGTCACCTCCAGGTTGTCCATCTGCTTCGTGGCCGCCCTGTAGAAGAGCTGGCTGGGGGGGGTCTCCAGAAGGGGCATGAGGACCTCACACTCCGGATCGCCAAAACGGACATTGAATTCGAGGACATAGGGCTCCCCGTCGACAATCATCAGCCCGGCAAAGAGGACTCCTTCAAAGGGTGTCCCCTCCTCCCTCATGCCGTTGATGGTCGGGGCGATAATTCTCTCCCTGATCTTGGCGTAGAGTTGATCATCGATGAGGGGGGTCGGGGCGTAGGCTCCCATACCTCCTGTATTGGGTCCCCGATCTCCGTCGAGGAGCCGTTTATGGTCTTGAGCGGCTGGAAAGAGGATAAAGCGATCTCCGTCGCTTACGGCGAATATGCTCAACTCATATCCGTCCAGGTACTCCTCAATGACTACCCTCTGTCCAGCCGGTCCAAAGGCCCTCCCACTGAGCATCTCGGCTGTCGCCTCTTTGGCCTCCTCTCGGCTCTCGGCGATGATGACCCCCTTCCCGGCACAGAGTCCATCTGCCTTGATCACTATGGGCGGTTCCAGCTCGTCGATGAATTGGGAGGCCTCCTCCATCACCTCTGTTTCGATATAGCGGGCCGTCGGGATGTTGTGGCGTTTGAGGAAGTTCTTCATGTAGATTTTGGATCCCTCCAGCAGGGCCGCTTTCTGGGTGGGACCAAAGATGGTGAGCCCCTCTTCTCGAAAAATATCGACAATTCCATCGACTAGAGGAGCTTCGGGGCCGACAATAGTGAGATCGATCCCCCGCTCTTTGGCAAAGGCGGCAAGCTCTCTGTAATCTGGAATATCGACATTCTCCCCCAGCTCCAGGGTTGCCCCGTTACCCGGAGCGAAATAGATCTTCTCTACATTCTCATCTTTTCGGAGCGCCAATCCGATGGCGTACTCTCTCCCTCCACTCCCGACAACTAATACACGCATGGCCGCCCTTTATAAGGAAAAAGCCCAAGCGGGCGTTCACGCTATGCGACGGTCCCAAAAGACCCAAAGAGGAGAGAGCGAGCTTGGCCTTAGGCGGCAACTCCTCGCCGGATCCCTCCGGCTCCAGCGGAGCCACCGACACACAGCCAAGACTACCGACCTCTCTCAGGAGTGTTGTGTCGGACCCCCATACTGCGGGTAGCGCACCGCTTAGGCTTTAGAAGTATTATACTACAACTGTCGAGCAAACTCAACTGCACCTCGGAGGGTTTGGGAGGGACTGACGGCGATGGAATAGGGAAAGTAGGCGGCTGTCTTCTCTCCAATGGCCACCGCTCTATAGCTCTTGTCCCAGTCAAAACAGCGGAAGAAACATTGGATCGTAGAGGGGGAAGAGAAGATGATGACCGACCCTGGAGGGGGAGGGGGTCGGTGGCCGCAGGGGAGACAGCGGGTCTCATAGACAATGGCCTCATCTATGGAAAATCCCCGTTCCCGGAGGAAGGGGACCAGGTTGGAGAGGACCTTCCGTCCCCGGGGGTAGAGATAGCTCTTTGTGGGATCGAACCGCTCTCCGATCTCCTGGGCAAAGAGATCTCCATAGGAGTTTCTGGCTTGGTAGGCCACCTCTCCCCCCAACTCCCGAACTTTGGCGGCTGTTCCGGCTCCGATGACCAGGGCCGGTATCCCCCTCCACCTTCTGTCGATACGATCTATCCCCACAACCCCATTTTTGGAGGTGAAGATGAGGTAGTCGTACCCCTCCACATTGATGGGAGGGGTGAGGAAGTACTGCTCTATGAGGGGGAGGGAGATGGCCCCTTCCACCTCTCTGTTGGAGAGAATGTAGATCATCACTCCCACTCAATCGTTCCTGGGGGTTTGGAGGTGATGTCGAAGACAACTCGATTGATCCCATCGACCTCGTTGATGATCCTGTTGGAGATGAGCTCCAGGAGGTCGTGGGGAATGTGGGCGAAGGTAGCCGTCATGCCGTCGCTGGACTCGACAATTCTGAGGGCTACCGTATTCTCGTAGGTCCGTTTGTCTCCCATGACACCGACGCTCTTGACATTGAGGAGGACTGCGAAGCTCTGCCAGAGCTTCTCGTAGAGTCCGTGGGCCTTGATCTCCTCCAGCAGGATTGTATCGGCCCTTCTGACGAGGTCGAGGGCTTCGGGTGTCACCTCCCCTAAAATCCGTATGGCCAGCCCCGGGCCCGGGAAGGGGTGGCGGTAAACCATCTCCCTAGGGAGCCCCAACTCCAATCCCAACTTTCTCACCTCATCTTTGAAGAGCTCCCGGAGAGGTTCTATCAGTTTGAACTCCATCCACTCCGGCAATCCCCCCACATTGTGGTGGGATTTGATGGTCTCGCTGGGCCCTTTGACGCTGACAGACTCGATGACATCGGGATAGAGGGTCCCCTGGGCCAGATATTTAACCCCCTTGTGTCTCTTGGCCTCCTCCTCGAAGAGTTCGATGAAGGTGTGGCCGATGATCTTCCGCTTCTCCTCGGGATCGGTGACCCCTTTGAGGGCCTGGAGGAACCGCTCCCTCCCGTCGATGACGATGAGGGGGACCTGGAGAATATTCTTGAAGACATGCTCCACCTTCTCCCGCTCCCCTGCCCTCAGGAGGCCGTTATCGACGAAGACCGGAATAAGCTGGTCGCCGATGGCTTCGTAGAGGAGGGCTGTCACAACAGAGCTGTCAACCCCTCCGCTCAGGGCGCAGAGGACCTTATCTCTCCCCACCTCTCTCCGAATCTTCTCGATCTGCTCCTTGGCAAAATGGCCCATGTCCCACTGGGAGGTGATGCCGCAGACCTCTCTGGCAAAGTTTCGGAGTATCTTCTCCCCCTCTTCCGAATGGGAGACCTCAGGGTGGAATTGGAGGGCGTAGATCTCCCGCTCCCCATGGGCTATGGCGGCGTAGGGGGAGTTGTCGGTATGGGCCAGCTGGAGGAAGCCCTTGGGGAGCTGTTCCACCTTGTCGCCGTGGCTCATCCAGACAATCTGTCCCTCCTTCGTCCCCTTGAAGAGTTTGGAGGGGCGGTCTATGTGGAGCCGAGCCTTTCCATATTCATGTTCCAGGGCCCGAATGACCTCCCCTCCAAAATCGGTGGTAATGAGTTGCATGCCGTAGCAGATGCCGAGAATGGGGAGTCCCAGGTCGTAGATCCTCCTATCGACCCTTGGAGCGTCGGGATCATAGACGCTGGCGGGACCACCGCTGAAAATGATACCCTGGGGCCTTTTGGCCTCGATTCTCTCGATCTCCTCGAAGTAGGGGTAGATCTCACAGTAAACCCCAGCCTCTCTGAGCCTCCTGGCTATGAGCTGGGTATATTGGCTACCGAAATCGAGAATGACAATGGGAACCTGCTCCATCTATCTCCTTTTTAGTAGAGACCCAAGATCTCAAATTGAATATACCATAGGATGATGGAGAGGATATAGCCTGCCAGGACGGTCCACGCATACCGCATATGGGCGCCGAAGGTGTAGATCCCTCGGAGCCGCCCCATGACACCGACACCGGCGGCACTCCCAAAGCTGATGAGGCTCCCTCCAATTCCGGCTGTGAGAGTGACGAGGAGCCACTGGTCGAGGCCCATGGGCGGGTTGGCCTTCAAAATGGCGCTCATGACGGGGACATTGTCAACAATGGCAGAGATAAATCCAACTCCGATATTTCCTGCGGTGGGGCCGATGATGTCGTAGAGTTTGACGATGTACTCCAGATAGCCCAGATAGTGGAGGGCACCGACGGCACTCAATATCCCGAAGAAGAAGAGGAGGGTATCGTTCTCCACATTCTTCATATTGACATAGACATCGAAATGGTCATGTTGGTTTTTGCGGCGGTGGAAGTAGGAGTACATTTTGAGGAGGGCGAGACCGAACATCATGCCCCACATAGCTGGGAAGTGGAAGAACTGGTGTCCCACGACGGCGATGAAGATGGTGAAGACTCCGAGCCAGATGACCACTTTGGCCCCCGGTTTCAGTTCGGCAGGGGGGAGGGTGGCGTCGAAGTGGGGTTCTCCGTCTGGGACGAAGCGGGCCAGGAGCCACGCTGTCAAGACCCACCCTGCGGCGGCAGGAATGAAGAGGTAGAGGAAGTCGATAAACTCTCCCTTACCGGCAGTCCAAGCCATGAGGGTTGTAATATCGCCGAAGGGGGACCAGGCACCACCTGCGTTGGCGGCAACGACAATATTGATGGCTCCAGGGACCAGAAATTGGTTGTTGGTCTTGTCGATAGTGAAGAGAACCGTCGAGAGGATGAGGGCCGTCGTCAAGTTGTCGGCTACAGGGGAGAGCCAGAAGGCGATGGCCCCTGTGATCCAGAAGAGCTTCTTGTAGCTATACCCTCTGGAGACCAGTTTGTATTTGAGAACATCGAAGACATGGCGCTCGATGAGGGTCTCGATATAGGTCATAGCCACGAAGAGGAAGAAGAAGATCTCGGCGATCTCCAGGATCAGGTGCTCCATCTCGTTGTGGAGAGGTTCCGGATCGAGACCATTGATGGCGTAGTAGACTCCGAGGAGCATGAACATGAGGGTACCGATGAGGAGGGCCGGTTTGGCCTTGTTCATATGGAACTTCTCTTCGGCCGCTATGAAGTAGTACCCTATGATGAAGATAATGAGATCGACGATCCCGACCCAAGTTGTTGTCAAATCTCCGTGCATTTAGACTCCTTACGCTTCGATGTAGTGTGCACCTATCGATTCTCTCCGGGCCAACGCCCCTTCGATAATGGATTGTGCCGTGAGGGCCCTCAGTTTGAGGAGGTGGCCCACGGGCCGATCCAGCATTGCCTGGACCTCCTCTTTTGCCTCCTCCAGCTCCCTCCTGTTCCTGATAATTCCGACCTTCTGCCACATTGTGTGGCGGAGCTCCCTCTTCCTCTGGTCATCTCCCTCTTGGACGAGGTGGAGATCGGGAAGGGGGAACTCCTTGGGCTGGAAGTGGAGCTCCCGAAAGAGGGTATCCTCGATGGCCCTCTTGGAGAAGACCAGCCCCTCCAGGAGGGAGTTGGAGGCCAACCTGTTGGCTCCGTGGACCCCTGTACAGGCCAGTTCACCGATGGCGTAGAGGTTGGCGAACCCCTTGACCCGTGAGAAGGTGTCCACCTCAATTCCCCCCATCATGAAGTGGAAGGCTGGGGAGATGGGGACCCGTTCCTGGGGGACCCTGAAGCCTAGATTTCTGAAGACCATGTAGATTGTGGGGAACCGCTTCTTGAAGAACTCTTCACTGAAGTTCTCGAAGGAGAGATAGACCTTGTGGCCCTCCCTCTGGTGGCGGTAGATGGCCCTGGCCACAATGTCCCGAGGGGCCAGCTCTCCCTGGGGATCGTAGTCGAAGAGGAACCGCCTCCCCCTCTCGTCGATGACCGTCGCCCCCTCTCCCCGAAGGGCTTCGGTGAGGAGATATTTCCGGGCCCGTTTGCTGTGGACGAAGACGGTGGGGTGGAACTGGGTGAACTCCATATCCCTCAAGGGGAGCCCCCTGAGGAGGGCGATCCCCTGAATATCGGCGCTGATCTTTTTGGAGTTGGTATGGTATTCGTAGATGGAGCCGACCCCTCCAGAGGCCAGGAGGATCTTCCTCCCGTAGATGTTCTCCCTGGTGGAGCCCCGCTGGATTGTGACGCCGTGGCAGTACTCCCCCTCCACCAGCAGGTCGACAACGGTCACTCCATCTATGAGAGTTCCGTGGCTCTGGGAGAGGAGGAAGCGGTGGAGCTCCCTCCCTGTCGCATCTCCTCCAGCGTGGAGAATTCGGGCCCTGGAGTGGGCGGCCTCTTTGGTGAAGAGGAGATTTCCTTCTTCGTCTCGGTCAAATTGGAACCCTCTCTCCATGAGATCGTTGATGACCAGTATGGAGTTGCGGGAGAGAATTTCGACAGCCTCCGGATCGCAGAGGCCGGCGCCGGCCCTCATTGTGTCGGCGATATGGAGGGGGATGTCGTCCTCATCGACAGCCGTACTGATCCCCCCCTGGGCAAAGAAGGTATTGCACTCCCAGATCGGCTCCTTGGAGAGAATGAGGACAGAGTAGGAGGGAGGAATATTGAGGCTGGCATAGAGCCCGGCCACACCTGAACCGACTATGAGATAGTCGTAGATCACTTTCGGACCTCTCTCTTCTCATAGTACGGATCTGCCTTGTACCCGCACCCAGTGAGAAAAATTGATATAATTACGATATGAAACACCCAAAGACCATATTTACCCATCTTTTTAAAGATCCTTCCCCTTTCTTTGAACAGAGATGTTTCCATAAACTCCTGAAACTCCTCCCCCCCATCTTCCAGGAGATGACCCTCTACCTCTACCGACGGAACAGGACGCTCTACTTTGTCTTCAAGCACCCCGGTTTCGTAATGGAAATCAATTATAATAAAAAACTGATAAAAGATCTTTTAACCCTCCTGAGAGAGCGGTACAAAGTGTGTCGCCATATCGAAATAGAGCAGATCAGGGCCTACGCCAAATTTCTCCCTCCAGAGGAGAAGAGTGGGAGAGAGAGGTGGGAGGAGAGTTATGAAGAGTGGGCCACAGGAAATTTCCCCAGTTCAGAGAACTTTCCAGAACTCTTTGAGAAGATCAAGGAGGCGATTAGGAGAAATAGGGGCGAAGGGGGGAGGAGAGAGATCCGCCGCCACTGACCGTTTCTGAGGAGAGTCCCCTCTCTGGTTTAAAAAAGCTTTAGATTTTTTATGTAATAATATTATTTTGTGAATGAAGAAAGCGAGGAAGGTGGATCGGTGGTTCTCTACGATGAGCACAAGCGGTTAATAGCTATCAGTGACAAGACCCTAGAGATGTTGGGGTTTCGCTCCATCGAGGAGTTCAAGAGGGGGTACTACGACATCGCCCAACTCTTTGTGAAGCGGTCCGGCTATGTCCATGAGTTCAAGAGCTTCCACTGGATCGATTACTGCCTCACCAATTCGACAGTGACCCACCGAGCCATCGTCCAGAGACGGGATGGGGGGGAGATAGAGGTCTTTGTCAATATCAGTATTCTCAACGGGATAGAGGGGAGAAGCTACTACCTCATCACCTTGGAGCCCAACACATTCAATGAGTGTCTCTTCCCCGCCGACGAAGAGCGGACCACCCCTCCACCCTCTCCCTACCGGGAGAGGAGGGAGGAGGTAGAGGGGGGTGGAGCTCCGCCTCCCCCATGTTCCTCGATTACCATAGAGCCCAAGGAGTTTGAGAGACCCAATCTGGCCCAGATCGGAGAGGAGCTGGATCTTGAGGAGAAGATAGTCAAGGAGTTTGTCCAGGAGTATATCCAGCACGCCCTTGAGAGTCTGGACCAACTCAATGGGGCCATTGAAGCCGGAGATATAAAGACCATTAAGAACATTATCCACACCCTGAGGGGGGTGAGTACCAACCTCCGCCTCAAACCTGCCCAGGAGATACTCTCACGGAGTACGGGGAAGGAGAGGTTGGAGGAGCTGGTAGAGATATTGAAGGAGTTTTACAGCTATATCCTCTTTTTGGCCCAGGAGTTGGGGGTCGAGGTGAAGGGGAAGGTGGAACTCAAGAGCCCCCCTCCATCCTTGGGAGGCGATGGAGAACTCCCGAGCCACTGCTCCCCCATCGATCCCTCCACCAAAGTTGTCAAACCCCAATATATTGAGAGGGCTACCAAGGAGTTGGGGCTCTCCTTTGAAGAGTACCAGAGCTATTTGAGGGAGCTCATCAACGAGATTAAGATCAACCTCGCCTATAACAACTATGCGGAGCTCCATAAGTTGGCCTCCTTCGCAAGAAATCTCTACCTCCAGGAGTGTGCCAAATATCTCGATGAGGTGAGCATCAACCAGAATCCCGATCTTGTGAAGCGGTGTCTCCAGGATCTGGAGGAGCTGAAGCGGGAACCCAACCCCTTTCTGGTCACAGCCCAGGATTTGAGGGAGGCTCTGGACCTCATTCAGATCGATAAGAGGGATTTTATCGAGATACTGGAGGATCTCCTCATCGAGTTGAAGACCCTCCGCTCTGTGAAGATGAAGAGGGAGCAGTTCCTGAAAAAGGCGAGACAGCTCAAGAGTGTCGCCGAGAGTATGCGGCTGAGCAACCTTGTCCTCCTCCTCAACAATCTCATCACCAACTACCCCCTGGACAACTATCTTGCCCAGCAACTCGATGAGGCCATTCTCTCCTTGGAAAATAGCTTGAAAGAGATACAAGGATAGTAGATGAAAAGGAAGTTAGCCCTCACAACCCTCCTCCCCATACTCCTCCTCACCCTTTTGAGCGGCTTGGGGCTCTACCACTTTCTCACAGAGTATCTCCGGAGTCAGGAGGCTCTGAAGATCGATACCAAAATGGCTCTGGTGGATCGGGCCATTAAGGCTCTGGGTCGGGAGCGGACTCTGGCTATTCTCCATCTCAGCGGAGTTGTGGACCGAAAGGAGTTGGAGCGGGCCTTCGAGAAGAGCGACCTCCATCTCCGCCAGATCAAGGAGCAGTTCTCCAAAGAGTATCCAACCCTTGTGAGTAACCTCTCCATTATCCGTATTGCCAGGGACAAGAGCATCAAAAGGAATGATAGCCTCAAAAATATAGCCTACGGTCTCTATACAAATGCCGCCACTTCCTCTCTCCTAAGCCTCCTGGAGAGGCTGGCCCAGAAGGTGAAGGAGGGGGAACTCCTCAGATACCACACCCTCCACCTGGGGATTGTAGAGAGTATGGAGTATAGCTCTCTAGAGGAGGGCTTCATCGCCCCCTTCCTTGCCAAGGGGAAGGAACTCTCCAGGGAGGCCAAAGGGATCTGGCTCTCCTACCTCTCCAAGTCGGACATAATCCTCGATATGCCTCCCCTCTCCCCCAAGTGGCAGACCTTTGTCGAGGGGCTCCGTGGGAGTAAGGGGTTTGTGAAGACCTATGAGGAGCTCCGCTCCCTCAGGAGTCAGATAGCCGAGGGGAAGAGGGTTCCCCTCGATCTCTGGCTCAAGGTGAATGATAGGAAGATAGAGGAGCTCTCCTCGGCGGCCCCCAAGGTTATCAGGGAGATTATCGCCCTGGACAGGGAGAGGAGCCACTTCAACCTGGTGGCCCTCTCCCTCTTTGGCTCCCTCCTCCTCGTCTCCCTGATCCTCTTGATCTACAGCTACCTCTTCAGAAAGGAGTTTGAGCTCACAATAGGAAAGTTGGAGGAGATCTTCAAGAAGGTGGCCCTGGAGGAAGATGATCAGCTCATGATCAGATCGATCAACTTCGACACTATTGAGGGGATTAACAGGGCCTATGAACTCCTCCAAAAGGCCTTGGAGCGGATTGAGGAGTCCAAAGAGGCGGCTGAAGAGGCCAACAAAGCCAAGAGTATGTTCCTGGCCAATATGAGCCATGAGATCAGGACCCCCCTCAACGGGATCATGGGCTTTACAGATCTCCTGAAACATACGGACCTCAACGAGGAGCAGAGGGAGTTTGTCCAGATCATCGAGAAGAGCTCCGAGAACCTGATGGAGATTATCAACAACATCTTGGATATAGCCAAGATAGAGAGCAACAAGATCGAGTTGGAGAGTGTTGTCTTTGAGCCTATTGAGACCTTTGAGAACGCCGTTGAGGTCTATGCTCCCAAGGCCGCCGAGAAGAATATCGATCTGGCCCTCTTCGTCGATCCCAATCTGGAGAAGCCCCTCAAGGGGGATCCGACCAAGATCAAAGAGGTCCTCATCAACCTTATCTCCAACGCCATCAAATTCACCAACAAGGGCGGAGAGGTTGTCGTCGAAATTAGGAAGAAGGGGAATAAGGGATCCTACGCCATTGTGGAGTTCCATGTCCGGGACACGGGGATAGGTATTCCGGAGGATAAGCAGGAGAAGATATTTGAGGCCTTCAGCCAGGCCGATATTTCGGTGACCCGAAAGTATGGGGGGACAGGTCTCGGCCTGACCATCTCCAGTGAGTTCATCAAATTGATGGGAGGGAGGCTCCAGATGGAGAGTGAGGAGGGGAAGGGAAGCCACTTCTACTTCACCCTGGAGCTGGAGGAGATCCCTGCCCTCACAGAGAGCTATAGAGACCGCTTCAGCGGAATTTCGGTCCTCTTCTATGAGAATCCGGACCACCCCAAGAGGCAGAACGGCTTTCTGAAGGAGTATATGGAGTTCTTCGGAGTCCGATTGGAGGTGGAGAGCGATCCGGAGAGACTCTCCAAGCGGGCCAAGGAGTTCAACTTCCTCCTCTTGGATTACGACTATGTCAAGGAGCCCCAGATCAAGAGCTTCTACATCAACAAGATCGCTGTAGCCCTCATCTGCAAGGTGACCTACAAGAAGAGGATCGAGGAGCTCCTGAGCAAGATCATCAAAAATATCTATGAGCCCGTCAACTATACGAAGTTGATCCAGCTCCTCGAATTCTACCTCCAGAATGTTCAGTCCATCGAGAAGAAGGTGACCATACTGGCCAGCACCCGAAACCCCAAATTCAAGGCGAAGGCCCTGGTAGTGGAGGACAACTCCATCAACCAGAAGCTGATCAAGAAGACCCTGGAGGATCTGGGCCTGGAGGTCGATATAGCCGACGATGGACAGGAGGCCATTGAGAAGTTCAAACAGGGGAGGTATGATATTGTCTTCATGGATATTCAGATGCCCGTCAAGGATGGGGTCGAAGCGATGCAGGAGATCCATCTCTACGAGAAGGAGATGCATCTGGTTCCGACGCCCATCATCGCCTTGACCGCCCACGCCCTCAAGGGGGATCGGGAGCGGTTCATGCAGAAGGGGTTCGACGAGTACATTACGAAGCCGATCAACAGGAGTGATATTGTTACAATTCTCAAGGCCTTCCTCCCAGACAAGATCTACTACAGCGATCCCGAAAAGGAGATCGTGGAGAAGCTCCAGGAGGGCCCGAAAGATGAGGAGTATGACTACGATATTCTCCTGCTGAAGAAGAGCCCCCTGGAGAATAAACTCTTCGCCAATGTCCTCCGCTCCCTGGGATACAGGGTCGATATGGCCCTCGATCTGGAAGATATGCTCTCCCGACTGGAGAAGAGAAAGTACCGTCTCCTCTTTATCGACAGAGATTCGGACCACTACAACTTCCACAAAATCTACCAGCTGAAGGAGCGGTATCCCCATATGAAGCTGGTCCTCCTCATAGAGCCCGAATTCCCTCTGGCAGAGCTCCCCTCAACGGAGCGAAACTATTACGATGATGTGATCCAGAATATTATCCAGAAAGAGTTTTTCAAAGAGAAGATCGAGAAGCTGATAGGAGAGAGATGAAAGAGTTGAAAGTTCTCTATGTCGATGACGATGGGGTGAGCAGGACACTCTTGAAGAAAATTCTCGAAAAACATCCGGCTGTCTATGAGGCGATAGGGGCAAAAGATGGGGAGGAGGCCCTGGAGGTCCTTGGGAGAGATCCCGATGTGGATATGGTCTTCCTCGATATAATCATGCCCAAGGTCGATGGGATCCAGATGGTGGAGTTTATGAAGAGGGATCCCCGGTTCAAGAGTATTCCGATCATCGTTTTCAGTACCGACGATACCCAGAAGATCAAAGCCATTGAGGCGGGGGCCAATGATTTCATCAACAAACCCATCACCGAGGAGAAGATCTTCGAGAAGATAGAGAAGTATGGGGGGCTCTAGAATCTCTTCCAGAACTCCCTGCTGAAGAGGAGTATGAAGGTGTAGAACTCCAGCCGACCGATGATCATCGCTATTGCCAAAATGACCTTTTGGGTATCGGTGAAGAGGGAGAAGTTATCGGCAGGTCCCACATGGCCGAAGCCGGGGCCGATATTCCCCACCACTGCCAGGGAGGCGCTGAAGGAGGTGAGGAAGTCGTAACCCTCTGCAAAGAGGTAGAGGGTGAGGAGGAAGAGGGTCATGGTGAAGAGGAAGAAGAGACCTGTGACGCTGGCCACTATCTTCCCCCGAATCCGACTGCCGTCGATATATATTCCTGTTACCGCCTTGGGGTGGAGGAGCTGTTTGATCTGGGAGGAGAGGGTTTTGAAGAGGACAATATACCGTATCACCTTGACCCCTCCCGCTGTACTTCCGGCATTCCCTCCGATGAACATGGGGATAAAGATGGTGGCTATGGCGAGGCTGGACCACTGGGAGTAATCGGTGGAGGCGAAGCCAGTTGTTGTCATAATGGAGGCTATTGTGAAGAAGGAGTGGGTCAGAGAGTGGAATGGGGTATCCCTCCCCTCCACTATGTGGACTACCGTGAGGATCAGGGAGAGGAGGGAGAAGATGGCGAGGAACCAGACCACCTCCTCGCTCCTGTAGCCCCGAAAATCTCCGTTGAGGGCCCTCAGGTGGGCGATGAAGTTGATGGCGCTGACCACCATGAAGAGGGTGGTGACCCAGAGGATATAGTAGTTCTTCTCCCAGTAGCCCAGGGAGCTACTCTTTGTGGAGAATCCCCCTGTAGAGATGGTGCTGAAGGCGTGGTTAATCCCATCGAAGAGGTCCATGCCCCCCACCTTCAGGAGGAGGAGATCGGCAACCGTCAGGAGGAGATAGATCCCCCAGAGCCGCAGGGCGGTATCCCTGATTTTCGGAGTCAGCTTCTCCAGAGTGATCCCGGTCGACTCCGATCTGAAGAGGGTGAGGGAGCCTGTAGGGTTGATGAGGTTGAGGAGACCGACTCCGAGGACGACGATCCCCATACCCCCGAGCCAGTGGGTGAGGGAGCGGAAGAGGAGGAGGTAGTGGGGGAGGGCTTCGATCTCTGTATAGATTGTGGCCCCTGTGGTCGTGAAACCGCTGACCGCCTCGAAGAAGCCCTGGGCGAGGGTTATCTCCGATCCGAGGCAGAAGGCTATCCCTCCCACAAGGCCGAGGAGGATCCAGACCAGATTGACGGCGAGGATACCCTCCTTAATAGTCATGGTGAGGGGGGTGCTCCTCAAGAGGAAGAGGAGGAGGCCGTTTCCTGCCAGGAGGGAGAGGTTGAAGAGGGCGAAGGGGAGGACCTCCTCGTTGTAGATATAGCCTGTGGCCGTCGGGAGGAGGAGGAAGAGGGAGATGACGATTCCGATGATGGAGAGGAATTTGACCACCCTCTTCAGAGATTGTAGATCCACTCTTGGGCCTCTTCTTCGTAGTCACTCCGGGTGAAGATGAGAATGAGATCCCCCTCTCGGAGGGGAAGGGAGGGCTCCTCTATTCTCCCCTCCCGAACGATGAGGAGGAGGGCCTCAAATTTGGGAGGCTTCACCCTCCTCCCGATGAGGGGAGAGTCGGGAAAGACCTTTCTGACAAAGAGGCTCCCCCTCCCTCCGCAGTAGTGCTTCTCACTGATCACCTTGCTAGAGGCGATCTTCTCCAATATCTGGTAGTAGGCGCTCATTTTGGGGCCCCGAATGGGGACTATGGAGAGTTTGTGCATGAGGTCGTAGTACTCATGGTTGTTGTTGATGGCGATTGTCCTCCCGATCCCGTACTCCTTGGCTTCGAGGCACTTGATAATATTCTCCTCGTCGTTACTGCTGGTGGCGATGACCATATCTGCGTGGTGGAGGCTCTCCTCCTGGAAGATGGTGTGTTGGCTATACTTGGAGTTAATGACTGTCGCCCTCCCCTGGAGGAGTTCGTGGGCCTTTCTGCACCGTTCGGGGTCCTCCTCTATGAGTTTGAGCTGAATCCCCCGGGCCAGAAGTCTCTGGGCGATCTCCAGGGCGACAGGGTCTCCTCCGAAGAGGGCGACTCTCTTGATGGAGCTGAAGGGGCGGCTGTTGAGTCGGGTTGAGATGGTCTTCAGGGCCGATGGAGAGCCGAAGAGGTAGATGAGATCCCCCTCCCTCACCTCTCCCGAGGGGAGGTGGAGCTCCTTCTCCCTCTCGAAGGCGACGGCCACCACCTGGGAGGAGCGGATCTCCTCATATCTCTCGATAAGGGGGGCCGAAGCCTGGACGGAGAGGAGGAGATAGTTGCTGAAAGGGATCTCCTTGACATTGTTGGCTAGGGGAAAGTCCAGGAGGAGCCGAAAGGAGTCGGCCGTGGCGATAAAGGGGAAGACAGCCTCGGTAATGGCTAGCCTGGTTGCCAGGGAGCTCTTGGCGAAATAGGGGTTTCTGAGCCGTATAATCTTCTTCCCTATCTGGATGGCGTCTGTGGCTATGAGGGTCGAGAGGATGTTGGCCTCGTCGCTATCTGTGACGGCTATGAAGATATGGAACTCCCGCTCTCTGAGCTCCCTGTAGGTGTCTGGATCCTCAATATCTCCGTAAATTGTCAGAATATCGATGGTCTCCAGGAGGTGGGAGAGGGCCTCCCTGTTTTTATCGATGATGTAAACATTGTTTTTGAGGGAGAGGGTCTTTGCCAATCTGTAGCCTACCTGCCCCGCCCCTGCAATGAGAATTTCCATCCCCGCCGACTAACTAATTGAGATAGTGTTCATCAATATATTTGGTATCAAACCTGTTGGAGATGAAGTCTGGGTTCTCCATCATCTTCCTATGGAACTCTATGGTGGTCTTGATCCCCCCCACCTCGAACTCCTGGAGGGCCCTCCTCATCTTGGCGATGGCCTCCTCCCTATCCCTTCCCCAGACAATCAGTTTGGCTATCATCGAGTCGTAGTAGGGAGGGACGATATAGTTACAGTGGACATGGGTATCGAGCCGGACATCTTTCCCTCCGGGGGCGATCCAGCTCTGGATCTTTCCGGGGCTCGGAATAAATTTGACAGGGTCCTCGGCATTGATGCGGCACTCGATGGCGTGCCCCTTGAGCTCCACGCTCTCCTGGGGGAAGAGCCGCTCGCCCTCGGCTATCCGGATCATCCATTGGATAATATCGATACCGCTCACCATTTCGCTGACAGGGTGCTCCACCTGGAGGCGGGTATTCATCTCCATAAAATAGAAATTCTGCTGGGAGTCGACGAGGAACTCGATGGTTCCCGCCCCCTGATAGCCGATGGCTTCCGCCGCCTTGACCGCCGTCTTGAGGAGCTCCCTCCGTCTCTCTTGGCTCAAGAGGGTGGCCGGAGATTCCTCCACCATCTTCTGGTGGCGGCGCTGGAGGGAGCAGTCCCGCTCTCCCAGGTGGACCACATTGCCGTAGGAGTCTCCCAGGAGCTGGACCTCAATATGGCGAGGGTTCCTGATGAACTTTTCCATATAGATCGTTCCGTCGCCGAAGGAGCTGATGGCCTCACTCTCGGCGGCCAGGAAGGCGGTCTCGATGTAGCTCTCATCTTCGACAACCCTCATACCCTTTCCTCCCCCTCCTGCCGCCGCTTTGAGAATGACGGGGTAACCAATCTTCCGGGCGATCCTCTTGGCCTCCTCCACATCTCTAATGGCTCCATCGCTCCCTGGTACGACGGGAACTCCGGCCGCCTTCATCACCTCCTTGGCCTTGGATTTGTCGCTCATCAACTGCATCACCTCCAAGGTCGGGCCTATGAAGGTGATACCGTGGAGGTTGCAGATCTCGACAAACTGCTGGTTTTCACTGAGGAAGCCGTAACCCGGAAATATTCCGTCGGCCTGGGCGATCTCTGCGGCGCTGATGATGGCGGGAATGTTGAGGTAGCTCTCGCTACTCTTCTCCCCTCCAATACAGATAGCGGCATCGGCCAGTTTCAAGTAGTGGGCCCCCCGATCGGCTGTGGAATAGACGGCGATCGCCTTCTTCCCCATCTCCTTGATCGTTCTAATAGCCCTGAGGGCTATCTCTCCCCTGTTGGCGATGAGAATGCGTTCTATCTTCCCCATCACAACCTCTCGACTAGGAAGAGGGGCATGTCATACTCGACAGGTTGCCCATCTTCCACGAGAATTTCGAGGATTTTGCAGTCAAATTCGGCCTCAATCTCATTGAATATCTTCATGGCCTCAATAATACAGAGGGTCTCCCCTTTGGAGACCTTATCCCCCACTTTGACGAAGGGAGGGCTGTCGGGACTGGGAGCCCTGTAGAAGGTGCCGACCATGGGGGAGGTGATATACTCCCCTTTCACACTCTCCCGCTTCTCCTGCTCCCCTTCATTCTGGGGGAGGGGCTGGGGGGGAAGGGGTTGGGAGTGCTGGGGGGGTTGGGGGGAGGGGAGAGGAGCGCTCTCCCCTTTCTGCATGGCGATCTCGAAATCATCTTTTTTCAGTTTCAGTTTAGAGAGTCCACTTTTGTCAAAAACTCGAATCAGTTCTTTAATCTCTTTGAGGTTCATCGCATCTCCTGACTAGAAATTATATCTTGTGCTATAATAGCAAAAATTTCTTTAAGGGAGGAGATGGGTCTCAAAGGGGATCGGTGGATCCGGGAGCGGGCGCTCCGGGACAGAATGATAGAGCCTTTCTGTGAGGAACAGGTAGGGAAGGGGGTCATCAGCTACGGACTCAGCAGTTACGGCTATGATATTCGGGTGAGTGACGAGTTTAAAATCTTCACCAATGTCAATGCCGAAGTGGTCGATCCCAAGAGGTTCGACGAGCGGAATGTCGTCGATTTCAAGGGAGAGGTCTGTATCGTCCCTCCCAACTCCTTCACCCTGGCCCGAACTGTCGAGTATTTCAGGATCCCCCGAAATGTTCTCGCCATCTGTGTCGGGAAGAGCACCTATGCCCGGTGCGGTATCATTGTCAATGTGACCCCCTTTGAGCCCGAATTTGAGGGCCACATCACAATAGAGATCTCCAACACAACCCCCCTCCCCGCCAAAATCTACGCCAACGAGGGGATCGCCCAAGTCCTCTTCTTCGAGGGAGATGAGGAGTGCGAGGTGAGTTACAGGGATAAGGCGGGGAAGTACCAGTACCAGAGGGGAATTACCCTCCCCAGGATCCTCACTTGACCCTGTAGATTCTGATGGAATCGAAACCGCTGACGAAGAGTCTCTCTGCCGTTGCTGTCCCATCGACGGCACTCCCCTTCTCAAACCGTACATCGAAGATCGGCTTGAGGTCGCCTATCCGATAGACCCTCACCCTTTTCTTCTGTCGGCGGAGTCCCCCTCTGTAGCTTATGTACCTATCCCCATCGGCGGCAAAGCCGTAGATGTAGCGGTCCTCCGGATCGGGGAAGATGATCTGGGGGCCGTTGAGGGAGGAGAGCCTGGTGAATTGGGCTAGAACCTTGCCGTCGCCGTAGAGTTTGAGCTGGTAGAGGAGATCGACGGCCGCTACCCGTCTCCCATCCTGGAGATAGCGGACCTGCCAGAGGGGATGGTTCTTGGAGAAGCGGGGGTAACGGTGGAGGAGCTCTCCTGTCGAGTAGTTCCACTCCCTCCCGTTGTCGTCGAAGAGTCTCTCCTCCCTTGGGGAGAGGTCGAAATAGCCTCCCCCTCCCCGAACATGGAAGAAGGGGGTGAGGGAGCCCCTTTTGTAGCACTCTATGGAGTGGTCCTTGGTCTGGAGGCAGATATGGGACTCCTTGGTGAAAAGGAAGTAGGGGCGGTCGTAGTTTCTCCCCTCGGGTCCCCACCCCGATATTCTGAGACTCTCGAAGGGGAGGACCCTCTCGGTGACCTTCCACCTCTCTACATCTATAAATCTCAGAACCTTCTGGGACCACCTCTTCGGATTGTGGGCGATGAAGGCCAGATACTTTCCATCTCTGCTGAAGGCGATCTGGCGGTCCAAATTGGCGAAGAGGGAGGAGTGGAGGACCCTTTTCTCCCTGAGATCGATGAGGTCGATTCTCCCCACGTTCTCCACCTTCCCCTCCCTCTCTATGGAGGCATCGCTCTCTACTGCCAGATAGTCGCCCCTTGGGGAGAAGGCGAGCCAGACAACCTCGCTGTTGATACCGAGGGGAATGTCGGTATAATTTCCCTTCTCGTCAAAGAGAATGATCCCCGTTCTCCCTACAGCTCCTATCGGTTGGCTGGACCAGTTGGGATGGGTGAGGGCCACCTTCAGGAGCCCCTCCATGAGGAGGGATCCCCCTTTGGCCGCCAGTTTGGGGGGGAAGAGGATCTTCTGCCACCACGGAGCTCCCCGGGCCGTCTCTTCTATCCCCCTCTCCACCTCCTTGCGGAACCCCTCCCATCCTCCATACTCCCGTTCTACCCCTTCCTGGATCAACCTTTCCAGGAGTCTCCGCTCCCTCTCCACCTCTTCGGGGGTCGGTCTCACCTTGGAGATATAGCCGAAGGCCGCCATCTGGGAGTTGGCCAGAGCGGGGGTGAAGTAGAAGCGCCCCTCTATTGTGACCTCTCTCTCCAGCTGGAAGGCGGAGAGGGAGAGGGCCAGGAGGAGGGTGAAGATGGTGGCCCGCATCAGTTATCCACCATTCCGATGTCCCGCCGGGCGTTGGTGATAGCTATGTAGAAACCGGCGATCACATCGAGGGCCTGGGCCTCCAGTCCCAACCAGAGGAGGGGGTCTATCACCTTCCCCTGGGCGATGAGGTAGATCATATACCCTCCCAGGGCCAGGAGGAGCAGGAGGGACATGGAGAAATCGATCCAGCTGGCGCCACTGCTCAGGGCGAACATACTGGACTTCATGAGTTCCACGGCGAGGGTGAAGATGAGGAGGGCCGCAATGACCATATTGAAGCCGTCGAAACGGGGAACTATTCCGACATGGGTGAGAAAGATGAGGGCGATGGGAATGAGATTGAGGGGGACCATTGAGAGAAAGAGTCGCATCAAAATCTCCTTTCGTACCAGAGTAAAAAAGAGAGCACCACCCAGAGGTGGCGGGAAAATCTATTCCGTTTCCCGCCCTCTATGAGAAAGTGGAGCCTCTCCGGTCTGAAAAAACCTGTTGCACCGTTTATCTTCGCTATTTTATCCAAATAATCGCTCTTTTTGAGCCACTCCATGTGGGGATAGGAGAAGCCCCGCTTCTTTCTGTTGATGATCTGGGGAGGGAGATAGGGGGCGGCCACCCTCTTCAAGAGCCCTTTGGGTTCTGCCGCCCGATCTGGAGAGGCGAAGACAGCCCGAAGGAGGGATCTATCCAGGAGGGGGGTTCTGGCTTCGACAGAGTGGGCCATGCCGACCATATCGAGGCGGTGGAGGTAGAGGAACTCCTGGCGTACCTTCAGGTCGATAAAGGTGAAGAGATCGTAGGGGTTTTCCCATTGGGCCTCCTCCCACTCCTGGAAGAGCTCCTCCAGATAGGTCAGGGATTCCCCGTCGGAGATGGGTCTGTTGGAGAGCAGGTTCTTCTGGAGATCGGTGAAGACCTCACAGCTCCCCCGAAAGAGGGGTTCATCGTTCCAGATTCTCTTGTACCACTCCCACTCCCTGTTGGGGCTGAAATGGGATCGGAAGTAGTTTCTGAGCCACCCTTTGTATTTGAACTCCCTCGCCTTGAGGAGTTCTGCCATCTCGAAGTAGTACCTGTAACCGAGGAAGAGTTCGTCTCCCCCCTCGCCACCGAGGACCACCTTGAAGCCGTCTCTCCCTATCTCCTCCATGAGGAACCAGAGGGGGATGGAGGCGCTGTCCCCTATAGGTTCGTCAAAGTGGTCCAGGATCCTCTCGAACCCTTCCAGAAACATCTCCCTATCGAGGATTATCTCTTTGTGGTGGCTCCCGATATGGTGGGCTACCGTCCTGGCGTAGGGGAGCTCGCTATACCTCCCCTCCCTGTAGCCGATGGAGTAGGTAGTCAGCTCCCCCTGCCTCCTCTTGGCAATGGCACTGACCAGGGAGCTATCTATGCCGCCACTGAGAAGGGCCGCCACAGGGTGGTCCCCTTGGAGCCGCTTTTCCACACTCCTCTCAATGAGCTCCTGGAGATCTCCCTCCTCCCGCTCCAAGAGGGTTGTGTACCGCTTGAGAGAGAGTTTTCCCCCTTGGTAGATCAGGAGGGAGCGGGCGGGGAGTCTGAAGATTCCGCTGTAGAAGGTCTCCCCGTTGGGGAGGGAGCCGAAGGAGAGATAGCCGCTGAGGGCCCTCTCGTTGAAGGGGGCTCCCCCTGTGTAGGCGAGAATTCCCTTGATCTCCGAGGCGAAGATGAGGTCTCCCCCTCTCTCGGTGTAGTAGAGGGGTTTCTTCCCCAGGGGGTCTGAGATCAGGAGGAGCCTCCCCCCCTCCCAGAGGGCGATGGCGAAGGTTCCCTCCAGGTAGCGGGGAAACTCCTCTCCCATGAGGGAGTAGAGCTTCAAAATGGTCTCCCCCTCGTTGGGGGAGTCGAAATGGGAGTAGTTGTAGATTTCTCCATTGAAGGCCAGAAGGATCCCCTCCCTCTCCATAGGCTGGGAGGCTGTCTGGTCGAGAATGGCCAGTCTCTGGTGGGCTAGGAAGATGTTCTCTCCTTTGGAGATCCCCCTCTGATCGGGACCCCTGTGGGCCAGGGTCTCCGCCGCCTTCAGGGCCCGCTCTTCATCGTACCTTCCAACGATACCGAAGATGCCGCACATCTACTTTTTTTTCGGTCTGAAACGGACTATGGAGTACTCCTCCCTCTTGAGCCGCTCCTCCCCATTGTACTCATACTCTTCCAGGTAGTCGTTGAGAATTTCTGCCATGATCTGGAGCCGCTCCTCGATGGGAAGGTCCGGGAACCGCTGTTCCAGATAGCTATAGAGATCTCTTCCGCTCTCCTGACACCCTCTGTGGAGTCCCTCTATATCCATTTCTTCCTCCTGAGCCAGAGATAGATGGCGAGAGCTATGGCCGTGTTGAGAAGCCAGACGGCGA
Source organism: Campylobacterota bacterium (assembly GCA_013153715.1). Taxonomy (GTDB): domain Bacteria; phylum Campylobacterota; class Campylobacteria; order Campylobacterales; family Nitratiruptoraceae; genus Nitratiruptor. The sequence continues at coordinate 7,981 of JAADDW010000012.1, read as the reverse complement.
GGTAGCCATACCGCCACTGGAGTTCAGGCATATATCGGAAGTTCATGCCGTAGTTCCCCACAATGAAGGTGAGGGGGAGAAAGATGAGGGTAATTCCGGTGAGCCTCTGCATCGCCCTATTCATTCTGTTGGAGATGAAGCCCATCATCAGATTCTGGAGGTAACCCGTCCTGTCCAGATGGGATTTGGATTCATTGATGAGGTAGGCCAGGTGCTCCTTGAGGTCGATAAATTCAAATCGGAGCCGCTTCCTCAAGGTTGTGGGAAAGTGGTTGTAGAGCTTGTTGATCACATCGTGTTCCAGAACGCTGGCCTTGGAGATACGGCTCAGAGACCTCCGGGCAAAGTAGAGGCTCTTCTGGATCTCCTCCTCATCTACATTGGATTCGAGGATTCTATCTTCTATCTCCTCCAATCTGTCGTCGATGAGCTCCACCGTCTGCATTGTCATATCGATGAGAATATCGAGGAGGGTGTAGGTGATGTACTCTATTGTATCCCCCCTCCTGTAGCGACGGCGGAAACGGTCAATGACCCTCTGGACCAATTCATTGTCGTCGCAGAGGAAAAATATCTTGTTGGAGGAGATGATGATGAAGATATTGACCTCATCGTAGAGGAGGGGATGCTCCTCTGTCGGTTGGAAATGTTTGACGACAATAAATTGGAAGTTCTCCCCATCTTCGTAGGTGATGCTCTGCTCCTCGCTCTGAATATCCTCTACGAAGCTCTCGTGGAAGCCGTGGGCTAGGAGCCACTCGATAATGGGAGAGCGACGGGTCGAGCTGAAGACCACCTGCCGCTCCCCTTCCACCAGGGTGAGCTCCTCTCCGAAACTGTCGGATACGATGTACACTCTCCCTCCTAGAAGCTACAACCTCGGTAGCGGTACTCCTGGAGTACCTCAAAGAGGGGATCTGCGACCTCCATCTCCAGGGGGAGGATGAGGAGGGCTTTGTAGAGCTCCTCGCTGACGGGGAGGAGATCTCCCCGGAAGAGAGTGGTGCGGTAGAGGGGGCTCCACCCCCACCGCACAGGAATTCCCCTCTCCCGTAGAGATCTGAATATCTCCTCCTTGGGGCAGTAGAGCCCCGGCTTTAGGAGTATAGGGTACCCCTCCTTCACAGTCCGATCCCCCACCTCCAAAATATCGAAATAGGGATTTCCCCTGAACCTCTCCTGGAAATACTCTACGACTCTCCTCTCTCTCTCCAACACCTCCCCCTCCTTTCGGGGAGGGAGGCCCCTCTCCTCAATTCCCACAGAGAGAATGTCATAACTCAGCTCCCCCCTCTCCACAACCCCTCCGTTGAGGAAGAGGGCGATGCGTTCCTCGATCTCCCTGTTTGCCCCCTCTATCTCCACTCCCCCCTCTCTCCCGATCTTGATGATGATCTCTCCATCTCCCACGGTCTCCCCTACCCCTTGGAAGATGATCCTCCCTTTGGGGACAAAGGTCTCGAAGAGGTTGTAGTGGAGGTCGGCCTCTGAGTTGAGATCGAGTCTCATATCGACAATTTCCACCTCTATCCCCATGAGTCGGGCCACCGTCCCGAGAAATGGTGGCGAAACGGCCCCGATGGAGACCCTCTCCAGCTGGAGGGCGTAGAGTCCAGCCATATAGGCGATCTGGAGGTTGGTGGCGTAGAGCTCCATCGTTCCCCTCTCTTTTTATGTTAGAATAGCGAAAAAAAGAGTTTGGGTAAAGCATGGCTAAAAATCTCATCATCGTCGAATCCCCTGCCAAGGCTCGAACAATCAAGAATTTCCTGGGTGGAGAGTATGAAGTTGTCGCTTCCAAAGGCCATATTCGGGACCTCCCTAAGAGCAGTTTCGGCATCAAGATAGAGAATGGGGAGTTTAAACCCCTCTATCGGGTGGATCGGGACCACTCCCAGACGGTGAAACAGCTCCGGGAACTGGCGAAGAAGGCGGAGACCATCTATATCGCCACAGATGAGGATAGGGAGGGAGAGGCCATCGGGTACCATATTGCCCACGCCATAGGAAAGAGGCCTGAGGAGCTCCCCCGGATCGTCTTCCATGAGATTACGAAGAGTGCCATTGAAAAGGCCCTCAAAAATCCTCGCTCCATCGATATGAACAGGGTCAACGCCCAGCAGGCCCGGAGGCTCTTGGATCGGATAGTCGGCTACAAATTGAGCCCCCTTTTGGCCAGCAAAATCCAGAGGGGGCTCAGTGCAGGGCGGGTCCAGAGCGCCGCTCTGAAACTCATTGTCGATCGGGAGCGGGAGATCGAGAATTTCACCCCCCAGGAGTACTGGACCATCGAGGGGCTCTTCAACAAGACGGTGGAGGGGAGTTTAATAGAGTTTCGGGGGGAGAAGATAGAGAAGATGAGTATTGGGAGCGGGGAGGAGGCCGAGAAGATCAAGGAGGCGATTGAGAAGGAGCGGGGGAGTTTCATTGTGGAGAAGATTGAGAGGCGGGAGCGGAAGGCCAGCTCTCCGCCTCCCTTCATGACCTCCACCCTCCAGCAGAGCGCCTCAAGTACCTTGGGCTTCAGCCCCAAGAAGACGATGATGATTGCCCAGAAACTCTATGAAGGTGTCCAGACCCCCAACGGAGTGACGGGGGTGATTACCTATATGAGGACCGATAGTCTCCATGTGGCCCAGGAGGCCCAGGAGAAGGCCCGACAACTCATTGAGGAGAATTTTGGGAAGGAGTACCTCCCCGACGAGCCCAAGCGGTACACTACCAAGAGTAAAGGGGCCCAGGAGGCCCATGAGGCCATTCGCCCCACCATGTTGGAATTCACCCCCGAAGTGGCTGTCCGCTACCTCTCTCCAGATGAGCTGAAGCTCTATACCCTCATCTACAACCGCTTCATCGCCTCCCAGATGCGGGATGCCCTCTTTGAAGTTGTCGGGGTTACCTTTGCCAGTCCCCACTCCAAATTTAGAGCGACGGGGAGGAAATTGATCTTCGACGGCTTCTACAAGGTTATGGGTGTGGAGGATCGGGATAAGCTCCTCCCCGATCTGGAGGAGGGGGAGGCTGTGGAGCTGACGGAGCTCAAGGCGGTCCAACACTTTACAGAGCCCCCCAGCCGTTACACCGAGGCCTCCCTCATTAAGACCTTGGAGAGCCTCGGAATAGGCCGCCCCTCCACCTACGCTCCCACAATCAGCCTCCTCCAGGCCCGAAACTATGTGGAGCTCAACAGGAGGCAACTCAAGCCCACAGAGATAGCCTTCACGGTGATAGAGACTCTGGAGCGCCACTTCCCCGATATTGTGGATAGTGGCTTCACGGCGAAGATGGAGGAGGAGTTGGACGAGATCGCCGAAGCCAAGAAGGATTGGCAGAAGGTTCTCCGGGACTTTTACGGCCCCTTCATAGAGTTGATCGAGAGGGGGAAGAGGGAGATCAAGAGCCAGAAGGTGGCCATTCCCATTGGACGGAGCTGTCCCGAGTGTGGGAGCGAGCTCCTCAAGAGGAGAGGGCGGTTCGGGGAGTTCATCGCCTGCAGTGCCTTTCCCAAGTGCCGCTATACCGAACAGATCGAGGGAGAGGAGGGGGGCCGGAAGAGCGATGAGGTCTGTGAGAAGTGTGGCTCCCCCATGGTTGTCAAAAGGGGGCCCAAAGGGGAGTTTCTGGCCTGCAGTGGCTACCCCGAGTGTAGAAATACCAAACCCCTCTCCAGACGGGAGGCGAAGAGACTCGATGTGGCCTGTCCCGAGTGTGGGGGGGAGATTGTGGAACGGTTCAGCAGGAGGGGGAGGTTCTACGGCTGTTCCAACTATCCCAAGTGCACCTTTGTCTCCAAATTTGAGCCTGTCGATAGGAGATGCCCGGAGTGTGGCTATCTGATGGCGGCCCGGAGCTATCGGAATAGAGAGGTCTATGAGTGTATCAAGTGCAAACATCGGGAGGATCGGCAGTGAAGGTAGGGGTGATCTCCGATACCCACAATCGGGTGGATCTGACCCGACTGGTTGTGGAAGAGCTGGAGAGGGAGGGGATCCACTCCCTCATCCATGCAGGGGATATAGGGCCAGAGGTGGCCTCCTATCTCGCCTCCCTTCCCATGGAGAGTGTGGCAGTCTATGGCAATAGTGATAGGGGGTTGGAGGCCCCTGGCGGCTCTCTGATTCTCGGCCACCAGCCCCTCTACTTCGAGATGGGGGGGAGAAGGGTGAAACTCATGCACCAGCCCTATTTCCTCACTCCGGATAGTGAGATCATCATCTACGGCCATCTCCACCGCTTCCAGTGTGAACGGGGGAGGGCCCTCTACCTCAACCCTGGAGAGGTCTGTGGTCGGGAGAGGCCGAGGGCGGAGGGGGCTCTCCTCGATCTCGATGAGCTCTCGGTCCACCACCTCTGGTACGACCTGGAGAGAGGGGAGTGGGGGAGGGAGGAGGTCTGTCCATGAGGGTCTATCTCTGTGCCATCAGCAATATCAGTAGCGGTGTCTGTAGTGAAGATTGTGCCTTCTGCAGTCAGAGTACCAAGTACAGGGCCGATATTCCCCGATACAAGTATAAACCTATCGAGAAGATAGTGGAGGAGGCTCGGAGGGCCCGGGAGGCTCGGGCCGTCGGCTTCTGTCTTGTGAGTGCGGGCAAGGGGATCGATGGGAGAATTCTGGAATTTGTCTGTGAGGCGGCCCGGGCCGTCAAGAGGGAGGTTCCGGAGCTCAGCCTCATCGGGTGCAGTGGAACAGCGACGGTAGAGGAGTTGGAGGCCCTGAAGGAGGCGGGGATCGACCACTACAACCACAATCTGGAGACAGCACGGAGCTACTACCCCTCCATCTGTACCACCCACAGCTGGGAGGAGCGGTATGAGACCTGTCTCAATGTGAAGAGGGCGGGGCTTAACCTCTGTTGCGGTGGCATATTTGGGCTCGGGGAGAGTCCCCAGCAGAGGAGGGAGTTTATTGAGGAGATCAGCTCCCTGGAGCCCATGAGTATCCCCATCAACTTCTACCATCCCAATCCCGCCCTCCCCCTCCCCGAGAGAGTTATGGATCCGGAGGAGGCCCTCTCCATCATTTCGGAGGTGAGGAGGGCCAATCCCCAATCGATGGTTATGGTGGCCGGAGGGAGGGAGCTGGTCTTCGGAGAGAGATGGACCGATATTTTGGAGGCCGGCGCCAATGCCATAGTCATTGGAGACTATCTGACAACGAAAGGGGAGCACCCAGACAGGGATATAGAGCGGTTGGAAGCGCTGGGCTATGAGATAGCCACTGGCTGTCATGGTTGAGATCACCATCATTGTCACCCTCTCCCTTATCATCTTCTTCTCCCCCTTCCTCTCCAAGGCCCTCCGCCTCCCGACCAGTGTCGTAGAGATTGTCCTCGGTACCCTCTGTGGAGCTATGGGACTCCTCCACCATATCGCCCTCTTCGAGCTGGTGGCAGAGTTCGGTTTCCTCTACCTCATGTTTTTGGCGGGGCTGGAGGTGGATCTGAAGAAGCTCCTCTCCATCGATTCGAGAATTTTGAAGAGGGGGCTCCTCTACATTGTCCTCCTCTATCTGGCCTCCTTTGTCATTGTCCGCTACTTCAGCTTTAACGATGTCTTCATCGCCATCTTCCCCCTCATCTCTGTCGGGATGGTAGCGGCCCTCCGAAAGGAGTATGGGAAGAATCTGAACTGGCTCAATCTCTCCATCGCCATAGGGAGTCTCGGAGAGGTGGTCTCCATCGCAGTCCTCACCGTCATCAGTGCAGGTCTCCGCTTTGGGTATGGGAGCAAATTTATGGAGAGTATAGTGATTCTCACCCTCTTTCTCCTCATCATCTCCCTCCTTTTCAGACTCCTCCAGGTCCTCTTCTGGTGGAACCCGGAGCTCAAGACCCTCCTCATGCCCAAGATAGACAATGAGGAACAGGATATTCGGCTCTCCATGGCCCTCTTCTTCATCTTCATCGCCATCATGCTCTACCTCCAGCTGGAGGTGGCCTTCGGGGTCTTCATTGCCGGCATAATGATCGCCACCTTCTTCGAGCACAAGAGGAGCCTCCCCCACAAACTCTCGGCCTTCGGTTTCGGCTTTCTGGTCCCCATCTTCTTCATCTACACCGGGAGCAGTTTCAAAATCTCCGCCCTCTTCATCGACGGAATGGTCTTGAGCGCCTTTGTCATCACCGCCCTCATGATCACCGTGAGGATCATCGCCTCTTTGGCCCTGGTCCAGATATTGGAGTGGAGGGAACGGATCCTCTTCGCCCTCTCCCACTCTATGCCCCTTACCCTGCTGGTGGCCATCTCCACAATCGCCTACCATACCAAGGTGATAGATGAGTTTGACTATATGGCCTTCATTCTGGCGGCCATTCTAGAGGTGGTAGTCGGTATGGTGGCCATCAAAGCCCTCCTCCATTTCAGGGGGAGGGGTACCAGTCCAGTAGAAAGGTCTCCATGAAGAGAGTCGGTACCCTTCTCATTCTCCTCCTCATTGTCGGTCTCACCTACTACGGCTACTCCTTTATCCAGTACCGCCGGGCCAATGCCGTGAGCGATGCGGCCTTCATACGGAGCGATTCCCTGACGATGGTGGCCTTCAAAGTGGGGGGGAAGGTTCTCTCCATGGAGAAAGAGGAGGGAGAGCAGGTGGAGGAGGGGGAGGTTCTGGCCCGATTGGACGATAGGGATTACAGAATTGCCAGGGAGCGGATAGAGAGGGAGATAGAGGCCCTCTCCCAGAAGATCGGGGGAGTCACCGCCCGCTCCCGACGGCTGGAGCGGGAGCTCTCTATCAAGGTGGAGATGAGCAGAAGCAGATATGGGGCCCTGAAGGAGAGGGTTGGGGCCCTCAAGAACAAGATAGCCGCCCTGGAGGAGAGGAGGAGGAAGTTGGAGCTGGATACCGCCCGTTTCCGACGGCTCTGGAGGGAGAGGCTCATTGCCAGGAGCGACTTTGAGAAGGTTGCCACCGAAAAGGGGTACCTCGACAGGGAGATCGCCGCCCTTCAGAAGGAGTTAGGGGCCCAGATCAAGGGGCTCAGGGAGGCGGAGCTCGCCATCGACTACGCTGAGAGCGAGAAGGGGCTCCTCCAGGAGCTGGAGAGGGAGTTGGAGGGGTTGAAGAAGAAGAGGGAGGCCCTCGGGAAGGAGTTGGAGGCCGTGGAGAGGAAGATCGGCTACTGTACCCTCCGTTCTCCCCTCACTGGGAGGGTGGCCAAAAGGTTTGTCGGAAGGGATCGGGTCGTCGGTAAGGGGAGCCCCATCTACGCCCTGGTCGATCCGAAGGAGCTCCACCTGGAGGTCCTCCTCAGTGAGCGGAAGCTCAGGGGGGTCAGGGTCGGTAATCCTGTAGAGATAGAGGTCGATGCCTTTCCAGATCGGATCTATCACGGGGTTGTGGAGAGTATTCTCCCCACCTCTGCCGCCACCTTCGCCCTTGTCCCCAGAGATATTTCCAGCGGCGAGTTTACAAAGCTGGACCAGCGGTTCACAGTGAGGATCAGACTGCTCGACCCCACCGACGATCTTCGAGTCGGTATGGGGGCCAGTGTCGCCATTGCCCGAAAGGAGTAGAAGAGCATGGAGTGGAACTACAGGGAGTTAGACTACAACAGGATAGCTGGAGAGAGGGTAGAGGACAATAGGTTTCTCTTTACCCTTGTGACAATAGCCTCCTTCATAGAGATTACCTCCGATGTCTATCGGAGGAACTTGACCCTTTTCTACAGGGAGTTTCCCCAGATTGTCAACTGGTTGGAGGAGAGGTGGGAGGCCGAAGAGCTCCAGCACGGGGAGGCTCTCAAGAGCTATGTGGAGAGGGTCTGGGACCAGTTTGATTGGGAGGAGGGGTACCGCCGCTTCCGAGAGTACTATCTCCCCCTCTGTAAGGTGGAGAACCTCCAACCCTCGCCGGAGCGGGAGATGTTGGCCCGTATGGTTGTGGAGACCGGCACCAGCACCTTCTACAAGGGGCTCAGCTCCTACGCCAAGGAGTTGGGAGAACCCTTTTTGGCGGAGCTTGCGGACCTCATCTCTC
>JAADDW010000030.1 GCA_013153715.1 Campylobacterota bacterium | reverse complement strand
GGAGATGGGAGATTTTATCTCCCGCTATCTTTCCTCCCCCCACTACGAGAACATCCTTCCCCTCCAGGTCTATTAGTGCTGGAAAGTACATCTCCCTCCTTTACGGATTGGATCTTCCGATCCCGATCTCCGATCTCTTCTGGTATTATATCTCAAAAGGGCCTCTCTCAGGAGTCCCCACTCTCTTTTGATAGCTGTCAAGGACAGAGGGGCAAAAATAGACTAGAATTGAAAATCACAAAAGATGAGGTATTGAGAGAGATGGAACAGGAGTTACTCACCAGGATACAGAGGGAGTTTCCCATCGAGGAGTACCCCTTTAGGAGATTGGCCTCCCAGCTGGGGGTGGAGGAAGATGAGGTTCTCCAAGAGTACAGGAGACTCAAGGAGGAGAGGATCATTCGGGAGACCTCGGCCATCTTCGACACCAAAAGCCTCGGCTTCAGCTCCTCCCTCGTCGCCTTCAAGACCGACAATATTGAGGAGGCTGTCCCCTTCATCAATAGCCACCCCGGAGTCTCCCATAACTATGAGAGGACCCACCCCTTCAACCTCTGGTTTACAATAGCTGTCCCTCCCAGAAGCCGATTGGGGTTGGAGAGAACGGTGGAGATTATGGCCCAGAAAGTGGGGGCCCGGGACTACCTCCTCCTTCCGACCAAAAAGATGTTCAAAATCAAGGTGGCCCTCGATCTGACGGGGAAGAGGGGGAAGAAGGAGCGGGTTGAGAGGAGGGAACGGATCCCCATGGAGTTGGAACCTATCCATTTCAAATTGATGGAGCTCCTCCAGAGGGATATTGAGGCGGTCCAGCGTCCCTTTCAAAGGATCGTCAAAGAGCTGGAGAGAGATTATGAGTGGCTCAAAGAGGAGACCAGAAGGCTCAAAGAGGCCGGATATATGAGGCGGTTTGCGACAATACTCCACCATAGACGGGCAGGTTTCAAGGCCAACGCTATGGTTGTCTGGAATGTAGAGGAGGAGCGGGCCGAAGAGGTGGGGAGAAAGGTGGCCGAATATAGCGCCGTGAGCCACTGCTATCTCCGTCCCACCTATGAGAATTGGCCCTACCCCCTCTTCAGTATGGTCCATGGCAGGAGTCGGGATGAGGTGGAGCAGGTGGTCCAGGAGATCGCATCGGAGATAGAACCCAAGGAGTACCTCTATCTCTACTCCACCAGGGAGTTCAAGAAGCAACGGATCAGATACTTCTCTCCCGAGTTCGAGAGATGGGAGGCGGAACATGGTGGCTGACTTCTTCCGGGAGGAGTTGATCTTCCTCCTCATGGCCCTCTTCGTCTTCGGAATAGCCACCTATATCGCCACAAGGGATTTTGTCCCCCTCAATCCCAAAAGGTTCCTCCCCCTCTTTGCCCTCTTCCTCCTCCTGGGACTCCTCGCCCACTACAACTGGAGAAAGGCCCACATGGAGGAGGTGGCCCGAGCCTTTGAGGCTGGGAAGAGGATTGAGTGTATCGACAAGACCACGAAGCTGGGGGGAATTGTGATCCATAAGGGGGCCTGGAAGCTGGAGGGGGATACCTTCGTCAACCCCCATTTTTACCGGAGCTACAATATCCGCCAATGTATTGTAGGGGAGTGAGGGGAGAGTCTGCCCATTCTCAGCCACTTCATGATAAACCTGCTGGGGGCCCTCTGGAGGGGAGAGGGAGAGCTACTCCCCCTTCTCCTTGCACTCTCTGGCCGCCTCATAGATCCGCTTCAGAAAGGCCTCCATTCCTTGGAGTCTCGTCGGGCTTAAAATCTTCTCAAACCCGAGCTCGTAGAGCTTCTTAGGATCGAAGTTGAGTATTTCGTCGGGGGTCCTCCCGTTGAAGATCTGGAGCATGAGGGGAATCATCCCCTTGGCCATCTCCGATGTCCCCTCTACTGTGAAGTAAATCTTTCCATCTCTGCACTCATGGACCATCCAGGCGTCGCTGGCACAGCCGTGGATTTTGGTCTCCCCATTCTTGAGCTCGGGAGGGAGCCTCATATCGTTGGTCTTGGCAAAGTCGAGGATATACTCCACAATAGCTTGGGGCTCCCCAAGGAGTTCAAAATCGGCTTTGATCGACTGGACTATCTCCTCCATCGTCGTTTCCATCGTTATCTCTGCTCCTTTCTCCATCCCCTCTACAGGGTTTCAAGACCGAGCTCCTCGACCCTTCGGGCAAACTCTTCGCTGACGGAGAGCTCCGATTCGATCTCGACCTCCTGGAGATCGGAGACGATGAGGAGCTTCAGAGGACGCTCCCCCGAACAGGCAACCGCCAGCTCATAGAGTTCCCGTAACCTCCCCTCTCCCAACTGGAGGGGGAGTTTGATGGTCAGGGGCTCACCATACTCCCGTTGAACCCGTCTCGTTGTGACCCGCTCCCGGCGGGCCTCTTCCAGACTCAATATCTTATCACATCTCAACCGGACAAAACTCTCATCTCTGGTTACATGGACCCGAAAGGCAACGGGCCTCTCCAGATCCATCTTCTCCAACTCCTCCAATCGGTCGCTGAAGAGCATCATCTCCACCGTCCCGTGGAGATCGACCACCGTCACAATCCCAAACTTTCTCCCGCTCCTCCCTATTTTGCTCTTGATCTCCTCCACCTTGCCGACAATGAGGGCCTCCGACTGATCTGCAAGGTTCTCTAGGTCGCTGGAGAGGGTGTACTCTATCTCCTCCAGCTCCCCCCGATAGGCGTCGAGGGGGTGGGCCGAGAGGTAGAAACCGAGGGTCTCCTTCTCCAGTTCTAAAAGGGTCTTCACATCGAACTCTTCCATCTCCTCCAGGGAGAGGCGGACATCTATGAGCTCCTGGCTATCTCCAAAGAGGGAGTTTTCCGCCATCTTCCGAGCCCGTGCCACCTCTTGGGAGGCCTGGACAATCTCCTCTATCTGGGTGAGGAGGGCCCTCCGACTATATCCCAAGGAGTCCAGGGCTCCAGCTTTAACCAGAGCTTCCAGAACCTTTTTATTGATCTTGTTGGGATCCAATCTCTGGATAAAGTCCTGGAGACTCTCAAAGGGGCGGTCACCCCTAGCTTCCAGGAGGGAGAGGGTGGCACTCCTTCCGATCCCCTTAATGGCTCCCAATCCGAAGAGGATTACCTCTTCCCCATCGATGGTCATCGGGTTGAACTCCAGGGTGGAGCGGTTAATGTCGGGGGGGAGGAGACGGATGCCGAGTCGCTTCACCTCATCGATATATTTGACGATCTTATCTGTATTATCCTGTTCACTGGTGAGGAGAGCCGCCATGAACTCTGTAGGATAGTGGCCTTTGAGATAGGCTGTCTGGAATGTGATCATGGCGTAGGCGGCGGAGTGGGATTTGTTGAAGCCGTAGCCGGCAAACTTCTCAATCAGCTCAAAGAGGGTTCGGGACCTTTCGGGATCGAACCCCCTCTCCTGGGCCCGCTCCACAAACTCCCTCTTGTACTCCTCCATGAGATCCCGCTTCTTCTTTCCCATGGCTCTCCTGATGATGTCGGCCTCTCCCAGTGAGAACCCCCCCACTATCTGGACAATCTGCATTACCTGCTCCTGGTAGACAATCATGCCGTAGGTCGGTTCCAGGGTCTCCCTGAGTTCATCGAAACTCACCTCTTGGAAGGGGTAGTAGACCGGTCTGTTGCCGTGCTTCCGCTCAATGAACTCATCGACCATACCCGACTCCATCGGTCCAGGGCGGTAGAGGGCCAGAACGGCGATAATGTCCTCAAATGTTGTCGGCTTGAGTCGGGCGTTGAGCCTCTGCATACCTTCGGATTCGATCTGGAAGAGTCCCAAGGTGTGGCCACTCTGAATGAGTTCATAGACAGCTGGATCGTTGAGATCGATCTCCCTCCACTCAATCCTCTTCCCATACCGCCTCTCAACCAGTTTGAGGGTGTTGTCTATGAGGGTCAGGGTCTTCAACCCGAGAAAGTCAAATTTGATCAGATCCACATCTTCCAAGAAGTTGAGGGAGTACTGGGTTACCAGAGTATCTTCACCACTCGGTTTGTAGAGGGGGGTCTTGTGCCAGAGCTCCTCGTTGCTGATGACCACTCCGGCCGCATGCATTCCGGCATTCCTTTTCAACCCCTCCAAGGCCTTGGCAAACTCCCAGACCCTTTTGAATTTGGGATCGGACTCGATGAGCTCCTGGATTTTGGGCTCCAGCTGGTAGGCCTCCTCCAATGTGATCCCCAACTTGTCGGGAATGAGTTTGGCCATCTTGTCTCCATCGGCGTAGCTGAGCCCGAGAACCCGCGCTACATCTCTGATCACCCCTTTAGCCAGGAGGGTACCGAAAGTGATGACCTGGGCCACATTGTACCGCCCATACTTCTCGATAACATAGTCGATAATCTCCCCCCGCCGCTCCTGGCAGAAGTCGATATCGATGTCGGGCATACTGACCCGCTCCGGATTGAGAAACCGCTCGAAGAGGAGATTATACTGGAGGGGATCTATATCGGTAATCCCCATGGCGTAGGCCACTAGACTTCCGGCGGCACTCCCCCGACCGGGGCCCACAGGAATTCCCCTCTTCTTGGCTTCCCGGACAAAGTCCCAGACAATGACCATATATCCGGCAAACCGCATCTTCTCAATAATCTCTATCTCCCTATTCAACCTCTCCCAATATTTCCCGTGGTCCTCTTCGGGGATATAGCGGAGCCTCTCCTCCAACCCCTCCCTGCAGATAGCCTCGAAGAGTTTCTCATCATTGGCGAAGCTGTACCGCTCCTCCTCCACCAACTCCACCCCCCGTTCCTTGGCATACTCCAGGGTAAACTTGAAGTTGGGGGGAGTCGGATTCCCCAGATCGAGCTCCAGATTGCACTTCTCCACAATCTCTCGGGTATTCTCCAGGGCCTCGGGAATATCGGCATAGATGAGCTCCATCTCCTGGGGGGATTTGAGGTAGAACTCATGGACCAGGTGGCGGAGCCTCTGGGGATCGTCGTAGAGCTTGTTCATGGCTATACACATGAAGGCCTCATGGGCTTGGGCATCTTCCCGGTTCAGGTAGTGGGTATCGTTGGTAGCCACAATCTTGATCCCGGTCTCCAGACTGAGTTGGATAATGAAGTCGTCGATGGCCCGCTGGTCCCCTATGCCGTGGCGCATCAGTTCGAGGTAGAAGTCGTCCCCGAAGACCTGCCGATACCAGAGGGCGACCCTCTTGGCCTCTTCATACCCCTTGGCCCCTAGCTTCACATTCCGCTCACTCCTGTTGAGGTGCCAATTGACCTCCCCCTGGAGGCAGGCACTGGTACAGATGAGCCCCTCCGAATACTGTTCCAGGAGCCGCTTGTTGATTCTGGGGTAGTAGTAGAACCCCTCAATATAGCTCATGGAGCTCAAGTACATGAGGTTTCTGTAACCGATCTCGTTTTTGGCCAAGAGGCAGAGGTGGAACCGCTGTTTTGTCGACCGATCTCCGAGGTCGTCGCCGTTGTGGAGATAGGCCTCGATACCGATAATAGGTTTGATCCCGTGCCGCTTCATAGTCTTGTAGAAGTCGATGGCCCCAAAGAGATTACCATGGTCGGTCATGGCCACCGCTTCCATGCCGAGCTCCTTCACCCTCTGGGCCAAAGCCTCTATCTTGTTGGCCCCATCGAGGAGAGAGTATTCGGTATGGAGGTGGAGATGGGTAAAAGTTACTGCCATGGAGCTCCTTTCTCTTCCCCTGATCTTTTGGAGTATTATAGTCAAATCGGGAGGAGAAGATTAGTAGAGAATGAGTGTAGGGTAGTTGTGGGGGAGACAGCTCTCCACGGCGAGAGCTGTCGCAAAGACCCCTGCTTCCACAGTGGTAGGGGCTATGACAGTAGTCGAGAGAGCGGGAGAGAGCTCTCCCCTGGAGAGAATGTGGGAGATCTCTCTCCCCTCAATTGTAGTATACCGCTCATAGTGGGCGGAGGTGGCGACAGCCCTTCCCCCGGCCAGTTCCATAAATTTTCTATACCTCTGAGGAGCACGGGGATCCCGGATTCCTACACGGAAAGGGGAACCGTAGTTGGTTCCATGGAGATAGAGATCACCTCCGAAATTGATTATGGCCCCCTCTATCTTGTTGGCCTTCACTATCCTCGCTCCCCGGTCGACTCCATACTCTTTGGCGAGTCCCCCAAGGTCTATGAGAGTATAGGGGTTATCAAAGAGGATTCTCTCTCCCTTTATAGTGAAATGGTGGACCCCTGTGTAGGGGAGTCTCTCCTCCTTGATCCGTTGAAACTCCTCCAAGGTGGGAGCCTTGAGGGCGGTCCGTACCGTTGCCAAGGTGACATCGAAGATCCCCTCTGTCCTCTCATAGAACTCCTTGGCCAGCTGGAGGAGGAAGATGGTCTCCCGATCCAGTCTGACCACCTCCCTCCGATTGATACGGCTCAAATAGGAGTTGGGATCGAAGAAGTTAAACTTCTTCTCGATCCTCTTGGCCTCCCTTGCAATTGCAGAGGCGACTCCATCTGCCTTGGCCTTGGGGGCCAGAATGAGGAGCTGGCAGAGGGTGGTCATGGCCTGAAAGTTGTAGATATGTCTCTCTCTAGAAATGGTACTCCACTCCTGTCATGATATAGAGCGCATCAAAGTACTTGGGCTGTGTATAGTACCCTCCCTCCAGATGGAGAGAGATGGTGTCGTTGAGACGGTACCGACTACAGAGGGTCGTCTCATAGGAACTGAATGAGCTGACCCGACGGTCGCTGGAAAGAGATGAGGTGAGGGGACCGGGACTCCCCCTGCTGGTATAGAAAAAGGCGGCCGACTGCCTGTACCATCTCCCCTCGATACCGATGAGGAGCTTCTCGGTCATCTGCCAGTCGAACCGACCTGTCAGTGTGGCGGAGAAGATCTCCCAATCATCGTAATAGAGTCTCAGGGCCAGGTCACCCACTCTCCTCTTATCCTCCGAAGCCCTCCTATACTCGATCCTCCACCCAATGGCTTTACGGTGGGGAGGTTTCACCTCAGCCTCTATCTTGGGAGCATAACTTCCGTACCCGGTCACAACCCGCATGTAGGGATTGGAGAGATACCCATTTTCGATGATCCCGAAGAGAGAACTTTTGATCAGGGACCTCTTATCGAGAATCTGGGTGAGACCCAGCTGGAGAGTGATCTGCTCCGACCGCTTCGTTACCACACTGGCACCTGTGACACTATCACATTCGGGGTGGTTTGTGAAGCAGGGAATTTTAGGGTAGTTGAGCTGGTAGGATATTCCGTAGGTGAGGGAGAGGTTTTTAGACGGATCCGTGTAGTGGAGGTATTGGAGGGAGACCCCCTTGGAGATATAATCATCCTCATGGGAGAAGGTGTATCCAACCTTCACCTCATCCCGACTCTCCCTCAGCCTCCCTGTCAGAGTGAGGGAGAGGGCCTCCCGATCCTCCTCATAGGGGATATTTCCATACCGAATATCTTCCTCCATCAGGACCCCCTGGGGGATTCGGGCACTTGCCCCTGTAGAGCTGTCATAATAGGTGGGAGTTGCACCTGTCACCGTGTCGTGGAGATAGGAGAGGGAGAGGATATACTCCCCGTCAAAGAGCTCCTTGGTAAGGGAGAGAGAGGGTGTATGGATCGTCGTCCTCCCCCGATCTTCATCGTAGTAGAGATAGTTAATGGAGATTTTCTCCTCTCCAGCGGAGAGAGAGGCTATGAGAAGGGAGGGGAGGAGGAGAGTTCTCAGTTGCATCCGCACCCTCCTCCAGCGACACCCTCACCCCCCTTACTCCCCTCCTTTGAAAAGTAGATATGGTGTTGGGCCTCTACAAACCGATCTGAACAGGCCCCCTGCTGGAAAATCTCTCTGGCAAAGATCTCCTTCTCCCACGGTTTAACATGGAGAGCCTTGCATCCAGAGAAGAGGAGAGCGAAGAGAATGAGAACCCCTCTCACCGTTCTATCCTTCTCAACCTCTCC
This sequence comes from Campylobacterota bacterium, assembly GCA_013153715.1. GTDB lineage: Bacteria > Campylobacterota > Campylobacteria > Campylobacterales > Nitratiruptoraceae > Nitratiruptor. The sequence continues at coordinate 3,626 of JAADDW010000030.1, read as the reverse complement.
TGAAGGAGGGCTCTAATGTCGGGGTGGCTCCCTATAATCCTATCCTTGACAACGCCATCGGAGACAATATAGATGGCTGGAATGGCAACGGGATTGAATTGGGAGATAATCTCTCCCTGGGGATCGTTGATAACCCGAAAGGGGAGGGAGAGTTTCTTCTGGAACCGTCTAGCCGCACGGAGGTCTTCATCTACATCGACTCCTACTAGTTCCACCCCTGGAGAGGAGAAATCTTTGAGCTGGGGTAGTTCCCTGGCACAGGAGTGGCACCATGAGGCAAAGAAGAGGAGAACCTGGGTCCCCTTCTGGAGATGGAGACGGGAGGCTATCTGGGGATCGACGGGATCCCCTATCTCATAGCCCCAGAGGAAGAGGGAGAATAGAGAGAGAAAGAGAGAGAGACGCACTCTAACCTCCTAAGGAATGGGATTGACAGTAATGACACCGGGTGCCCCGTTTCTCGGTCCATACCTGTAGTGGCAGTAGTTGCAGTTGAAATATTCGGCCCCGTTATGGGAGAATTGGTCGGAGCTGTTGACGACTTTTCCACTCTCCCGCTCGATTACTTGGGCTGTAAACCGTTTGCCTGCCAGGTTTTGGAGAGGGGTATTGAAGTTCTCTCCCATCCCTTTCTTAATTTGGGCCCGCAGGGTCTCCCCTGTATTGAAGAGAAACTGTATCGTATACCGACCGGCCATCTCCTCTGTCAGGTCCTCATACTTCTTCTTTTCAGGATCCCAGGAGGCATATATCTTCCCTCCCGCAAAACTGTGGCAGATCACACAGTACCGCCCATGGCAGTGGCTCCTCCCTCCATTAATTTCACTATCTGGAGGGGAGGGTTCATGGGAGATATTCTGGAGAGAGTTGGCTCTATCGACCTTGGCAAGGAAGGTATCGGATCGGTAGGTGAGATCGTTCTTCCCATTGAGGATAATGTATCCTCCACTCCCTACCATCTCATCTCTGTATCCTGAGTTGATAAAGGTCTGGAAGTTGTAATGTTCCACCTTCCCGAGGACTACTCCCTCCCCGAGGGGGTTGGAGCCGTCAACCGCCTTGACCACTCCTCCTCCATAATTGTCTGTCTCATCTATGCGGATAAAGTAGGCTGGAGTATAGATATAGCTCGCCTCGAAATCGAGGACCCCATTGGGGGCCGCAACGATGGTAGATGCCCAGAAACTATCTTTCTTACACTCGATCTTCTCCTGATCCTCCATGAGACAGGCGAAGAAGTGCATAGTTCCATCGTCAGGGGTCACCCTATATCTGTTGAAGAGGTAGTACCTCCCTGTTCCCATAGAGGTACTGTACTTATGTCCCCTGGTTTCGGTGGTCTGGGAGAGGAGGAGGGCCTGGGGTGTAGAGCCATCTTTGGCAACGCCGTAGATGTAGTCGTCATCGGCGACGATGACCATTTTCCTCGTGAAGGCCCTTATCCGAGCTGTTTTGAGACCATCGGCCAACTTGGAACTCACCCTCCTATCAAGATCATACCTGTAGAGGCTCTCCCCTTCTACATAGTAGATAGCCCTTCCGTTGAGAGCATAGGGTGTTGTATGGCCAACCTTGGGAGGAAGCTTGAGATGGAGGTTTTCCATCTTCCTTGTCGTTTTATCGTAGATATAGCTCTCCCCATCTACGATATAGATGCTCTCCGTACTCCCCCCCACACTTCCAAGGCAGCTCACCTTATCGCTATAGCTGAGGATCTCTTGACAGCTCCCCATATCTATTGAACAGTACTCTATACTCCTCTTCTCCCTATTATCTACGATGTATCCATCAATGGGAGCCCCAAAGGAGGGATAGGAGAGTTCCAAGAGAGTTCTCCCATGGAAGGGGAGGAAGGCCCCTTCAGGGGTTAAGAGATACCTCTTTCCATCTACTCCATCGGCGGTGAGATACTGTCTCGACCCCATATAGTCCATTTTGGTGTATCGGAGGGCTCGGGTCACTTTGAGATCTACATCCCCAACCCTCTTGACTTCAACCCCTTCTCCCCTCTTCTGGAGGGAGAGAGAGTAGGGGATTGAGTGGGAGACGAAGTGGAGCCTCTCCATATGGAGTCCCCGATACTCCATTCTCTCCGGATCGAAACTGGTAAAGGAGGTCGTTACCGCTGGACGGCGGCAGTCAGTTGTATCATCATTCCTATAGAGAATGGAGGAGGGGTTGGTAGGATCGAAGACCCTCACATTCTTCCACCCTCCCAGGGACTTATGGTCTGTCTCCCCGTAGAAGAGGAGAGCTCCTCCAGACTCTATACCCTCTCCGATGACCTTCTCCCCTTCTATGGAGAACCGTATCCCCGGAATGGGATCCCCAATTCCATCTCCATCAATATCGAGATAGTCGAAGGTGTGATCCCTCTGGGCTCCCATCAATTTATACCCATCTCCGCTCCCTGCGGGGAGGTAGATCCATGAAAAGGCATCAGTTCCAAACCGTTGGCGGTCCAGAGGCATATTGATGAAGACAAAGTATCCTGTCGGCTCCTGGAGGTTGAGTCCCTCTGGAGGAGCTGAAAGGAGCTTCCACCCGAAAGGATCCTCCGGAGAGGGCTCTCTTCCCATAAGTTGAAAGAGTTGACCATCCGATGAGAAGTAGATCCAATCGCTGGGATCCAATACCCCATCACGATCGAAGTCGTAACTGTAATATCTCCCATTTATGGGGAACTCCCTCCCTTTCAAGTAGCTCTTCAGAGCTTCCAGATAGCTGGAATCGACTTGAAAGGCGGGCAGATGGAGTGCCGCTCCCAAGGCCAAGAGAAGTTGGAACCACCTCACTCTCTCCTCCTTTCTAAAATCTTCAAACCTTTTAGACGATAGTAGAATAGGAGTATTAAATCTCTATTAAGAGGGTGTTAATTTTCCATTAAATTTCGGGGAGCCTGCCAATATTCAAGTGATATAATGGAGAGAAAATTTCGAGGTACAAAGGTGGGAGGATAATGGATAACATTGTACTCATCGGTTTCATGGGTGTCGGAAAAGGGACTTTGGCACGGGCCCTAGCGGGGAAGACAGGACTCTATGCGGTCGATACAGACGATCTCATCGAGAGTCTGACCAATATGAAGATACGGAAGATTTTCAAGAAGAAGGGGGAGAGATATTTTAGGGAGCTGGAACGGCAAACTGCCCAGTGGCTGGCCCAGAATGTCCGTCAGACCATTATCTCGACAGGGGGAGGGTTTTACCAGGTGGAGAACCTCAAAGAGATCGGGACAGTTGTCTACTTGAGGGCCGATTTTGACTGGATCTACAAGCGGATTATCAAGAGTAAAAATGCAGAGAAAAAGTTAAAAAAACGCCCCCTTTTTAAGAGCTACAAAAAAGCCAAAAATCTCTACAGAGAGCGGGTCGAAGGGTATGAGAGAGTGGCAGACCTCATCATCGATGTGGAGGGGAAAGAGCTCGATCAACTCATTGAGGAGCTCAAACCCCACCTCCCCACCTCGAAGTAGGTGGGGAGAACCTTTTAAGGATAGGGTAGTGGGGAGAAGGAGGATCCTGTGTCCAGGAGACTGGAACCAAATTGAATATGGCTTGTCCCGATTGTAATTGATGAGAAGGCCTTGTTATTCCTTGTTTGGATAGGAGACCATACAAACTGGT
>JAADDW010000016.1 GCA_013153715.1 Campylobacterota bacterium | reverse complement strand
GCTTGGGCCACATCTCTATCTCCATCTTGTTCCAACTCCCGGAGGACCTCTAGGGGAGTTGCCGGGTTCTCGGCGACCCGGAGACGGACCAATTTATCCCTGTCCCGGGCCAGCTGGGCCAGAATGGGACCCGGGGCCTTGGGATTGCCGCTGATCCCGTCCCGGACAATCTTCTCGTCATGGAAGAGTCGCTCTATCACCTTTTGGGGGGTATTGGGATTGGTGGCCACCAGGGCCCGGACCAGATTGACCTCATCTTCCGCCAGCCTCTCCAGAACCTCTACCGGGGTGTGGGGGTTCTTGGCGACGGCCCACCTGCTCCCCATATCCTCTACTTGGCTCAGGGCGACGAGAAGCTCCCGCATAATGGGTCCCCCTCCCCGCTCCCTCTCATAGACACTGGTTCTGAGGGAGAGGTTCATAGCCACCATACCGACAACCTCCCTATCTCCTTGAAACTGGTAGAAGATCTCCCGAACCTTCTCTAGAGGGAGATCCCTCTGGTCCAGGAGTCGGAGTGCCTCCTCTCTCTCCATGGTCCTCCTTTTTTTCCCCAATGGTAGCAAAAAATTCTCCATCAGTTTTATTTGTCGAAACGATAAAGGGAGTTGATGGAAAAGGGTCCCACCGAGTAGAATGGAACCACTTTCAGTGGGAACTATAGTCAAAAATTTTAGATCGAAACTCATTAAGTTTCAATTAAACTTATTGTTCCTATAATGGGTGACGACAGCGCAGGGCCCGAAAAATCGGGTATAAGAGCGCCTGAACTTACCCATAAGGAGTCATAATGAAGAGCTTCGTAGAGAGGGTTCTGGTCCTGGCTTTGGTGGCTGTGAGCGCCTACGCTCAACAGCTACTCATCAGCGCCGAAGAGGCCTACAAGCTCATCGGGAAGCCCGGAGTCATCTTTGTCAGTGGAGATGATGAGACCGCCTTCGAGAACGGTCATATCCGGGGCTCCGTCGATATGTACGCCCACCACCTCCACCGCTCAGACATTATGGGACGGATGGAGTGTGCTCCCCTCTTCATGTGTCCCAAGGAGGCGGAACACTACATCGGGGCCCACGGGATCGACAACGAGACCATGGTCATTGCCTACGACAACTTTAGGGGACCCAACGCCACCGGAGTCCTCGCCTACTTCAAGAGTTTCGGCCATGAGAAGGTCTATGTCCTCGATGGGGGGGTGGAGCAGATTAAGAGGCTCGATCCCAACCAGAGAAAGTATGATGAGCTCAAGGCCCAGGCCCGAAAGTTGAAGAAGGCCTACAAAAAGGCCAAGAAGGAGGGCGATCGGGAGAGATATAAGGAGCTCAAGGCCGAATATAAGAGGATCAAGGCCGCCATGAAGGAGTTGGAGCCCAAGCTGATCATTCAGAGGGGTATTAGGAAGGTGGATCTGGGAAACGGCCACTACGCCTATCTCTGTCCCGAAAGTGAGAGGAAGATCGAACCGAAACACTACCATATCGATCCCAAGAAGATCGACTACAGCTGGATCGCCGGCAAGGATGAGGTTTACACAGCCGTCAAGGACCGCCTCCAGAAGGGGGAGGACTCGGACTATGTGATCATCGATACCCGGAGTATGATTGAGATCATCGGAGAACGGAAGATGGACAATGTGGCCCGGGGGGGACATATCCCGACAGCCAAATTCATCGAGTGGAAACATATCACCGACTTTGAGAATAAAAAGAGTTTCCGGGATCTGAAGGAGTTGGAGGCCCTTTTCAAAAGGTACGGAGTCACCAAGGATAAGAAGATCTACGCCTACTGCCAAGTCGGAACGGGACGGGGATCTGACATTATCACGGCCCTTAAACTCCTGGGTTATCCCCATGCCAAGGTTTACACCGGAAGCTGGGATGAGTGGGGCAACGATATGAATCTACCTATTAGACGATAAGGAGGGCAGGAATGAGGAGAGCTATGGAGAGAAGGGACTTTCTCAAAATCTCGGGGGCTACAGCCGCCCTTGTGGCCGGCCAGGGGTCACTCTTCGCCAAGACGGAGGTTATGAAGGTGGAAAATGGGAAGGAGAACTATCCCAATACCACCTACACCGAGCAGATGTACCGCAACGAGTTTAGCTTCACCTACGGGAAAAAAGAGGAGCACGGTTACGCCTACCACTGTGTCAACTGCCAGGGAAACTGTGCCTGGGAGATCTGGGGGAACAACGGAGTTGTGACCCGGGAGAACCAGTCGGCCCGCTACCCCCGAATCAACCCGAAGATCCCCGACTTCAACCCGAGAGGGTGTAACAAGGGGATCCAGCACTCCCAGGTCATGTATGAGAAGGATCGGATCCTCTACCCGATGAAGCGGGTCGGTAAACGGGGTGAAGGGAAGTGGAAGCGGATCAGCTGGGATGAGGCCGCCGAGATTGTGGCCCAGAAGATCTGGGATGTGATGACCGATCCTGAGAAGGGGCCCGATCGACTCATGGTCCATGCGGGGACAGGTCTCCTCACAGAGGGACGGCGGGGAGCCCCCCTCCGCTTCTCCACCCAGTTGGGAGCCTACAGAATCTACCCAGCCTCCTACCTCGGAGATATGTTCAGCGGTGCCGCCATCGCCTACGGCGAGGGGAATGTGGGGTGTACCTATGACTTCATGTACCAGGTCGATACCGCCGTCTTCTGGGGGGCCAACCCCAGCGTCTCCCGAATTCCCGACGCCCACTTTGTCTGGGAAGGGAAGTACAACGGGGCCAAGATTATTGTCATCACCCCGGAATTCAACGCCTCCGCCAAATCTGCCGACCTCTGGATCCCCATTAAACCCGGAACCGACCAGTTCCTGGCCATGAGTGTGATCCATGAGATCATCAAGAATAAGTGGTACAAGCCGGGCTTCATGAAGATCTATACCGACCTCCCCTTCCTGGTTCGGGAAGATAACGGGAAGCTCCTCCGCCGTATCGATCTGGAAGAGCCCCATAAAGAGGAGGAGAGGGAGCACTACGAAGCTCAGTTTTACACTATGAACAGGAAGACGGGCAAGATCGCCCTCATGCCCGGAAGCCATGGGAGCGACCACAAGACCCTCAATATCAAGGAGCTCGGTATCGATCCCGAATTGGAGGGGAGCTGGGAGGTGACCCTCAAGGATGGCAAGAGGGTCAAGGTGACCACCGTCTTCGAGAAGCTCAAGAAGAATGTGGAGGAGTTTTCCCCTGAGAAGACCCAGGAGATGACCGGAGTCCACCCAGACACAGTCAAAATTCTGGCCCGGGAGATCGCCCTCCCCAAGGTGGTGGAGATTACGACAGGCTTCAGTCTCAACAAATATTTTAACGGAATTCTCAATATCTGGAACATCGCCTCCATCTGCGGTCTGACAGGACGGCTGGGACCCTACGGAGGGCTCAATACGGAGAATGAGTTCAACTTGAGCGGACTGGGAACTCTCAGCGGTTTTGGCGGGAAGTATAAACCCCGCTTCGGGTCGGGATTTGTCGGAGAGTTTGTCTTCGGAGATGGGCTCAAGACCTTCAAAGAGTACTTTGGAGATGAAGATGTGAAGAGGGCCCACGGAGGGAAGATCTCCAAGGAGGAGTACCTCAAGATCATCGAGGAGGCCCTCAAAAACGGGGAAGATGGGAAGGAGCACAAGGAGGGAGAGCTCTACTACAAACCGTGGTGGACCCCTGAAGTGGCCATCATCGTCGCCGACTCCAAATTCCGCCGCAATAAGGGGAGTGAGTATCGGAAGGCCTTCCTCAAGAAGACCAAATTCTTCGCCTATGTTGACTACAAGATGAGTGAGGCGGCCATGTTCGCCGATATTCTCCTTCCAGCCAAATCCCACTACGAGGTCTACGATATCCGGACCAGCCCCGGGTACCACCGCTTTACCAACCTGGCCAAGCCGATGGCCAACCTCAAACCTGTTGGCGAGGCCAAAGATGAGTGGAGCCTCTTCGCCTTCCTGGCCAAGAAGTTGGAGGAGATCGCCAACCGCCCCGAAAACAGGGCCAAAGCCAAGGTTCCCGACAGCAAGAAGTACGCTCGAACGGGGTATAGGGACCTGGCCAACTTCTACAAGGAGTACACCAATACCGACGAGGAGTCGGAGGCGGCTATGGAGCCCTATCTCGGCACAGACAAGTTGGCGGTCCAGGCGGCCCTGGAGAAGTGTGACCAGTACCAACCCTGGACCATGGAGAAGATGTACAAGGCGGGAGGGTTCCTCCAACTCAATGAGAAAGCCGCCAAGATGAGCCCCCTCTACGCCGACCGACCTTACAACTCGGGAGAGTTTGTCCTCTTCAAATTGGAGCCCTTTGAGACCTTGACGGGACGGCAGACCTTCTATGTGGACCACCCCACCTATCTCAAGCTGGTCAACGGAACCAACTACGCACTGAAACCTATTGCTCCCCAGAACAAGAGGAACCCCTTCATGCTCATGACTCCCCACGCCCGCTGGTCCATCCACTCCAACTGGAAGACCTCCCGAACCCTCCAGCGCCTCCAGCGGGGAGTCCCCTATGTGGCCATCAACAGGAAGATCGCCGAGATGAAGGGGATCAAAGATGGGGATACCATCAGAATCTTCAACCAGCTCGGGGAGTTCTACGCCATGGCCAAGGTGAGCTCTTCGGTGGCTCCCGATACCCTGGTCATGGAGCACGGTTGGGAGCCCTATCAATACCTCTTTAACAAGGGGCATAATGAGTGTGTTCCGACAGCCCTCAACCTCCTTGAGCTTGCCGATGGTTGGGGACACCTGAAGTTCGGTGGACTCTGGGACGGAAACCAGTATGCCTATGATGGTGCCGTCAATGTCGAGAAATCTACCAAGTTCACATACTGATAGGAGAGCCGAATGTCCAAAAGACAACTTGCGATGGTGATGGATCTGAACAAATGTATCGGATGCCAGACCTGTACAGTCGCCTGTAAGACCCAGTGGACCAACAGAAATGGTCGGGAGTATATGTACTGGAACAATGTGGAGACCTATCCGGGGAAGGGATACCCCAAAAACTGGATGGAGCTGGGCGGCGGTTTTGACGCCGCCGGCGATCTCCAGCCCGGTATCATCCCCAATATCGAATCGGACTACGGGGTCCCATGGGATTACAATTTCGACTCTCTGGCGGAGCAGAACCTCATCGATGGAGGGAGCCAGGCCGCATGGCGTCCCGAAACCAGCCCTACCTGGGGTCCCAACTGGGACGAAGATGAGGGAGCAGGGGAGTTTCCCAGGGATAACTACTTCTTCTACATTCCCCGGATCTGCAACCACTGTACCAATCCAGGCTGTCTGAGCGCCTGTCCGAGGGATGCCATCTTCAAACGGGAGGAGGATGGTGTGGTTCTGGTCGATCTGGACCGCTGTCAGGGGTACCGCTACTGTATTGCCGGGTGTCCCTACAAGAAGATCTACTTTAACCCCAAAATCTCCAAGAGCGAGAAGTGTATCCTCTGCTTCCCCCGAATCGAGCAGGGGCTCCCTCCAGCCTGTGCCCAGAGCTGTGTGGGACGGATCCGATTTGTCGGTTTCCTGGACGACGAAGAGGGACAGGTTTACAAACTGGTCCACAAGTATAAGGTCGCCCTCCCCCTCCGACCCGATTACGGCACCCAACCCAATGTCTACTACATTCCTCCGGTCGATACACCTCCTAAGTTCGATGCCGAGGGACGGATCATCGAAGGGAGCAACAGAATTCCGACTGAAGAGCTGGAGAAACTCTTCGGTCCGGGGGTCCATGAAGCCATCAAGACCATTCGGGAGGAGCGGAAGAGACGGGCAGAGACAGGGGAGAGCGAGCTCATGGATATTCTCATCGCCTACCAACACAAAGATATGTTCCGCCTCGACCACAACTACTACACCCAAGTGGCCAAGGAGAAGGGAGTGAAACCCCTTCCGTTGGTGGATGACCGCTATGTGGCCGGTAAATATACAAAACCATCTTCACTATCCCACTTCAAGGTGCACTCATGAGAGCGATACTACAGGTTGCGGCGGTTCTGAGCGTGACCGCTTCGGGAATGGTGGCAGGGAATATCGTCGAAGCTGTCAAGGTCGAGAGCCTCGACGGCTTCAAGTGTGGAACACCACTTGTCAAGAAGATTAAGTGGACCCCTGTGGCGGTCTATCCCCAGAGTACCGTCAAGCTCAACGACAAGAGGGCTTTGGAACTCCACAAGGGGGCCAAAGGGAAGATCGTTGAAGTCGGAGCCTTGACAGATGGAAAGGAGATCGCCATAGTTCTCCGCTGGCCCGACAAGAGCCAAGATCTCTACAAGGGGTATAAGAGTGACCTCTACGCCGACGGCTTTGCCGTCCAGTTTGCCAGCTCCGCCCAAGAGCCCGAGAAGCTCCCCTATATCGGAATGGGGAGTGATGGACGGCCTGTAGCCATCTACCTCCGAAAGGCCTATGAGAGGGTCTATGAACCCAATGGGGGAGGTGATGTGGCCCACCAGGTCAATCCCCACAACACCCCCTATTTTGGAGGAGCCCTGGAGAAGTTTAAAGAGGAGGTGGCCCAGAAGGGTACAACCACCTACCAGCGGGCCTTTGTCAGTGAGGGTTTCCGCTCCATGACCGAGATCAGAGATGGATCGGCCTCCTACAGAACCGATATGCACTATGTGGAGAAGCGGGGCGGTATGTGGGGTGGCACAGTAATCCGTCCCGTTGAAGATGGGTATGCCGCCCCCACCCAGGGAGAGTATGCGGTGGCCATAGCTGTCTGGGATGGAAAAGAGCTGGAGCGAGATGGATTGAAGAGGCTCTCCGGCTGGATCGCCGTGAAACTCCCTGGAGGGAAAAATGGGGAGCTGGAGAGGGTGGTCAGCGAGGTTGTCTCGGGAGATCTGGCCAACGGGAAAAAGCAGTTTGAGACCAACTGCGCCAGTTGCCACTGGAGCCGAGATTTCCAGAACGCTCCCCTCTACATGGCTCCAGGCCTCGAAAATATTGGGGGCCAAGCGACAGCCGCCTATCTGAGGGAGTCCATCCTCGATCCCAACGCCGTTGTCGTTCCGGGCTACAATAGAAATGCCCACCCCAACTTCTCCTGGTATATGGTCGATGAGAAGGGGAACAGAACTTCGACTATGCCCCCCTTCAACTATCTAGACAAAAAGAGTATTGAGGATCTTGTGGCCTACTTGCAGAGCCAGAAAGCGGAGGTGGAGAAATGAGAAGAGTACTTTTGGGTCTCCTGACAGCGGGACTCCTCTTTGCCAGTGGAGGGGAGAAGGGAGAGTTTGAGAAGAAGGGATTTCTGACCACCGAGTGGTGTGCCCAGAACGATCTCTTCATCGACTGTCGGTTGGAGAGCTACCACTGCGGCCATGAAGGGTGTTACAGAAATTGGCTTCCGGGAGAGCCAGAGAAGATGGCGATGGTCCTCTATGTCCACGACGAGGGAAAGTACTACTACATTGAACCGAAAGGGGTCCATGTGAGCGAGCTCCTGGAGAAGGCGGCCAACCGAAATGAGGTGACCATTATCGGGAGACTCAAGGAGGATGGAAAGACCATTGAGGCCAGTGAGTTTAAAGCTCCCCCTCCCCCCAAAAAATCCTTCTTCAAAGGGTGTCTCTGAACCCGACCGCCCTCGGGGCGGTTATGGTAGAATAGGGAACTCCCATCTTCAAAGGATCATCAGTGAACAGTCAGGAACGGCTCTCTCTCTACGCCTTTCTCTCCCGAATCTTCAAGGCCCCCCTGGGAGCTCGGGAGGTTGGAGACCTTGCGGGAAATAGGGATCTCCTGGAGATGATAGGCGGTGAAACCAGAGACTACTTTCTCTCCCGCCCCCTGGAGGAGATTGAGGAGGAGCTCAATGTGGATTATACCTCCCTCTTCATCATCAACTCTCAACCTGTGGAGACCCTGGTCTCCGACGGGGGAGGGGAGATCCTCGTAGGGCTCCAGAATCCGGTTATGTTCTTCTACTTCCAGCACGGTTACGAGGTCGATATGAACAGGACCGAACTCCTGGCCCCAGACCATATAGCCATAGAGTTCGGCTTCATGGAGAACCTCGCCTCCAGGGGGGAGGATCGGGTGGCCTACCAATTCTTGAGGGACCACCTCCTCAGATGGGTCCCCCCCTACCTCCTGGCCCTGGGTCGGGAGGCCGAGACCCCCTTCTATCGGGAGATCTGCGACTTCACCACAGAGTTTCTCTTCACAGATTATGGGGAGTTGAGGAGGGGCGACAATGGAGTATAGGGTTGGAGAGGGCCCCTTCTCCCTAGAGAGACTCCGCTGTCTCCGGGGAGACCACTACCACCAGGGGTGTCAGGCCTGCCACGATATCTGTCCCACAGGCGCCTTCTCTCTGGAGAGGGGAAAATTGGAGATCGATCTGGACCGCTGTCTCCTCTGCTCCGTCTGCCTCGGAGTCTGTCCCACAGAGGCGATAGAACTGGCATTCTTCGATCCCAACGACTATCTCGACAGAGTCCAGAAACTTCCCACGATCAGACTCTCCTGCCAGGGAGGGGAGATTGGCTGTCTCAGCGCCTTCGATACCCCCCACTTTGCCCGGGCCCTCCTCCACCATGAGAGGGTGGAGTGTGATCTGACCCGGTGTGGAGAGTGCCCCCTCAACCCAGAGGGGCGGACAGAGAGATCCATTGAGGAGAGAATCGGAGAGGCAGAGAGGTTTGTGGCGGCCCTCGGTATTGAGAAGAGGGTGGAGCGGACCTCTGGAGAGAGGGAGAGAAGGAACCTCCGCCATATTGTTCGGGCCCTTGTGGACTCCACCCTCTCCACCCATCGGGAGGAGAAGCGGTCCCAGAGAGTTCCCAGGAAGATTGGGAGACTCCGGGAACTCATTGGGGAGATGGCCTCCTCCCTACCCCGGAAAGAGGTGGGAGGAGAGTACAGCTTCCTTTCGGAGAAGAGAATTGGAGAGGAGTGTGACAACTGCCGTCAGTGTACCCTCTTCTGCCCCACAGGGGCCCTCTTCGAGGCCAAGGAGGGGAGGGCCATCTGGTTCAGATCGGGCGACTGTATAGCCTGTGGAATCTGCCACCAAGTCTGTATGCCGGGGGCTATCAGAGGGGAGGAGGAGATCGATATTCTCCATTGGGCCTCCGGAGGGGAACGGGAGCTCATAGAGCATACAATCATCACCTGTCGGGAGTGCAGGACCCCCTTCCCCTCCAGGGGAGATCTTCTCTGTAGCCGTTGCCGGGAGTTCCTCCACCAATTTGGGGACCTCATGGGGTTGGCCGCCGATGGGCAGTGATCTCCATCGGCTCCCGGAGATATTCTCCGCAGGGGGCCGGAGAAGTTCAACCCCGATCCGGCTGAAGGGTAACCCCTTCCGACCGTTCAGGACTCAGGCTAGGGAGTTGAGACCCTTTTTTGGTACAATTGTAAAAATTTTCAAGGAGTCCCCATGGCCTATAGCATGAACGATCTGAAAAAGGGGTTACGGATAGAGCTGGGAGGGGTCCCCTACCGAATAGTTGAGTACCAGCATGTGAAACCGGGGAAGGGGGCCGCCTATGTCCGGACCAAGATTAAATCCCTCATAGATGGGAGGGTCCTGGAGAAGACATTCCACGCCGGTGACAAGGCGGAGAAGCCGGATCTGGAAGAGCGGGAGATGCAGTACCTCTATGATGATGGTGAGTCCATGCACTTCATGGATACGGAGACCTATGAGCAGATCGCCCTGAGCCACCAGCAGGTGGGGGAGGAGAATATCAAATATATGAAAGATGGTATGCATGTCAAGATCCTCTTCCACAACGGGAAGGCGATCTCCATAGAGCTCCCCCAAGTTGTGGAGTTGGAGGTCGTCGAAACGGCTCCGGCCTTCAAGGGTGATACGGCGACAGGGGGGAGAAAGCCCGCCACCCTGGAGAGCGGTGCCGTTGTCCAGGTCCCCTTTCACATATTGACGGGCGATGTGATCAAGGTCGATACAGTCGAGGGAAAATATCTGGAAAAAGTGAAATAGAGGAGGTTATCGATGGCAAATGTTCTCGTTCCATTGGCAGACGGATTTGAGGAGATTGAGGCGATGGCCATTATCGATGTTCTCAGCAGAGCTGGGAACAATGTGGTCGTGGCGGGACTCTTCGACAATGAGGTGGAAGGGGCCAATACAGGTCTCAAGGTTCTGGTCCATGACCTCTTGAAAGATGTGGATCCTGAGGATTTCGATATTATGGTTCTCCCCGGAGGGCTCCCTGGAGCCGAACATCTGGCCAAGAGTGAGCTGGTCCAGGAGTATATTAGGAGAATGAATGAGAAGGGGAAGATTGTGGGGGCTATCTGCGCCGCTCCGTGGGCCCTCAAAGAGGCGGGTGTCCTCGACGGGAAGAAGCATACCAACTATCCCGGATTTGAGGAGAAGACGGGAGAGGAAGGGTATATCCCCGATCAGAAAGTCGTTATAGATGGGAATGTCGTCACATCTCGGGGCCCTGGAACGGCTATCTGTTTCGCCCTTGAGCTGGTCCGACTCCTCAATGGAGAAGAGACCTATCAGCAACTCAAAGAGGGGCTCCTGGCAGACTACTGCTGAGACCCTCGGAAGCTCCCTCCCTCCTTCAGGGAGGCCAGGTAGCGGGCCACCCCATCTTCATCGTTGGTGTGGGGGAGGACGATGTGGGCCGCCTCTCTCACTTGGGGGAGGGCATTTTTCACAGCCACGGCCCGTCCACTGGCCCTGAAGATCCCGAGATCGTTGAGACTGTCTCCAAAGACGGTCACCCTCTCCTTCGGGATTCCAACAATCTCCTCCAACTCTTTGAGGGCGTGGGATTTATCTCCGAGGGGGTGGAGGAGGGTGAGAAACCAGCTGGGCTGGTAGGGATCTCTGCTGAGCTTCATCTCCACAGGAAACCTCTCTCCCACAAAGTCTCGGAGCCCCTCCATCTCCTTCTGATCCCCGAGATAGACGATCTTCAGAGTGTGGGGAAGGGGACGGAGCTCCTGGAGGTTGAGGAGTCTCTGGTCATTCTTATACTTCCGAAGGAGTATCTGCTGGTGGATATTGAGCCGTTCTGGATAGAGGAACCGCTCCCGATACTCCCTATCCAATCCGACAATGAGGGGAAGAAAGCCCCACTCCCTATCGATCTGGGAGATGATTGTCTCGGTGAGCTCCTCCTCTAACCCTCTCACTCTGATAATCTCCTCTGTTGTGGCGATCATAGCTCCATCCAGGAGGATCATGGGGAGCTCCAGCTTCAACCCCTTGAGGAGGGTGGTGGCCCCTTTGAGGCTTCGGGCTGTCGCTATGGAGAGGGGGCGGTCAAAGCTATTCCAGACCTGTCGGGTGAAGGGACTTACCGTCAAATCGCTTCTGAGAAGGGTCTTGTCGAGATCGGTGATAAAGAGATCCACAGGACTCTCCGTTGGAATTTTGATAGAATTGTGACGCATACCCCGCCCGAAGTCAAGGGTCGGAGAATGTGAGAGGGAGGAAGTGGCCATGGAAAAGGGGAAAAAGGGGAGCCTAGAGGAGCTCTTCAGAGAACGGATCGAAAAGATAGATCCCCGAATTCTGGAGGGGCTTGGCCGTAAGGAGCTCTTCAGCTTTCGGATCAACCACCATAGGGCTACAGCCCAGGAGGCCCTCGAATTGCTGGAAAGAGATGGGTTCCACCCGGAGAGGGTTCCATGGGGGGAGGATCTCTTCACCCTCCCCATAGAGGATCGGAGGAGGATTGTCAAGAGTAGGGCCTACACAGAACACCTCATCTATATTCAGAACCTCTCCTCCATCTTTGCCGCCTCCACCCTCTCTGTAGCACCGACCGACTGGGTCCTCGATCTGGCGGCGGCTCCCGGAGGGAAGAGTCTCATCTTCAGTGAACGGGCGGCCAAGGTGAGCGCCGTCGAGCCAGATAGGAGGCGGTTCTTCCGTATGAGGAGGAATTTCAAAGAGCATGGCGCCAAAAATATCCAGACCTATCAAAAAGATGGCCGCTCTGTCGCCAAGAGCTGTCCGGGCTGGTTTGACAAGGTCTTCCTCGATGCCCCCTGCAGTAGCGAGGCCCATATCGATGGAGAGGTGACATGGTGGAACCTCCGGAGAGTCCGACGTTTCGCCAAACTCCAGAAGGAGCTGATTGTCAGCGCCTTTGAATCCCTGAAACCCGGAGGGGAGATGGTCTATGCCACCTGCACCTTCTCCCCCGAGGAGAATGAGGCTGTCATCGATTTCCTCCTCAAGAGATACCCGGAGAGCGATCTCCTCCCCATCTCTCCCCCCTTCGAGAACTATATGGAGGGGCTCCTCCAATGGGAGGGGGAGAGATTTGATAGGAGGGTAAGGGGGGCAGTACGGATCCTCCCCCAGGGAGCCTTCAGCGGCTTCTTTTTGGCGAGGATAGGGAAGGGGGAGTAGACCCCTCTAGAAGGGGGGCGAATAGTACTCCTCTGGAATAGGCACTGTTGGTTAAAGTAAAGGAGAGACTACCATAGCT
>JAADDW010000013.1 GCA_013153715.1 Campylobacterota bacterium | reverse complement strand
GGGCTCTGGCGATGTCGGCCACCACCCTACCATGGCCACTAGCTCCATAAATTCCTATTTTTCTCATAAGCCAATTTTAGCTACAATGGCCTTTGAACTCTCTAAAGAGGAAGTTGATGGAACACATTCTCATCACAGGTGGGGCCGGGTATATTGGGAGCCATGTGGCTAAGGAGCTCCTCAAGCGTGGCGACGTCAAGCTCACCATCGTTGACAACCTCTCGACAGGCTTTTTGGAGACCATTGAGCGGTTGGAGCGTTTCTATGGGCCGGTGGAGTTTATCAAACTCGACCTTGGTGATTGGAGGGGGGTGGAAGACCTTTTGGGAGAGAGGGAGTTTGATGGGATCATCCACTTCGCCGCCGCCCTCGTCGTTCCCGAGTCGGTGGAGAATCCCCTCAAGTACTACCTCAACAACACAGCCAATACCGCCCACCTTATCAAAACTGCCATCGAGAGTGGAGTCGAGAAGTTCATCTTCTCTTCAACGGCGGCGGTCTATGGGGAGCCAGAATCTATACCTCCTACGGGAATTCCCGAGGAGGCTCCAACGGTTCCCATCAATCCCTACGGGCGCAGTAAGCTCATGAGCGAGCAGATCCTCTCCGATGCGGCCCGAGCCCACTCCAAGTTTCGGTATATCGCCCTTCGCTACTTCAATGTGGCCGGCGCCGATGTGGAGGGGAAGATTGGCCAATCCACTCGGAACGCCACCCATCTTATCAAAGTTGCGGCCCAAACAGCCCTGGGCAAAAGGGAGAGAATGTATATCTTCGGTGATGACTATCCCACACCCGATGGAACCTGCATTCGGGACTATATCCATGTGGACGATCTGGCTCTGGCCCATCTCGAAGCTCTAGACTATCTGGAGGGGCATGGAGACGGAGTCTTCAATGTAGGCTATGGTCGAGGCTATAGCGTTAGAGAGGTGATCGAGACGATGAAGCGGGTGAGTGGCAGAGATTTTCCGGTCTCCATCGCCCCCAGGCGCCCAGGCGACCCAGCCATCCTCATAGCGGATAGCTCCAGGTTGCGTCGGGAGACTTCGTGGAAGCCAAAATATGATGATCTGGAGCTCATCTGCCGGACAGCCCTAGAGTGGGAGGAGCAACTATCAGAGTAGCCATTGTACACGACTGGTTGGTGACTGAAGGGGGTGCCGAGAAGGTTCTCAGAGAGCTCCTAGAACTCTTTCCCCAGGCCGACATCTATACCATCGTTGACTTTTTAAACGAAGCCCAGCGCACCAAAATCCTCCGGGGAAAGAGGAGCCATACCAGTTTCATCCAACGCCTCCCCCTGGCCAGAACCCACTTCCGCTACTACCTCCCCCTCATGCCCAAAGCTATCCGATCCTTCGACCTCTCCCACTACGATCTGGTTATCAGCTCCTCCTGGGCCTTTGCCAAGGGGGTCCAGGGGAGGCGCCATATCTGCTACTGCCATACTCCCATCCGCTACGCTTGGGATCTCTTTGAAGAGTATACTGCCCCTCTCCCCCCCATAAAGCGGGAGTTGGTACGGTGGAGCTTGAACCAGATCCGCCGCTGGGATCGGAAGTATCTGCCAGACTACTTTATCGCCAACTCCACAGAGGTGGCCTATCGGATCAGACGGATATACGGGAGGGAGTCGACCATCATCTATCCCCCTGTCGATACCGACCGCTTCAGGCTCTGGGAGAAGAAAGAGAACTACTACTTCACCCTCTCCCGTCTCGTTCCCTATAAAAAGACCCGTCTCCTGGTGGAGACCTTTAACAAGATGCCCAATCGCCACCTCATTGTGGCCGGGACGGGGGAGGAACTGGAGGCTATCAGGGCCATTGCGGGACCCAATGTGGAGGTCCTCGGCTATGTGGAGGATTCTGTAGCTGTGGAGCTTATGCAGAGGGCCAAGGCCTTCATCTATGGAGGTTACGAAGATTTTGGTATCGTTATGGCTGAAGCCTTGGCCTGTGGGACTCCGGTCATAGCCTACGGAAAGGGGGGAGCCTTGGATATTGTCGATCGGGAGAGCGGAGTTCTCTTTGGGGAGCAGAGTATCGAAGCCGTTGAGAGGGGGATCCGAGAGTTTGAGGGGAGGAGCTTCAATCCCCGCTCCATAAGGGAGAGGGCCCTCATCTTCAGGAGAGAGAGGTTTCTCCAAGAGTTTCAGAAGGTTGTTGATGGAGCTCTTTAGGAGGCTCACCCCTCTCATTCTCATAGGAGCCGATAGTATTACTGTATCGCTATCCATTACCCTCGCCTACCTGAGTCGGGAGTGGGTCATCGGTCCCAACGATATTCCCCTCTCCCACTACCTCACATTCGTACTCTTCTATATTCCTGTGGCCCTCTTTGCCTACAGCGGTCTCTACCGCTACCGTTACGACTTCTGGCATGAGACCCGTATTGTGGCCAAATCCCTCCTCTTCTCCCTCCTCATTCTCCTCAGTTTTCTAGCCCTGACCCGAACCATTGAGGAGTACTCCCGTTATGTGATCATTGTGGCCTTTCTCCTCATGTCCCTCCTGATCCCTCTGGAGAAGAGGGTCGTAAAGTGGCTCCTCTTCCGCTTCGGAATATGGAGGAAGGAGGCCAAATTTATCGGGGAAAATTCCCATATTGCCCAGCTCCTCTTCAACAACAGCTACCTCGGCTACACTCCGGCGGTGGGAGGGAAATATACCACCCTCTTCCTGAGCGCTCCCAAACTGCAGGGGGAAGGGGTAGAGGAGATTTTGAAGAGGGAGATTCTCAACCACCATGAGATCCTCTTCATACCGACCATCCAAGATTTCAATCTAGCCGACTCGGTCATCTTCGAGATGATAGAGAGCCGCTCCAATCTAATCCTCCTCAAAAACCGCCTCGCCTCCAAGTACAATCTCTATCTCAAATCGGCCAGCGACAAGGTCTTGGGGATCACCATCACCCTCCTCCTCTCCCCCCTCATCATCTTGATCGCCCTCCTCATCTATCTAGATGATCCCAGGGCTCCCATTCTCTACAGGCAGAAGAGGATAGGGAAGGGGGGGCAACGCTTCACCTTCTACAAGTTCCGCACAATGTATCCAGACGCCCGCCAGAGGTTGAGGAGGTATTTGAAGGAGCATCCAGAGGCTCAAGAGGAGTATCTCCGCTATCGGAAATTGAAGGAGGATCCGAGGATCACCTCCATCGGCCACCTCCTCCGCCGCTACTCCCTCGATGAGCTCCCCCAACTTATCAATGTCCTCAAGGGGGATATGAGCCTTGTGGGGCCGAGGCCCTACATGCCCTCCGAACTCAAGGAGCTCAAGGGTTATGCCCCCATTATCCTCTCTGTCAAGCCCGGGATCACAGGGCTCTGGCAGGTCTCCGGGCGGAACAACCTCACATTTCAGGAGCGGATCCACATCGATCTCTGGTATGTCTATAACTGGTCCCTCTGGAAGGATCTGGTCATTCTCATCAAGACGGTCCGTGCCACCCTCTCCAAAGAGGGGGCCTACTGACCCTTCAACTGGAAGAAGAGGTGGGCCATCACTCCGACAAAATAGACCTGGAGGAGCATACCTGTAAAGGGGATGAGGGTGATGAGGTAGAGGATGAGGGTTGTGGTATATATCTTCCCTCTATGTTTTCTGATGACCTCCTCCAACTCTTTGGCCCTATAGATCTCCCCTCCCACATCGAGGGTCATGAGTGTACTGAAGAGGTAGTAGAAAGGGATATGGAAGGCGATGTAGTTGAGGAGGGGGATAAAATAGAAGATGAGGGAGAGGAGGGCAACCCCGAGGAATTTGAGGAGGGAGCGGAGGAGGAGCCAGATATACTCGAAAATCCCTATCCCCCCCTCGATCTCAATATGGGGATAGTGGCGTCTGTGGATCTCTTTGACAATGTAGGGGGTGAAGAAACCGATGACCATTGTGGCTGTCACTGTAGAGAGGGCCGCAATGACCACCCATCCCAGGACATCGACGAAGAAGTTGAGGAGCCAGTTGAGGGCGCTATCCAGCCACTCTACCCCTGTCAGGGAGCCCAGGGAGATCTGGATGTCGGAGAGGTCCCAGACCGCCCCGAAGATCAGGAAGGTAACGAGGAAGGGGAGGAGGGTGAGACCGAGAAACTTCCAGCTCAGAAAATCCTTGAGGGCGGCTATAAAGGGGTTTTGCATCTGCAATCCTTTTATACTACAATGGCGAAAAAATTGGGATAGCTATGGCCTGCTTTATTTTAACACAAAAGCTTGAAGGGAATGGGCTCAAGAGGGCTCTCCGAAAATATAGTATCAAACTGAGCGACATCAAGAGGGTTTACTACGCCAACGGGAAGAGTCTCATCTGCCTCAAGAAGAGGGTTAAGGTGAAGTTGGATCCCTCCCTCTTTCCGACCCGGGAGGAAGAGGAGGAGATTATCGCAGTCCACACCTTCATAGAGCACCAGAAGGAGCTCATAGAGTTGGAGCGGAAGGCGGAGATCGAGGCCACCCTCAATGAGATCAGGAGCATCAGCGGCAGGGAGAGGGAGATCTATGGACGGGCCGTTCTCGACCTCAAAGGGTCCCGTCTCCCCTCCCGTCTCAACCTCTATTTTGTCAAATTTGGCCGCTCCCAACCCATCGATACGGAGATAGCCAGTGGAGATGTGGTCCTCATCAGTAAGGGGGATCCCCTGAAGAGCGACCTCATCGGAACCGTCAGTGAGGTAGGCCGAAATCAGATTACAGTGGCCTTCGAACAGCAACCTCCCAAGTGGGTCTACTCCTTTGGGATCCGTATCGACCTCTACATCAACGATATTACATTCAAGAGGATGGAAGAGAACCTGGAGCTCATGAGGGACCTCCCTCCCCGGAAGAGGGAGCTCAGGAATTTTGCCCTCTCCATCTGGCACCCTCCGGAACCCAGGGAGCTCTCTTTCTCCCCCAAAACCTCCCTCAACGAGAGTCAGAAGGAGGCTGTCAGCCGCTCTCTGGGATCGGACCTCTTCCTGATCCACGGACCTCCTGGTACAGGGAAGACATCGACCCTTGTGGAACTCATTCTCCAGGAGGTGGAGAGGGGAAAACGGGTTTTGGCTGTGGCCGATTCCAATGTGGCTGTCGATAATATGCTCCAGCGGCTGGCCCGGTTCGATCTGGAGCTCGTCCGAATTGGCCATCCGGCCCGTATTCTCCATGAGTTGGAGAAGTTTTCGATCTACGCCAAATATGAGGAGAGTCTGGAGGCCAAGAGAGTTCGGGAGGGGTGGGAGGAGGTAGGTATTCTGGTGCGCCATAGGGATCAGTTTACCAAGCCCACTCCGGCCCGGGCCCGGGGCATGAGCCACGAGAGAATTCTCACCTTGGCGGCCCGGGGTAAGAGCCAGAGGGGGGTTAGTGTGGCCACCCTCCAATCTATGGCCCGCTGGATCAGGGCGGACCAGAAGGTGGACGCCCTGGTCAAGAGTCTCAAGAACGAGGAGGCCCGCATATATCGGGAGATCATTCGGGGAGCCGATGTGGTCCTCTCCACCAACGCCATGGTCATGAGCGATCTCTTGAAGGAGGAGGAGTTCGATATAGCCGTTATAGATGAGGGGAGCCAACAGGTCCCCCCCTCCACCCTCATTCCGATTATGCACGGAGAGCGGTTTGTCATTGCCGGAGACCATAAGCAGTTACCCCCGACAGTTGTGAGCCGGGAGGCTAGGGAGTTGGAGAGGAGCCTCTTTGAGGATCTCATCACCCACTACCCCTCTCTCTCGTCGATGCTCAAGGTCCAATACCGCATGCATGAGAAGATCATGGGGTTCAGTAATGAGCAGTTCTACGACGGGGAGCTGGTCGCCCATGAGAGCGTGGCCCACCACACCCTGGCCGACCTCCAGGTTGCCCCTCCCCAGAGGTATAGGGAGATTCTCGATCCCCAGGAACCCTTTATCTTTGTCGATACAGAGGGAATAGAGGCTCCGGAGAAGTTGCCGGACAGGAGTACCAGCTACGAGAACCCCAGGGAGGCCCAGTTGGTGGTGGAGCTGGTCCAGGAGCTCCTCCAGATGGGGGTCAAGGGGGAGGAGATAGGGGTTATCTCCCCCTATCTCGCCCAGGTCAAGTTGTTGAAACGGCTCTTCCAGGAACCTGTGGTGGAGATCAAGAGTGTTGACGGTTTCCAAGGGAGGGAGAAGGAGGTCATCATCATCTCCTTCGTCCGCTCCAACAGGGAGGGAAATATCGGTTTTCTCAAAGATTGGAGGCGGCTCAATGTCGCCTTGACCCGGGCCCGGAGGAAGGTTATCTCCATTGGAGATAGCGGAACTCTCTCCCATGAACCGATCTACAGGGAACTCATTGAGTACACCAAGAGAAGAGGGAGGATCGTATGCGTCAGGTAACATCTCTCCACGAGCTCCAGGAGAGTCTAGAGAGGGGCGGTGGTGTTCTCCTCTATATCAGCGCCCCCAACTGCGCTGTCTGCGATGCCCTGAAGGTGAAGGTAGAGGAGCTCTTCAGCTCTCAATTTCCCAAGATGGAACTGATTGAGGCCAATATCGCCCATATCCCCGAGTTGGGGGGGCGCTTCACGATCTTCAGCGCCCCAGCCCTCCTCATCTTCTTCGATGGTCAGGAGTTCCTCAGGGAGGGACGGAATGTGAGTCTGGAACTCCTGGCCCAGCGGCTGGAGAAGATCTACACCCTCTATTTCGGTTGAGCTCCCCTCACGGGAGGGTGAAGACCTCTCTCTTGAAGATTGTGGGCTTGGTGGCAAACTCCTCCTCAATTCCAAGTTTCTTGGCGAGGGGAGGTTTGACAAGGCGGTACCCGAGGGTGACGACAACCTGATCACCTCTCTCCAACCTCTGATCATATTTGAAGATCCGCTTCTCGTTGGCCTTGAGCATCGTATCCTTGACTACCTCCCGTGCCAGCCATGGGGGAGTCGGTTTCCCATCTGCTCCGAGAACCCTGACCAGAGTCTCCCCCTTCTCGAAGATGGTCTTCCCATCCCGAAGGACCTGGACCTTCATGAAGGCGACCCGGGCCGGGTGGAGGAGAAAGGCGTGGGGGATCTTGGAGTTGAGGGCGATCTCGAACCCTTTCAGATGGGGCATGAACTCGATGTCGATATACCTCTTCAGGAGATCCCAATGGGCGTGGGCCCCTGCGAAGCCGTGGAAGGCGTGGGTCGGCCGCTCCTTGAGATTGGAGACGCTCCCCTCCACCTGGGGCATGTGACAGCTGACACAGTTGGCATTTTCGATCTCCCCATGTTCGTTGGTGGAGCAGACATTGAGGCCAAACTTATTCTTCTTATGGCTGTGGCACCCCATACAGACATTTCCGTTGAGGAAGTTGGGGTTGGAGCTGTTGATCTCATGGAAGGGAGACTCTATGTGGTCCTCCCTCGCCCCAAAATATCGGCGCTGATGGGCCGATATGATGTTGTAGTTGCTCTTCTCCCCGATCTTGATCCCCTCGATCCTGTGGCAGTAGGCACAGGCGACCCCGTCATTCTGGGTCGGGTTGTCGGGGTCAGGTCCAATTCCGTTGGGAGCGATGAGCTCCTTGAGATTGTCGGCGGCTGGGGTATGGCATTTGGCACAGGTGTAGGCCCCCTTCTTGCTGGCAGGGTTCTTCTCCCAGACGGCTCTATGGATCGGGTCTTTGAAAATTGTCGAATTCCCATGCATGGAGGTCTGGTACTCCTTCCAGATGAGGGGGTGGCACTCTTTACAACTGCTGTTGGGGGCAAACTCCCTCCCTAGAAGGAGGAGGGAGAGGGCCAGGAGGAGAGCTACCTTCCTACTCATAGTTCCGCCCCCTTCTCCTTTTCTCCATCTCCTCCCGCCGCCTCAAGGCCTCGTTAGACGGGGTCTGGGGGTTGCTGAAGAGGGCTTTCCCATAGAGGACACACCCCTTATCCCCCGGGTCGCACTTCTTCTTGAGAAGCTCACACTCAGACCCTATCTGGTAGCTACAGGTCCAACCGCTCATAGGCTTCCTCCTTCACTTGGATAGTTTGATATAATAGAGAGAAATCTCCTCGATGAAAGGATGGTAATGAGATCTCTCTTCGCAGTTGCAATTATAGCAGTTCTCTTTACAGGATGTACCCAAGAGGTCCAGAATAAGTTGGGACGGGCTGTCCAGAACTGGACAGGGACAGATGGGATCCTGGAGATCTATGCAGGTAATAAATTGGTGCGGCGGTTTATGAGGATAGACAAGATCTCGACGGCCTACGGAACGGAGGATGGACGCCCACGGCCCTATCGCTACGGCTACGGCTATCTGGACCTCAACCTGGACGGTATCCTCCAGAAGGAGGAGAAACGGAAGAAGGTCTACTTTGAATTCAGCGACTACTCGACAAACTACATCTTCTACGAAGATCCACGATGATCCTCTATATCCACGGCTTCGGTTCCTGCGGATGGGGAGAGAAGAGTAGGACCCTCAAGGAGTATTTTGGAGATCTGGAGGCCCCCGACCTCCCCCCTCGCCCCCTGGAAGCTGTAAAATTTCTGGAGAGACGGATTGGAGAGGGAGATATAGACCTCCTCATCGGCTCCTCCCTGGGAGGGTACTACGCCACCTATTTGGGCCACAAATATAGGATCAAGGGGGTCCTCCTCAACCCCTCTACCCGCCCCTATGAGACTTTGAAGGATTTCATCGGGGAGCAGAGGCGGTTCTGTGACGGTACCCCCTTTCAGTGGAAGAGGGAGTATATTAAGGAGCTCATGGAGTATGATACCCACCACATTCGGAGGAACCTCTTCCTCGTCCTCCTCCAGAGCGGCGATGAGGTCCTCGATTACAGGTTGGCCCTGGACCGCTACAGGAACCAGAGGCGGGTCGTGGAGTATGGAGGGAACCATCGCTTTGAAAATATTGGGGACTATCTCTCCATGATCAAAAATTTCAGGGAGGACAATGGAGGTCATTGAACTCTTTGAAGAGCTCCTCCGCTTCCCCACCATCACACCTAGGGAGTGTGGGAGTCTGAATTTTATTAGGGAGTACCTTCCAGACTATGAGGCCCTCTGGTTTGAGAAGGAGGGGGTGAGAAACCTCTTTCTCTATAGAAAGTTTGGGGAGGGGGACCATCTCTGCTTTGGAGGCCATATCGATGTAGTCCCCCCTGGGGAGGGGTGGGAGAGTGACCCCTTCCAGCCTCGGTGGGAGGGAGAGTATATCTACGGACGGGGGGCTCAGGATATGAAGAGCGGAGTGGCCGCCTCTCTCCAAGCCCTCAAGGAGGTTGAATCCTTCAATGGAACCCTCTCTCTCCTCATTACCAGCGATGAGGAGGGAGAGGCCAGGTGGGGGACCCGCTATGTCCTGGAGGAGTTGGAACCCCTCGGACTCATTCCGGACTACGCCATTGTGGCGGAGCCGACCTGCGAGAGTACCTTCGGCGATACCATAAAGATCGGGAGGAGGGGATCCATCAATGGAGTGATAGAGAAGATCGGTGTCCAAGGCCATGCGGCCTATCCCGAAAAGGCGGTCAATCCGATCCACAAGGTTGCCCAGGTTCTCCCCCAGATGGCGGGGGTCGATCTGGACGAGGGAGATGAGTTCTTCGCCCCCAGTAAATTTGTCATTACCGACATTCGGGCGGGGATGGAGGTGACCAATGTGACTCCGGGCACATTGAAGATGATGTTCAATGTACGGAACAATCGGAAGACCACTATGGAAGATGTCGAGGCCTTCGTCCACAGCTACTTTGACGGGATGAACTACTCCCTCAAGCTGACAGAGTCGGCGAGGCCCTTTTTGACAGATCCCAATTCAAAGGTGGTCCGGACCATAGATCGGGCCATTGAGGAGGTCACCTCCATAAGGCCCTCCCACTCTACAGCCGGAGGGACCAGCGACGCCCGCTTCTTTGCGGCCCACGGGGTCAAGACCATAGAGTTCGGAGTCATCAATGACAGGATCCACGCCCCCAATGAGAGGACCACCAGGGGGGAGGTGGAGGGGCTCTGCAGAGTCTTCAAACGGACTATAGAACTCTTTTCAGAAGGAGGGAGATGAGGAAGATGAGGAGGATAGAGGCCAGATAGAGGCCGGCTGTCCCTAGAATGTTGGCGTTCTGGCAGGAGGTACAGTTCTTGTACTTCTTGGTCTCGTACCGGGCGTAGAAGACATAGATGAGGAGCCAGAGGATCTCCACCCCGAGGAGGGGGAATGTCCACTCCATGACTCTCCGGGCCCCCTCTACCACCCATCCAGCCAGGAGGGTGAGGAGATGGAGGATCAGAAAGAGGCGGAGTCCGGTCAGAATTCTATCTTTGACAAAGTAGGTGGGGCAGGTATCTCCATAGCTCCCGTACTTCCTGAAAAACTCCCTCTGCCCCTTTTTATCCAGCTTATCGAAGAGATAGCCTCCGAAGACCATATCGATCTTCCTCTGGAGCCAGACCGACTCCTCCCCATGGGCTGTGTAGTAGCGGGTATTCCCCTCCCGATCTTCGTAGGCCACCTTGATTGTGGGGTAGCGGCGGACTGTGACCTCGGCCCCGGGGAGACTCTCATCCCTCTCGGTGGAGGGGAAGTACTCCCCCTCCTTGCCGTAGATGGCCGGATTGATCATTACCTCCCACTCTCCGCCCTCTCTACGGAAGAGAATGATACGGAGAGGGATGCCGATCTGGATGGCGGCCAGCCCCTTGAGGTTCCGTTCCAGGGCGCTCCTCTTGAGTTCGTCGATGATCTCATCGAGTTGAGGATCTTTGAAATCACGGACCAACCCAGAGATCTGGAGGAGCCTCTGGTCCGGGTAGGTGAGTATCTCTGCCATCTCTTCCCCTTCGGTGGTGGGGGAGGCCCCCCAGAGATCAGTGGTGGGATTTGGCCACCACCATGAGCATCTTTAGATTGATAACGATAAATCTGATGAACTGCCAGATAATACACTTCCTCAAGAACCGCTGGAAGGGTCCGGGGATCATTGTGCCGTAGGTCTTATTATCGTAGGGGGTGATATTCTTCTGTATCTCCTGGTAATCTTTTGCCATCTCCGCTCCTTCTCTAGATTATTCGGGGATAATTGTCCAGCCAGGTTTGAGCTGGGCCTTCCACATGAACATGTGGTGGAGAATATGTTTGATCCAGTGGCCTGCCAGACCGATCTCACCGAAGGTGTACTCTGGATCCCGTCCCGTTCCTGGATAGCGATCGTAGTCGGGGACAACAGGATAGACTGTGAGGGCTACCGCACTTCCGTCAAAGATACCCTTTCCTGTAGAGGCAACACAGGCCGCTCCCATTTCGGCCATAGAGGCGTGGTGTCCCTTCTCTGTCACCTCATCGAGGCTGTACTTCCCTTGGATAACCTCTGTGATGGTCTGGGCCACCGTCTTTCCAATAATTCCAGAGGGCATACCTGTCCTTGGAGGTGCCGGTGTAATCGGTGTTCCGTTGACCGATTTGGCAGGTTTTGAGATGGGGTGGGGTGGCGCAAATGCGATACCGACGGCGAAGATATTCTTGTAATCCGGGTTCTGGTAGTACTTGGGCCAGTCGCTGGCCTTCCACTCTTCAAAGGGTTTCTGGGTGTAGTCTGCATCGACCTTCATGAAGCCGTTGGGAGCGAAGAGCTTATCTGTAATGTCGTTCCCCTCTTTGTCGTAGGCCTTCAGTCCGACACCGCTGAAGGGTGGAATGAGCATGGCGAAATCGAACTCTTCCTCTCCTTCTGTTCCGTCGAGGAGCTCGTAGGCCAGTTTTCCCTTCTGGACCTCTTTCACATGGGCCCCTGTAATCCAGTCAACCCCCCGCTCGGCAAAGAGGGACTCGGCGAGAACTTTGGAGCTCACAATGTGGCCTCCCCACTTGATGTGGAGTCCTGCAACCCCGAAATCTCCGAGGAACTGCTCATTGGAGATCCACTTGATCTCCGCTTTGTCCCGAACTCCGGCCCTGTTGAGCTCATGTTCGATGTTGAAGATATACTCGAAGGCCGCCCCTTGGCAGGTACACATACCGTGACCCGTTCCGATGAGGAACTTCTGTTTCTCCCCCTTCTTCATCCGTTCAATGGCCTCTTGGAAGTGGGTATTGGCTTCGGCGGCGTGGCCGTAGGTACAGACAGAGAGGGAGTTGGCATCGGGTCCCAGTCCCGGAGTGGCCTCAAATTTCAGCTTGGGACCGGTCGCATTGATGAGGTAGTCATACTCGATCTCCTCGGTCTCCCCTGCCCTGTTGGGGTCTGTATATTCGATTGTTACAAAGGGTTTGTCACTCTCTTTTTTCCCTTCCGGGTGGATAGAGATCGCTTTCGCTTGCCGGAAGTCGATACCGGCCTTCTTATAGACAGGAGCCAATTCGAAGACCACATCTTCTGGACTCATCTCCCCAACACCGACCCAGATATTGGAGGGAATCCAGTTCCACTTGCTATTGGGAGAGACAACTACCACCTCATGTTTATCTCCGAGCCAATGTTTGGCGAAAGTGGCAGCGGTATGTCCCGATACTCCCGCACCCAGCACAACGATTCTAGCCATTCTTAAACCCCTTTAAAGATTTAGTAACACTGTATTATATCCCTCCAATCTTTAAAAAAAGATAATGTAAAGGAAAAATGGAACCAAATCTTAAACTTATAATAGCCAGTGATAGGTCTTATAAATTTATCTGATAAATTTCTTCCAGTTTCCCTTCAGTTTCACCTGATGTGGTCGATATACTCCCTCATATACTCCACATACCGTCGGGCAGAGGCGTAGAGCTCCTCTACCTCTTCATCCCTCAACTCCCGAACCACCCGGGCTGGGGAGCCGAGAATGAGGGAGCGGGGAGGGAAGACCTTTCCCCCAGTCACCAGGGCCCCCGCTCCAACAATGGACTCCCTCCCGATTACAGCTCCGTCCAGGATTGTAGCATTCATTCCGATGAGAGAGCCATCTTCAATGGTACAGCCATGGAGCATCACCCTATGGCCCACCGTCACATCGTTTCCAATAACTGTGGGGAAGCCGTCGCTCCTATCCTCTTTGGTATAGTGGGTCACATGGATCATCGTCAGGTCTTGGATATTGGTCCGCTCCCCAATTGTGATGGAGTGGACATCTCCCCGTACAACTGCTCCGAACCAGATGGAGCTCTCCTTCCCGATCTTCACATCACCGATGACGGTGGCTGTGGGGGCGATCCAGACATCGGGGCCGCAGAGGGGAAACCACTCTCTGTATCTCAGAAGCATCAGCTCTCCTTCAGTAACCGCTTGGCCAATTTCTTGGCCCTGGATGTTGTATTCTTTCTGTGGGTATTATAGAGGATTTTAGTATATTCCTCCATCAGGAGCTGGGAGTTGATGGGAGGTTTTCCCTTGGGAGGGTGGAGTTTGCGGTACTCCCCGTCCGGTTGGAGCTCCCTCGCCTTCACATTATCCTTCAGTTGGATATTGAGAATCTCCTGGAGTCTGTCTGCTATCTCTCTATCGAAGATAGGGGTCATCAGCTCGATCCGCCTCTCCAAGTTTCGGGGCATCCAGTCGGCACTGGAGATGAAGAGCTGGGGCTCTCCATGTCTGAAGTAGAATATCCGTGCATGCTCCAGATACTTCCCGACGATGGAGATGACCCGTATGGTCTCGCTGACCCCCTCTATGCCGGGACGGAGACAGCAGATTCCCCTGACGATGAGGTCTATCTTCACACCGGCCATGGAGGCTCTGTAGAGGGCCTCTATCACATCTTGATCGACCAGGGCGTTCATTTTGGCGATGATATGCCCCTCCTCTCCCCGCTCCCGCTCCTTCTCGATGAGGGAGAGGAGTTTGGGCTTTATCTGGGTGGGAGACATGTAGAGGGTCTGGAGTTTCCCCCTCTTGGAAAAGCCTGTCAGATAGTGGAAGAAGCGGGTCGAGTCGTCGGTAATCTCCTTCCTCGTCGTGAAGTAGCTCACATCGGTATAGATCCGGGCGGTGGAGGGGTTGTAATTCCCTGTGGCCAGATGGGTATATTGCTTCAATCTCTCCCCATCCCTCTTGATGACCTGGGCTATCTTGGCATGGACCTTGAAGCCCGGGATACCGAAGATCACATGGGCCCCCGCCTGTTCCAGCCTCCTGGCCCAGATGAGGTTGTTCTCCTCGTCGAAGCGGGCTTTCAGCTCCACCATAGCTGTCACCTGCTTCCCACTTTCGGCGGCCTCAATGAGGGCCTTCACAATGGGAGAGTTCTTTCCGACCCGGTAGAGGGTCATACGGATAGCGAGAACATCCGGGTCTTTGCTGGCCTCTTTGATGAAGCGGACCACAGGATCGAAACTCTCGTAGGGGTGGTAGAGCATAATATCCTCTTCATGTTCGAGGATGGTCAGAATGGGTTCGTTACTGTCCAGAGGGGGGAGGATTTTGGGGGTGTAGGGCTCAAAGAGGAGGTGGGGGAAGTTCTTGTTTGAGACGATCTCCCAGAGGGAGCCGAGATTGAGGGGAATATTATAGTAGTATATATCTTCCCTATGGATTTTGAGATGGTCGTTGAGAAACTCTACAAGATCCTCCTCCGCACCGGCCCCGATCTCCAGCCGTACGATCTCCCCTTTCCGCCTCAGTTTTAACCCCTCTTCCAGGAGTTCCATGAAGTCGTCGGCCTCTTCCTCTTCAATCTCTATATCTGCATTTCGGGTAACCCGAAAGGGGGCGGAAGCCAGAACCCTATAGCCCGGAAAGAGGGATTCCAGATGGGCCTGGACAACAGATTCAATCGGAATGTAGGTATTCTCCAGCTCTATAAATCGGGGGAGGACCCGGGGGATTCGAACCAATCCATATTTGATCTCTCCCTCTTGGGGATCGTGGAGTTTCAGAACCAGGGCGAAGGAGAGATTATTGAGGTGGGGAAAGGGGTGGGTGGCATCGACGGCAATGGGGAGAATGACAGGGTAGAGATTGGTATAAAAATAGTTGTTGATCCTCTCTTTGGAGGGACCGTCGAGCTCCTGGTAGTTCTTGAGCCAGAGTCCCTCCTTTTTGAGGGCCTCTATGATCTCGAAAAAGGTCTTCTCCAGGCTCTTCTTCTCTCTGTGGAGATACTCTCTGATGGCCTGGAGCTGTTCCAAGGGGGTCATTTTGTCCGGACCGGTCACCCGAATTCCATATTTGAAGAGCTTCTTCAATCCCGCCACCCGAATCATATAGAACTCATCTAAATTGGTTCCGTAGATGGCTATGAATTTCAACCTCTCCAGGAGGGGATTGGTCCTATCCTGGGCCTCTTCCAGGACACGGGTGTTGAAGCGGAGCCAAGAGAGTTCCCGATTAATGTAGAGTTTTGGATCTTTCAGGTCCATTATATCCCTTTTTAAGAAGGTTTCAGAGAACTTTCCACCCTCTCTGTGGTAGAATTAAATGGATTGTAACATAATCAATATAAGGATAGAGTATGGAAGTTAAGGGACTCATCCAAGGGTATAAGAGATTCAGAGAGTACCGTCTGGGAGACCATGAAGAGCTCTTTCTCGACCTGGCCCGAAAGGGACAGAGTCCCAAGACCCTCTTCATCGGATGCAGTGATTCCCGGGTTGTCCCCAATCTCATTACAGATGCGGCTCCCGGTGACCTCTTCATCTTCAGGGATATTGGTAACTTTGTCCCCCCTTTCCAGCCAGACGACGACTACCATGCGGCCGCCGCCGCCATCGAGTATGCCGTAAGTGTCCTCCAGGTGCGGGATATTATTGTCTGTGGCCACAGCCA
The DNA here is from genome assembly GCA_013153715.1 of Campylobacterota bacterium. Taxonomy (GTDB): domain Bacteria; phylum Campylobacterota; class Campylobacteria; order Campylobacterales; family Nitratiruptoraceae; genus Nitratiruptor. The sequence goes on along the minus strand of JAADDW010000013.1, from coordinate 85,378 downwards.
CTGTGGCGCCTGTGAGAGCCTCTACAAGGAGCTTCCGGAAGATGAGAGTCTGATCCACACCAGAAGGTGGCTCCAGCTAGGCCAGAAAGCCAAGGAGGCGGCCCTCCAGAAGGTGGGGAGTGGAGATAGGGAGCTCCTCCTGAGAACGACGGAGAAGATCTCCGTCCTCTTCCAGTTGGAAAATCTCCTCACCTATCCCGAAGTGAGGCGGAAGGTGGAGGCCCAAGAGCTCTTCCTCCACGGCTGGTATCTCAAAATCGAGAGTGGCCAACTCCTCTACTTCGACGAGAGTGAAGGGGAGTTCCTCCCCTTGGAGGGGTAACTCCCTCCCCTCTCCTTTCCCCCATCCCACAGGAGATTTCACCCTTTCCAGGCTCCAGTTTTGCCGAGCCCAAAGGCTTTTTTTGCTACAATTTTACGAAGTTTAAACAGAGCTTAAAAATAGAGAGAGCAGGAGTCAAGGAGCGAGAAGGGGGTAGTTAATTCTTTGAAGAAAGTTAAGATTCAAATAGAGGGAAAAGAGTATGAAATGGAGCTGTCAGATGAGTTTGCAGACTATATGGAGCGGGAATTTGCCAAACATCTCCACCCCAATTCCAACAACAGCGCCAAAAGATTGCTCCATGCCTACCTGAAAAAGTGCTACGACTGCTTTCTTACTGAACAGAAATTTAAAGAACTTGCCAAAAATTGTCAAAAAAGCTAAAATAATTTTCCTCCTGCCGATAATAGAAATCGCAGGAAGACCTGCTAGAAAAATTCCACACTAAAGGAGCTCTCTATGAGACGAGGCGGTTTTACCATGATCGAGTTGATCTTCGTGATCGTCATTCTCGGTATCCTTGCCGCAGTGGCTATTCCCAAGCTCATGGCTACTCGTACAGACGCCAAAATCTCCCAACTGGCTACCAATATCCAAACGGCGAAGAATGAGATTGCGAGCTATGTGACAGCTACGGGAAAATTTGAAGATAGTGGTGCCGATATGTCCAATGTCATTACAGAGATGGAAGCCGAAGGGAGTGCGACCATCGGAAGTAAGACAGTCACTTTCAAAGCCGAAACAAATGATGGAGACAAAGAGGATTGTATCACCTTTGACTGGTCAGACGACAAGAACCTCGTGATTAGCCATGAAGGCGGTGATGGAGATGTCTGCCAGGGTGTGAAGCAGTTGGTCAAAGAGGTGACCATTCAGATCAAGGGACAGGGAGTTACTTACTAGTACTCTCCCCCTTCTCTTGAAAAAGGGGGGCCTATGGGGCGAGTTGAGGGGGGGACCGCTGTCGGTCTCACCAGAATGTGGGAGCTGGTCCTGATCATAACGATCCTCGGTATCCTCGCCGCCAATGCCCTCCCGAGGCTCATGGGGCTGGACGAAGAGGCTCAGATCTCCAAGAGCCTCTACCTCATCAAAGTAGCTACAGATGAGATTGTGACCTACGCCTTCTCCCAGATGCGTGTGGAGGACGATCTGAGCCAGATGTCCCATACCATTCTGGAGGGGGCGAGTCAAGGCTCTATCAGAGTCGATATACCCGGCAGGAGGGCCCTCTTCAGGGCCGGCGAAGTAGAGGAGTGTGTCATCTTGAAGGTGGAGAGGACCCCTAGGGGATTTGATCTCTCCATAGAATTTGGAGACCATCAGGAAGATAGGGTCTGTCGAGGGGTTCAGAGGGGAATCAATATGAGGGGATATCCTGTACAGTTAAGGGGGCGCTTTGTTAAGATGTAGAGAGGGTTTCACACTCATTGAACTTATAGTGGTTATCGTCATCTTGGGTATTCTTGCGGCTGTCGCCATGCCCAAACTCTGGGTGACGCGGGATGATGCCATCATCACAAAGGGGAGAAATGATGTGGCCGCTGTCAGGGCCGCCATTCTCGCCGTCAAGAATGTGAGAATTCTGAAAGGGGAGGCCTCTCCCTACCCAGATGAGTTGGACGATGCGGCCGCAGGGAGTGAGAATGAGCCACTCTTTACAGGGAGTAAAGAGTATCCCCTCCTCGCCTACCCTATCTATTCAAAGAATGCCGCTGGCCACTGGATGAAGGTCAGCAAGAATAAGTATAAATATATCCTCTCAGATGGGGATGTGGAGTTTACCTACGACGGGAGCAGTGGGAAATTTGACTGCGACCACTCACAAAAGGGGTGTCAGCTCCTGACCCAATGACCTACTACTCCATAGCGATCCTCAAATCCCCACTCACCCTGACCTACAAGAGCGACTTCCCCCTCACGGTGGGGGAGGTTGTCACCGTCACTCTCAAGGGGGTAGAGAAGAGGGGGGTCGTCATTGGTGAGGTGGAAGAGCCTCCCTACCCCTCTCTCCCCATCCTCCGGAGAGAGGGATATAGGTATCGGGATCTCCAGCGGAAGATGGCCCATTTCATCTCTACCTACTATCTCTCCTCTCTGGGAGAGGCCTTTGCCCTCTTCATTCCAGCCCCCTTTCCCTCCCAGGAGGGAGAACCCCCTCCGCCAGAGATTTTGGACTCTCCCACCCTGACACCCCAGCAACAGGAGGCGGCCAACTTTCTCCTCTCCCAGAAGAGGGCCCTCCTCTTTGGCGATACGGGGAGTGGAAAGACGGAGATCTACATCTCCCTCTTCCAGCAGGTTCTCCAGAGGGGGGAACGGGGGATCTTCCTCATGCCGGAGATCTCTCTGACCCCCCAGATGGAGGAGAGGTTGAGGGGGTACTTTGGAGAGAGTGTCGCCATCTGGCACAGCCAACTCACTCGACGGGAGCGCCAGAAGAGGTTAGAAGCCCTCTACAGCGGCAGGATCTATATTGTGGCGGGACCGAGGAGTGCCCTCTCCCTCCCCCTGGAGAATCTGGGCCTCATCGTGGTAGATGAGGAGCACGATGATAGCTATAAGGCCCCCTCCCGCCCCCGTATCCATGGGAGAGATCTCGCCCTCATGGCGGGGAAGTTCTTGAAAATTCCAGTTATCCTCGGGAGTGCGACCCCTGCGGTCACCTCCTATGCAAAATTCCCCCACTACCGTCTCCGGGGAAGTTACCACGGAGGGGGGTATAGGACCATCTTCGACAGGGAGGAGGGGATCACTCCGACCCTCCTCTCCCATCTAGAGAGGGTTGTGGCCCAGGGGAAGCAGGCCATCATCTTCCTCCCGACCCGGGGCCACTTCAAATATCTCCAGTGCCAGAGGTGTGGGGACTATATTGAGTGCCCCTTCTGCGATGTGGGTATGAGTCTCCACCTGGACAGGAGGGTTATGCTCTGCCACTACTGCAATATCGCCCAGCCCATTCCGACCCACTGCCCCTCCTGTGGCTCCTCCGATCTCTCTGCCAACCGCCTCGGGACAAAGGAGGTGGGCGATCGATTGAAGGAGCTCTTCCCCTCTCTCTCCATAGGCCGTTTCGATAGGGATCGGATCAAGACCCATAGGCAGTTGAGAGAGACCCTCCAGGCCTTCAGCAGGAGGGAGATCGACATTCTTGTCGGGACCCAGATGCTCTCCAAGGGCCACGACTACCCCGATCTGGCCCTTACAGTGGTTATGGGGATAGATTACCTCCTCGCTATGGCAGATTACCGGGCACGGGAGAGGGCCTTGAGCCTCTTCCTCCAGGTGGCCGGACGGGCGGGGAGGAGGGGGGAGAGGGGCGATGTGATTGTCCAGACAAAACAGAGGGAGTTCTTCGAGAGCTTCAGGGACTACGAGGAGTTTGTCAAGAATGAGTTGGAGCTCAGAAGGGGGCTCTATCCTCCTTCCATGAGGTTGGCCAGGCTCCTCTTCACCCACAAGAGGGAGGAGAGGGCTCGGGAGGCTATGGAGGAGGTTCTCGGAAGGTTGAGGAATTTTGATGTCGAAATTGTCGGCTATGGCAAGAGCCCCATAGAGAGGATCGCCGGCAGATACCGGTACCATATTCTGATCCGGTCCCCCTCTATCAAGAAGCTCCTCCAGGGGATCTACGGGAGTAGGAACAGCCTCTGTGAGGTCGATATTGATCCCGTCGATCTGGCGTGATATAATTGCTCCAAACCACAACTGAGGAGCCCCATGGAACGGTATCCGACAAAACAGATCCATGTAGGCGGTGTGGCTGTAGGGGGAGGTGCCCCTATCTCTGTCCAATCTATGACCTTCAGCCGGACGGCCGATGTGGCGGAGACGGTGGAACAGATCAAGAGACTCCACTTTGCAGGGTGCGACATTGTGCGGGTGGCCGTTCCCGAGGAAGAGGATGCCCGGGCCCTCAAGGAGATTAAGGAGCGGAGCCCCCTCCCGATAGTGGCCGATATTCACTTTAACTATCGGCTCGCCCTCATTGCGGCAGAGGTAGTAGACTGTATCCGGATCAATCCGGGGAATATCGGCTCCAAAAAGCGGATTAGGGAGGTTGTCAAGGCCTGCAAGGAGCGGAGTATCCCTATTCGGATCGGGATCAATGCCGGAAGCCTCGAAAGGGAGATCGAGGGGAGATATGGGGCGACGGCCGAAGCCATGGTCCAGAGCGCCCTCTACCATATTCGGCTCTTGGAGGATCTGGATTTCACCGATATTAAGGTGAGCATGAAGGCCAGCGATGTCCCGAGGACGGTAGAGGCCTATAGGAAGTTGCGCCCCCTCGTCCCCTACCCCTTTCACCTTGGTGTGACTGAGGCGGGAACCCTCTTCCACGGGACTATAAAGAGTGCCATCGGCATCGGATCCCTCCTCCTCGACGGAATTGGCGATACCCTTCGGGTCTCCCTGACAGGGGAGCTGGAGAAGGAGGTAGAGGTGGGGAGGGCCATTCTGAAGGATGCGGGAGTTGCCCGTGAGGGGCTCAATATCATCTCCTGTCCCACCTGTGGGAGAATTGAGGCCGATCTGGTCAAGGCTGTGGCTGAGGTGGAGGAGCGGACCCGCCACATCAAGACCCCTCTCACCGTTTCGGTGATGGGGTGCGCTGTCAACGCCATCGGGGAGGCGAAGCATGCCGATGTAGCCATCGCCTATGGGAAGGGGAGCGGTCTCATCATGGTGGAGGGGGAGGTTGTGGCCAAACTCCCTGAGGAGGAGCTGGTGGACCGTTTCCTCCATGAGGTGGAGAAGATGGCTCGGAAGAGGTCTTCAGGAAAATAGGGTAGAATAGAGAGAAAGGGAGTATGTGGAGAGCCATCTATACAATCTGAATATGGAGCGGGCCGTCCTCGCTTCCATCATCTTCGATCCCCAGAATTTTGAGGAGGTAGCGGCGACCCTCGAAGCCAAGGATTTCTACCACCCTTTCCACAGGGTGGTCTTCGAGGCCATGGAGGAGCTGGAGAGGGAGGGGCTCCCCATCGACGAGGACTTTGTCAAGGAGAGACTCGTGGCCAAGAAGCTCTTTAATGGGGAGCTCTATGCCGAGATTCTGGCCGCCAATCCGATCTCCAATACAGCCGCCTATGTCCGGGAGATCAAAGAGAAGTCTGTCAAGCGGGAGCTCCTCCACCTGGCGACAGAGATCAAGAGGGTCACCTTGGAGGAGAACCTTCCCGCCGTGGATCTCATCGACGAGATCCAGTCCAAACTCTACAGGATCACCAACGAGACCAGTTCCAGCGACTTTAAGGATTCCCGAAAGGTGATGGAGGAGACCCTCAGACACCTCCTCAAAATGAAGGAGCGGGGAAACTCCATTCTCACAGGCCTCGATACGGGCTTCCACGAGCTCAATATCAAGACGGCCGGTTTCAACCCCGGAGATCTGATTATCATTGCGGCCCGCCCCTCCATGGGAAAGACCGCCTTCAGCCTCAATATCGCCCAGGCGGTCCTCAACCAGAAGAAGGGAGTGGCCATCTTCTCCCTCGAAATGCCTGCCGAACAGCTCATGATGAGGATGATCTCGGCCAAGGCCTCGATCCCCCTCCAGAGGTTGAGGACGGGGAGCCTCAACGACATAGAGTGGAGCGAGGTCTCCAAACTGAGTGATGAGTACTCCAACAGCTCCCTCTTCATCGACGATGAGGGGGTCCTCAATATCCACCAGCTCCGGGCCCGGTTGAGGAAACTCAAATCCCAACACCCAGAGGTGGAGCTGGCCATCGTTGACTACCTCCAGCTCATGGGGGGGAGTGGAGGGAAAGATCGCCATCTGGAGATCAGTGAGATTTCGAGGAACCTCAAACTCCTGGCCCGGGAGCTGGAGATGCCCATTATCGCCCTCTCCCAGCTCAACCGCTCCCTGGAGAGTCGGCCGGATAAACGCCCCATGCTCTCGGACCTCAGGGAGTCTGGGGCCATCGAACAGGATGCCGACCTCATCCTCTTTGTCTACCGGGACGATGTCTACCGGCTGAAGGAGCTGAAGCAGAAGGAGAAAGAGGCGGCGGAGAAGGGGCTCAAGCCCCCCGATATAGAGGGGTTTCGGGAGAAGAAGATTGAGGAGGCAGAGATCATTATTGGGAAACAGAGGAATGGACCGACAGGAGTTGTGAAGCTCTACTTCCACAAAGAGTTTGTCAAATTTGCTGAAGAGGCCACCGAGATTAATCGGGATTATGAGATGAGGGAGAGTAAGTTGGAGATCACCCCTCCCCACATCTGATGGAGCGCCTCCCCCTCTTTACCTCCTTCAAGGAGAGGCTCCTCTTCCTCTCCCTTCTCCTCTTCATCGCCTCCATCTCCCTCGCCCTCGACTACTCCCACTACAGGGAGCTCCTCCAGAGCCGTTTCTTCCATACCGAAGCGGTTGTCGTCAACCAGTATACCAAAGATGGGAGAGAGATCCTGAAGCTCCGGACCCCCCATTTCACCTTCTATACCTCTACCAGGGAGGAGATCAAGGATCTCCGAGATAGGAGGGTTCGGGTCATGATCATCAGAACCCGCCGCACCCCCTCCTTCCTCGACTTCCTCAAGGGGAGTTACTGGGTCAGCTATATTGAGGAGGTCCTTCCCAAGGATAGGCGCTTCCTCCTCAAGGAGATGATTGCCCGGCAACATAGGGATCCCTACGGCCAGGAACTCTTTGGGGCCCTCTTCCTCGCCACCTCCCTCTCCAAGGAGCTCCGGGAACGGCTCTCCGCCCTGGGACTCTCCCACCTTGTGGCCATCAGTGGGCTCCACCTCACTATCATTATCGGGGCTGTGACCCTCTTCACCTTTACCCTTCTCCGTCCCCTCTTCCAGCGGTGTTGTCCCTTCATCCACCTCCGCAAACTCTCGATGGTGGGAGGATTTGCCGTAGCTCTGGGGTACCTCCTCTTTGTCGGAGAGATACCCTCCCTTGTGAGAGCCTTTGCCCTCAGTCTGGCCGCCTTCTGGCTCTACGACCGCCACATCCAACTCCTCAGTTTCGAGCTCCTCGGCTGGGTGGCCACTGCCGTCGTCGCCCTCTACCCCCAATTCCTCTTTTCCCTGGGCTTCTGGCTCTCCGTGGCCGGAGTCTTCTCTATCTACCTCTTCCTCCACCACTACAGGAGACTCCCCCTCTGGTTCCAGCTGGTCGCCCTCAACTTCTGGGTCTATCTCATGATCTCCCCCGTCACCCTCACCATCTTTGGACTCTTCAGCTGGTGGCAGTTACTCTCCCCCCTCATCTCCCTCCTCTTCCCCCCTTTCTACCTCATCGCCCTCCTCCTCCATCTCCTGGGAGTTGGAGGTCTTCTGGACCCCATTGTCTCCCTCCTCCACAACGATATTGGAGTGGTGGAACTCCACCTCCCCCGCTGGTTCCTCTGGCTCTGGCTCCTCGGGAGTCTCCTCTCAATCTATAAACATTGGATCGTCGGCATACTCCTCATCGTGGAAATAGTTCTCGCGGTTCATTATGTAACATAGCTTGACACCGTAGAGGTAGATAAGCCACGAAATGTAGATCCAGAGGAAGAAGAAGAGGATTGTGGAGAAGGAGCCGTAGAGGGTGGAGTAGGTCTTGTTGTAGAGGACATAGTAAACAAAGATCAGTTTACTCCCGTACCAGATGAGGGAGGCGACAAAGGAGGAGATGAAGACACTCTTCAGGGTCATACGGCGGTTAATGGAGATGAGGTAGTTGATGAAGAAGAGGATCCAGATGACGAGATAGGAGAAGATGGCTAGGAGATCGAGGTAGGGGGAGTCGATATAGCGTTGGATTTTGGTGATGAGGTAGATGGAGATGGCCAGGGCCACAGGGGTCAGAGTGACGAGGGTCCAGTAGGTGCTGATGGCCTTGAAGATCGGTTTTGGCTTGGTCAGGAAGATTTTGTTGACCACCTGCTCGTAGTTCTGGAAGAACATGAGGGAGGCGAAGATGATGAAGACCACTCCGATCACCCCCAGTTTGGAGCTGTTGGCCAGAAATTGGTCGATATACCCTTTGATCTCCGCCTGCTTGGAGGGAATGAGATTGTGGAGGATGAAATCCTTGAGCATCTCATGGTCGAAGTCGGTGAATTTGAGATAGACCGTGAAGGAGACCAGGAGGAGGGGGATGATGGAGAAGATTGTATAGAAGCTGAGGGAGGAGGCGTAGATCTCTATATCGGGGTCGTAGATGGTACCGATAAACTCCTTGACCCTGCGCCACATGGGGAACGGTCAGAGCCCCATCTTCCCCGGATTGAGGATATTGTTGGGATCGAAGGCCGCCTTGATCCTCCTGAAGAGCTCCAGTTCGCCCTCGGTAAAGGCCATCTTCATGAAGGGGGCCTTGGAGAGGCCTATTCCGTGCTCCCCACTCAGTGTTCCACCCAAATCGATGGTCACCCTGAAGATCTCCTCAATGGCCTTGTAGCCCCGCTCCACCTCCTCCCTATTCTCCCCATCGACCATTACATTGGTATGGACATTTCCGTCCCCTGTGTGGCCGAAACAGGGGATGGTCACCCTGTACTTCTGGGCTATCCTCTCCACCTCCTCCAGATAACGGGGGAGTTCGCTCCGGGGAACGGTTACATCTTCGTTGATCTTCTTGGAGCCGTAGATCGTTATGGATTGGCTCGCATTCCGCCGGGCAAACCAGATGTCGGCGGCCTCCCGACTATTTCGGGCAATATGGAACTGGGTGGCTCCATTCTCTTTGAAGAACCGCTCCAGGAGGGCTATCTGGTAGTCGATCTCCTCCTCCACATTTCCATCGATGTCGCTGATGAGAATGGCCCCCGCATCGACGGGGAGCCCCTTGTGGAACTTCTCCTCTACGGCTCTGATTGTCAGATTGTCGAGGAACTCCATGGCGACGGGGTTGGCCCCACCGGCCAGGGATTTATAGACGGCGTTCATAGCCTCTCCCACAGTGGGGAAGACCCCCATGACCGTCTTGGTCAGCCGAGGTTTGGAGAGGAGTCTGAGGGTGATCTCCGTAATGACGGCCAGGGTCCCTTCGCTCCCTACCAGAATTCCGGCCAGATTGTAGCCCGCCACATCTTTAATGGTCCTCTTTCCGGCCCTGATAATCTCTCCGTTGGGGAGGACGGCCCGGAGGGCCATGACATAGTCCTTTGTAATCCCATATTTGGCGGCCCGCATCCCCCCGGCGTTCTCGGCCACATTCCCTCCAATGGTCGAGTACTCCTGGCTGGCCGGATCGGGGGGGTAGAAGAGTCCATGGCGCTCCACCTCCCGCTGGAGCTCCTTGTTGATCACTCCGGGCTCCACGACGGCCACCATATTCTTGAGATCGATCTCCTTGATCCTGTTCATGTGGCGTTCCAGAGCCAGGACAACTCCCCCTCGGATAGGGAGGGCTCCCCCTGTAAATCCGCTCCCCGCACCTCGGGGAACTACGGGGATCCTCCGTTCATTGCAGTATCGGAGGACCTTGCTCACATCTTCCTCATTCCGTGGGAAGAGGACAGCCTCCGGCTCATAGTGGTCCCGGGTGGCATCGTAGGAGTAGGCCAGCTGGTGGGGCCGGTCATCGTGGACATTCTCCTCTCCTATGAGGCGTCTCAGTTCCTGAATATCGCTCTTTTTCATCTCCCCTCCATCAGTCGGGTATAGTAGGTGTAGTAGTCCTCCATCTCTTTGGGGCCAAAGAAGTTGAAGAGGGAGCCCTCGATCTTCGTAATTCTGGTATAGAAGGGCTTCTGGACCTTCTCATCCACTCTCTCCATGGGAACTGTCTGGAGGGTGGAGAAGCTGTAGCAGTCCAGAATATGGGCCCTCTCCTTGAGAATGATGGCCACCCTTCCGACAGCAAATTTGTTACAGAAATTGCGGAAATCTTGGCGGGTTGGGGCCGGGTGCTTCTCCTTGGCCAGCTCGGCGGCAAAGAGGTCCGGATGGATCCACTCCCCATCTATCTTGGACCTCAGTTCCTCGTAACTCTTGTAGTTGGGGGCTATGGCTACGAGCCGGTGGTAGAGGTATTGGAGGATGAGGGTATCTCCCTTCTGGGGCCCCATCTTCGGCTTGGGAAGGTTGGGCTGGGCGAGGGCGTCATAGACAACGAAGCGGATCCGATCCGGGGCCTCCAGAATGGCCCGGGCGATGATTGTAGAGTGTTCCCCATCAAAGTGGTGGACGACGATACCGCTGGTCCCCTTGGGGAGGGAGACGGCCTCTATGGAGCCGTACCCCCCTTCAACTGAGAGAATTTCCCTCTCCCCTCCGAGGAGCGTGAGGGTGAGGATACCGATAATGAGCAGTCGTATCAAGAGAGCTCCTTTTATTTGGATTATGGTTATCATACCACATTTTCATGAGGGCTCCTCTTGGTACGGACCCCCTAAATGTCCATCTTTAAGGGCTTTTAGGATACAATAGAAACTTTTTCAAGGAGAAGATGATGCGATTCGCTGCCGTTGTGCCCCTTGTGGCTACACTTCTGAGTGCCGGTTCCATAGAGTTGGGGCGGTGGGCCCGATCCCAGAGTTTCCTCCAGTATCTGGAGAGGAGCGGGCTTCCCAAGGAACTCTACTACTCTCTGGATGGAGAGGAGAAGGAGCTGGTCAGCGAATTGAGGGCGGGAGTTCCCTACTACACCCTGTTAGACGACAATGGCTCCATCGAGCAGGTTCTCATACCGATCAACGAGGAGCTCCAGATCCATATATTTCGGGGGGGGAAGGGGTACGGGATAGACCTCATCCCGATAGATTACACCAAGAGGGAGGAGCGGCTCCTCATCTCCTTGGATGGTCCCCCCTACAGCGAGATACTCAATACAACAGGGAACATTCGGTTAGCCCATGAGTTTGTCCAAGCCTTTAAGAGGTCCCTGGACTTTACCCACTCTATCAGGAAGGGGGACCGATTGGCTATACTCTACGATCAGAAATACCGCCTGGGCCAGCTCTTCGGTATGCCTGTGGTCAAGGTGGCCATGGTCGAGATGCGGGGGAGGAGGCACTATGTCTTCAACTACAAGGGGCGGTACTACAATGAACAGGGGAGGGAGATGGACCGCTTTCTCCTGAAGCGCCCTATCCATGGTGCCCGAATTACCTCCCGCTTCACATTGAGGCGGTGGCACCCCGTTCTCCACAGATGGAGGGCCCATCTGGGTGTCGATTTCGGGGCGAGAAGGGGGACCCCTGTCCGTTCGGCGGGAGATGGACGGGTCATCTTCGCCGGACGGAAGGGGGGATATGGAAATGTGGTGATCATCGCCCACAAAGAGGGGTACAAGACCCTCTACGCCCACCTCTCCCGTTTCCGGAAGGGGATCAGAAAGGGGCGCTATGTGCGGCAGGGAGAGGTCATCGGTTATGTGGGGAGTACGGGGCTCAGTACAGGTCCCCACCTCCACTTTGGACTCTACAAAAACAATAGGCCCATCAACCCTCTCCGGGTTGTCCGGATCGCCCGGAGCAGACTCTACGGCAAAGAGCTCCGGCGCTTCAAAAAGATGGTACGGCGGTACAAGAGGGAGATTGAGAAGCTCCTGGCCCAAGGGGAGACTGCCCACAGGATAGAGAAGATCAAACTAGTCTCATACATAGGAGGAGAAAATGGAGAGAAGAGAACTGATTAGAGTTGGAAAAGAGCTTGAGAAACTCCTTGCTGGGGAGGAGGTCAACCTCCACCCCAGCGATATAGCGGCCTATCTCAAATATTTGAAACATGAAGATGAGAGGCTCTTCTACAAGACTCTCAAGCAGCTCCCAAAGGGGATACTGGGAGAGGTTCTTTTGGAGCTGCCTGAGGGTCTCCGGGACGATGCTATAGAGCACCTGAGTGTCAAAGAGTTGGCGGAGGCCATTGAAGAGCTGGATAGTGACGATGCAACCGACCTAGTCAAGGATATTGAGGATATTGATGAGAGGCTGGAACAGCGGGTCCTGGAGAATATCAGTACCGAGTACAAAGAGGAGATCCAGGAGCTCATCGGCTATGAGGAGGACCAGGCTGGGGCCTATATGCAGACCGAGGTCTTCAAGGCCTATGAAGATGAGCGGATAGCCGAGGCCATCGAGAGGCTCCGCCGGCTCAAGGCTATGGGGGAGCTCTCCAATATCCACCAAGTCTATGTTGTCGATAGGGAGGATCGGCTCCGGGCCATTATTCCCCTGGAGGATCTGATCCTCTACGACTTCGAGACACGGTTCAGCGATATTATCCATGAGAAGCGGTACGAACCTATTGCTGTCAAGGCGACAGACCCCATTGGAGATCTCATCAAGAAGTTTGAAGACTACGATCTGGCCGTCGTGGCGGTGGTCGATGGGAATGGGAGGCTCCTGGGGCGGATCACTTCCGATGATATTATCGATCTGGTAGAGGAGCAGGCGACAGAGCAGATCTACAATCTGGCCGGGGTCGATGAGGAGAGTGAAGAGGATGAAGACATTGGAGAGGTCACCAAAAAGCGGGCCTGGTGGCTCCTTATCAATCTAGGTACAGCCATTCTCGCCTCCCTAGTCATCGGCCTCTTCGATGAGACGATCCAAAAATATGTGGCCCTCGCCGTCCTCATGCCGATAGTGGCCTCCATGGGGGGCAATGCCGGAACCCAGACCCTGACAGTTGTCGTCCGGAAGCTGGCCTTGGGGGAGATCGACTGGCAGAACGCCAAGAGGGCCCTCATGAAGGAGACCCTCATAGCCCTCTTCAACGGCCTCATCTTCGCCGTCATTATGGGGGCCATAGCCTGGGTCTGGTTCCATGACCAGATGTTGGGGGTGGTTATCGCCCTGGCCATGGTCATCAATCTCCTAGCCGCCGGCTTCTTTGGGGCTGTCATCCCCCTCCTCCTCAAAAAGATCGGATCCGATCCGGCCGTGGGGAGCAGTGTTCTCCTAACGACCGTCACCGATGTGGTCGGCTTCTTTGCCTTTTTGGGACTGGCCAAACTGATGTTGATCCAGTGAGTTCTTCCCTCCGCAGTGGGGGCAGAAGGGGGCCCCTGCAGGAACGGAGTTGCCACACTGGGGACATCTATGGAAGAGTCGCCTCCCGCAGAGGGAGCAGTAGCGGTCGCCCTGTCGGGGGCGGGCTCCGCAGAAGCCGCACCTCCCATCCCGAAGGTAGAGGTATTTGACACCCTTTTCCGCCGAGGGGCTCTGGGATCGCCTCTGAATGGCGGCAATGATGAGCCAGAAGAGCCCCATGAGGAGGAGAATTCCCCCGATGGAGAAGAGAAATTGGAGGTTGAGGGATTGGAGCCACTCCAGAAACTTCCGGAGCCAGACCTTGGGAATGACCTCGTAGATGAGGATCGCAAGGTAGTAGATCATGAAGAGGGCTATAACATTGAGGGTGTGGAGAGCCAGTTTCTGGAGGATCTGGAACCTCTTCCGCTGGAAGAGGCGGTAGAGGAACCAGAAGATGAGGAAGGCCGGAATGAGGAAGGAGTAGGCGTAGAGGAGGTAGTTGAAGGTATAGAGAAGATAGGCCCTCCTCTGCTCTTGGAGAATTCTCTTCCCATTTTCCCGGAGGAAGGAGATGAACTCCCTGTAATTTGGAATGGAGGAGATATTTCGGAGCTCCCTCATCTCCCTCTCCAGCTGGGCGATCCTTCTCTTCCGCTCCTCAATCTCCCTCTTGATATGGTCTACATCGGTTACCAGAATGGAGCGGTTCCGATCGACCTGGGCAATCCGCTCTAGGAGCATGCTGGAGTACTGTTTCTCCCTCTGGGTGATCTCCCTCCGGAGCCTCCCTATCTCCCCCTTGATCCTCTCAATCCCCTTGAGTCGGGAGCGGATCTCCAAATCGGTGAGAACCGCCAGAAACCGTTCTCCCAACTTCTGACAGAGGGGGTGGCTTCCAAAGAAGTTTTCGAGGTCCTTCCCGTTCAGACGGCGGTCGAACTCCTCTATCGGTACCAGCTCCGTAAGCTCCCTGTGGAGCTCCTCGGCCCGCTCTACCCGCTTTGCAAAGTCGATACAGAGGTGGCCAAATTGGCGGTAGGGAGGTTGGAGGAAGGAGGTCTGGAAATCGATCCCCTTCCCTACCAGCCAGAGAACGAAGAAGAGGTAGGTGAAGATGGCTAGATGGGCCCCGAAGGAGAGGGGCTTCCCTTCCTGATAGAAGAGCGCCTTTTTATAGGAGTTCCACCACTTCTTGAGCTTTCCCATGGGTCTCTCCCTCTTTCAGATTGTGATATTATCGCCAAAAATGGGTGAAAAATTACACGGGGTCGCCATAGTCTCTTCCTCCATGGAGAGAGGATGGGGAGATTTGGGGAACCTCCCCTGAAAATCTGGGGCCGATGGGACTTTGGCACCTAGAGGGAGATCCTCCGTCAGAGGCCAGAACTCAGCCTAGCGGTGGAGGCCTGTCACCCTTTTTCTCTCAACTCCTCACTCTTTCGGAGGAACTCCTTTACCATCCCTTCCAACCTCTCCTGGAGGTAGGTGGGAGAGATGATCCGCATATGGGGGAGCCACCGCTTGGCCAGGAAGAGTATCTCCTCATCGTTGGTGATCCGGTAGGAGAGGATCAATGCATCCTCCCGATCCTCTACGATCCTCTGGGAGGTGGAGGGGTGAGGGGAACCCCTCAGAGCGAGACTAGTACTCCTTCAGGTAGGCCCGTTCGCCGTGGATCGCCTCGTCGAGCCCTTCGATCTCAGCGTCTCGATCGACCCGGAGACCCATGAACCGATCGACCACCTTGAAGATGAGAACTGTCATGAGGAGGCTATAGAGGCCCACGACGAGAATTCCTGCCAACTGGGAGCCCAGTTGTCCCAGCCCTCCTCCGAAGAAGAGCCCCTTCACATCGGCGACTTCGGGCTTGGCGAAGAGGGCGAGGAGGAGGGCTCCCGTCATTCCGCCGACACCGTGGACACCGAAGACATCGAGGCTGTCGTCATAGCCAAACCGCTGTTTGAGGGAGACAACTGCCCAGAAACAGACGAGGGCCGCTATGGTCCCGATGAGTACAGCTCCAAAGATGTCGACGAAGCCACTAGCAGGAGTGATCGTCGCCAGTCCGGCGATGACCCCTGTGAAGAGCCCGAGGGAGGTGGGTTTCTTGAATTTGATCCATTCCAGCACCATCCAGACGAAGCCTCCAACAAAGGCGGCCACTGTGGTAACGAAGGCGGCGCTGACAGCCTGGGCGTTCATGGCGAGGGCGCTCCCCCCGTTGAAACCGAACCAGCCGAACCAGAGGAGCCCCGTTCCAATTCCGACCAGAGGGAGATTGGAGGGTTGCATCACATTCTCCTTTCTGGCTCCGAGAAGGATGGCTCCTACCAGGGCTGAGACCCCGCTGGTCTCATGGACCACTAACCCCCCTGCGAAGTCGAGGACTCCCCAGTCGGAGAGAAAGCCTCCCCCCCAGATCCAGTGGGCAACTGGGAAGTAGACCAGGATGGCCCAGAGGGCGCTGATGGCCATCCACGCTCCAAACTTCATACGCTCCACAAAGGCTCCCGCCATGAGGGCCACAGTGATGGCGGCGAAGGTCATCTGGAAGAAGATGAAGAGGTAGTGGTAGAGGTTCTCCGCCGCAGGTGCAGGATCGGAAGGGTTGATACCGTTGAGGAAGAGGTATTCCAGACTTCCAATGACCCCTCCCAGGTCGGAACCGAAGGCCAGGGAGTAGCCAAAGAGGAGCCAGAGGAAGGAGGTGATACAGAAGGCGACGATGACCATCATCATCGTATTGAGGATACTCTTGGTCTTGGTCAGACCTCCATAGAAGATGGCAAGAGCGGGGACGCTCATGAGAAGAACGAGGGCCGTTGAGGTGAGGATCCAGACATTGTCAGCGGCTACGATCTTCATTGTTCCCTCCTAGATGGCCTCTTCATTCTTCTCGCCTGTGCGGATCCTGATGACCTTCTCTACATCGCTGACAAAGATCTTTCCATCGCCGATCTTTCCGGTCCGGGCCGCTTCGGAGATCGCCTTGATCACCCCATCCACATCTTCGGCCTTGACCACTACTTCAACCTTGACCTTGGGGAGAAAATCGACAATATACTCCGCTCCCCGATAGAGTTCGGTATGGCCCTGCTGGCGGCCGTATCCCTTGACCTCACTCACTGTCATACCCGTAATTCCGAAGCTTGTCAGAGCATCTTTGACATCGTCCAGCTTGAAGGGTTTGATGATCGCCTCAACCTTTTTCATGCTACCTCCTTTGTTGGGGTTTTTCAAATTGTAGCATACCTGCCAAATGGGGAATCATTATGAATTTGTTCAACTTATTGATCAAATCTTAAACACTAAGTTGATCTTTTTTCATATAAAATCCCGTAAAAGATCTAAAGGAGCCTCAATGAGACTGGGTGAGCTCAAAAGGGCAGGCCATCTGCCGACCCTCATCGCCGCCTTCCTGTACTTCGATTTTAGCTTTATGGTCTGGACTATGCTGGGGCCCCTGGCCACGGAGATCGCCGAATCCCTGGCCAGACATGGCTATCTCCTGGACCCCAACCAGAAGGCTACCCTCTTGGCCATTCCCATTCTGGGGGGAGCGATCCTGCGGATCCTCCTGGGCTTTCTCGTGGACAATATCGGCCCCAAGAGAACAGCCATCTTGGCCCAGTCCGTCGTCATCGCCTCCCTCTTTTACACCTACTTTCGGGGAGAGTCTATCACCTACTATGAGCTCTTGGCCGTCGCCTCTGGTCTCGGATTTGCCGGAGCCAGTTTCGCCGTAGCTTTGCCCCAAGCGGGCCAGTGGTACCCACCCCGCCTCCAGGGGTTGGTCCTGGGATTAGCGGGAGCTGGAAATATCGGTGTGGTCATCGACTATCTCTTCGCTCCGAAGATCGCCGAGATCTGGGGCTGGCCAGCGGTTTTCCTCGTAGGCGGGATCCTCTCGACCATCATCCTCATCACCTATATCCTCTTGGCCAAGGATGCCCCACCGGAGGTCTATACCCCCCGCGAGAAGAGCTGGGTAGATTACCTCAAGCTCCTACGGGACAGGGATACCTGGTGGTTCAGCCTCTTTTACGCCGTGAGTTTTGGAGGGTTTGTCGGCTTTGCCAACTATATGAAGGTCTATTTGATGAATGTCTATCAGGAGGAGATGGCCGAAATCGGTCTCAAGCTCCTCAGTGAACCCAATGTTAAGGTGGTGGCTGGCTACTTTGGAGCCTTGTGTATCTTCGCAGGGGCAATGTTACGCCCTGTCGGAGGGGCCATCGCCGATCGCCTGGGAGGGGTCAAATCCTTGTACATCTTCTATGGAGGGGTCTTCGTCCTGGCGATCCTCAACACCTTTGTCCACAACTTCCATATAGCCATTGTGATCTTGTTCCTGATCATGAGCTTCCTCGGGATGGCCAACGGAGCGGTCTTCCAGCTGGTACCCCAACGCTTCGGTAGAGATATGGGGATCATGACAGGAATTGTCGGGTGTGCCGGAGGTCTCGGGGGGACAGCTCTCATCAAGATCCTTGGATGGAGCAAGGCTACCTTTGGCACCTACGCAGTAGGCTTTTATGTTTTTGCTGGGATCGTCTTGCTGGCCATCGTGGGGCTGAGTCTCGTTAAGACCCGGTGGCGCACCACCTGGGGTCTGGATGCAGGCGGTAGAATCTGATGAGGGAGCTGGTACGACTCTCCGGCTTTGGTCTGGCCAGAGGAAAAGAGCTTGTCAGTGGCGACGCCTTTGGGGTCAGAGCCTACGACGATCTGGTCATCGGCATCGTCTGCGACGGAGTGGGGAGCGCCCTGGCGGGACGCCAGGGGGCCCAACGGGTGGTGGGCTACATGCTCTCCACCTTCAAGAACCCTCCAAGGTCGTGGGAGATCGAAAAGTCGATCCTCACCTTCATCAGGAACATCAACCAGATCCTCTATAAGGAGTCACTTGCAGAGTATGGGAGGCCCGAGATGCTCACTACCTTGGCTATGGTGGTGATCCAGGGGAACAGACTCTATGGGGCCAATGTGGGGGATAGCCCCATCTTTCTCCTCCGTGATGGGGTGCTCCAGAAGCTCTCCTTCGACCATACCCTCGAACCGGGGAGCCACATCCTCACCCAGGCCATCGGTCTAGAGGCAGATGTGGAGCCCTACCTCTTTGAGAACTTTATCCGTCCAGGGGATAAGATTGTAGTGGCCAGCGATGGCCTTACGGCGGTTCTGGACAGGGGTGAAGTTCAGGAGCACCTCATCGATGCCTCCTCCCTCGTCAAATATGCCAGTAGGAAGTGGAGAGATAATCTGCCAGACGATACCAGTGCCGTCGTCATCGAGATCAAGGGGATCGACAAGCAAATCGAACTCAGGCGCCAGAAGCTCCCGATCCCCACCACCCTCAAAAAGGGCCAACTCATCGATGGATACCGCCTCATTGAACCGTTGATCCAGAACGAGCGGACCTGGCTGGTGGAGCAGAAAGGGAAGAGGTATGTGATGAAATTCCCTCCCATAGAGGCGATAGAGGATGGAGGGCTCCTGGATCTCTTCGTCAAGGAGGCTTGGAACGCCAAGCGGCTCAAGGCCGGCTTCTTCCCCAAGGCGGTCATCCCCAAAAACCGCTCCATGCGCTACTACATCATGGAGTACATCGAAGGCGAGAGCCTCAAGGAGCGGATCAAGAGGCGGCCTATCCATGTGGATGGGGCCATTGAACTAGCTAAATTCCTGGTACGCTCTTCCAGCTTCCTCCTCAAACACAACCTGGTCCATGGCGACATCAAACCGGAGAATATCCTCATCACCCGCCGCCACGGTAAGGAGGTCTTCAAACTGGTAGACTTTGGCTCTGTCGTCGAGATCTTCTCCATCACAAGTCGGGCAGGGACTCCCAGCTACCTAGCCCCCGAACGCTTCAAGGGGGAACCCATCAGCGAGGCCAGCGAGATCTTCGCCATTGGTGTCACCCTCTACGAAGCCCTCACCCGCCGCTACCCCTATGGCGAGATTGAACCCTTCCAAAATCCGATTTTCAGGCCGGCAAAGAGGGTACAGGAGTTCAACGGAGCGGTCCCTCAGTGGCTGGAGAGCATCATCATGCGGGCCATTGAACCGGAACCGGAGCGCCGCTACACCCACTACAGCGAGATGGACTATGAGCTCACCCACCCTACCAAGGTCAAACCCTACTTTGATCCCGACGCCTCTCTGATTGAGCGTGAGCCGGTCAGGGTCTATAAAATGGCCTTCATCCTCTCCTTCCTCCTGAATGTGCTCCTGCTCTTTCTGCTCCTCAGATGACAGCTTCTCAGAGTCCCGGGGAGGCGCCCTCTTCGGCTCCTAGGCTGGAGGAGAGGTGATATACTTCCCATGTCTAGAGGCGGGAATTCTGGTTTTGCTGGACAATCTAGCCAAGGGGGAGTTTTCCTGAATTTACTCCCACCACTTACGCCGCAGTTCTCTCATCCCTTCAAAAATCGACGGATACTCATCCAGAGCTCCACTTCTCCTTTACCTGGGACCACTCCGATCCGATAAGGGGCTTTTTTCGATTGAGTCCGATCTCTCTCCAGAACCAATTTTGGAACTCCCCGCTCCTGTTTATTCATTGATAATGATGTTGCACAAAAACTAGCCAGTAGAACTATCTAAAAACTAGTACAATACCCCAAAAAATTGGAGCGAGCATGACAGCAGTCGAGAGCTTCATCGACTACAAAGCCCAAACCGGCCTGCAGTGTGGCAGTTACTCTCTCCAACTGCCACCACTCAAAGAGGGTCAGCAGTACCGCTTCCATTTCGACGCCACCAAATGCATCGGCTGTCACTGCTGTGAGGTTGCCTGCAATGAGCAGAACAACAATCCGCCCCAGATCAAGTGGCGGCGGGTCGGCGAGGTGGAGGGGGGAGAATTCCCCCATGTATTGCAGATGTTCCTCTCCATAAGTTGCAACCACTGTATCGATCCAGCCTGTCTCAAAGGTTGTCCCACCAACGCCTATATCAAGCTGGAAAATGGTATCGTCATCCATGACGATCCGGCCTGTATTGGGTGTCAGTACTGTACCTGGAACTGCCCCTACGACGCCCCTATCTTCCACGAAGAGCGCCACATTGTCACCAAGTGCCACATGTGCTATGACCGTATTGAGGCGGGTCAGACCCCAGCCTGTGTCCAGGCCTGCCCCGAGGGGGCCATCGAAATTGAGGTGGTCGATGTGGAGCGGTGGCTGGCCGAGGATATGGAAAAGGAGGGCAACGCCCCCTATTTGATCGATGCCAGGTACACCAAGGCCACCACCCGCTACACCCTGCCCGAGGAGATGCCAGAGCATCTGGAGCCAATGGACAGGGACCTCATCCGCCCAGCCCACAGAGAGCTCCCCCTAGTGGTCATGACTCTCCTCACCCAGGTAAGCCTCGTTGGCTTCATCGCCCTCTTTCTTGGGGATCTGGCGGCAGAATTCACCCAGCTCCCAGAGCCGAGTTTTGCCATGGTCTCTCTGGTTTTTGCCCTGAGCGCCATCGGTTTGCCCTTTTCGGCCCTCCATCTGGGGCGCCCCATCAAGGCGGTAAACGCCATGAAGAACCTCAAAACTTCCTGGCTCAGTCGAGAAGCTGTAGCCCTTGGAGCTTTTACCGCCCTCATGGGAGTTGTCACTCTCCTCTACTACCTCAATATCGATGGCCCCTTGCGATTACTCCTGGAAGCTGTCACGGCGGTAGTGGGGATCTACGGCATCTACGCCCAATCCATGATCTACCGCATTCCAGCCAAACCCACCTGGAACAGGGCTGTCACAACCTACCGTTTCTTTTCGACCGGCTACATCGGTACCCAGATCCTCGCCCTCATCGCCACCCTTGAGGGCAACCCCCAGGTGGCCAACATTTTGCTGGCCATCTCCATCTTGCTTGGAAGCGTGCACATTTACCTCTTTTTTGAGAGCCAGCGCTTCTATGAGATGGTAGGGGAAGACCATGAGTTCTCCTACCAGATCGGTCGGGCTCAATATCTGCTGGAACACACCTTCCGCAAACTCTTCCACTTTCGTAAGATCTCCCTGCCCCTGGGGGCGGTGGTCTTACCACTATTCGCCACCATCGCCCTCAACGCTGGGAGTTTTGGATTTGCCTTCGCCTTCCAGCTCTTCGGAGTGGTCCTGGCCTCTGCCACCGAGTTTGTCGGGCGGCTCCTCTTTTACGCCACTGCCGTCAAGACAGGGATGCCCGGCAACTTCTTCGCCGGGGCACAACGACCATAGGGGGATGAGATGGTTCGGAGAATAAAAGAGCTCCTTGGAGTGGAGATCAAGGAGGAGAGATACGCTCTTGCAGACGATCCCATCTTTGGTAAGATCGCCAAGGCCAAAAAGCCCGATCGCTGGGTCAGATCGACCTGCGGCTATTGCGGTGTGGGGTGCGGCCTTTATATCGGTGTCAAGGAGGGCAGAGCCACCTACACCAAGGGGGATCCCAAACATCCGGTCAATATCGGCACCCTCTGCCCCAAGGGGCTCAGTGAACACCAGATGCTCTACGCCCCCAACCGCACACTCACCCCCAAGATACGCAAAGGGGGGAGATTGGTAGATGTGGGCTGGGAGGAGGCCTTTGACTACACAGCCCAGAAGTTCAGGCAGATCCAAGAGAGATACGGCAAAGGGGCCCTGGCGGTCATCTCCACAGGACAGCTCCTGACCGAGGAGTTCTACGCCCTGGGCAAGTTGGTCCAGCTGGGACTCCAGACCACCAATTATGATGGCAATACGACCCTCTGTATGGCCAGTGCGGTCATGGGTTACAAGCAGAGCTTCGGCTCCGATGGTCCCCCAGGGAGCTATGGGGATATTGCCAGAGCCGATGTGGTCCTGGTCATCGGAGCCAACCTGGCCGACAACCACCCCATCATCGTCCACCACCTCATGAAAAATCGGAGGAACAAGAAGATCGTCGTCATCGACCCGCGGCGCTCCAAAACCAGTCAACTAGCCGACATCTATGTCCCCATAAAACCCAGGACCGATCTGGCTCTCCTCAATGGGTTGGCCTACATTATCTGGGAGCAGGGGTGGTATAACGAGACCTTCATCAAGGGTTATACCAACGGCTGGAGGGAGTTTGTGGGCCACATCCAGAACTACAAGCCCGGCGAGGTGGCCTACATCACAGGGCTCGATACCAAACTCCTCTACCAGTTGGCCAAGCTCTACGCCACCAATGAGAAGAGCCTCATCTGCTGGACCATGGGGATCAACCAGTCGGCCCAGGGGACCGATACGGTGAGTGCCATCAACAACCTAGCCCTCATGACAGGTAAAATCGGTAAGGAGGGGTCTGCCCCTTTCAGCATTACGGGCCAGTGCAACGCCATGGGGACCCGGGAGTTTGGCTTCACCTCAGCCATTCCGGGCTATCGAAAGTTTGAGAGTGAAAGGGATCGCCAAGAGTATGCCGATTTGGTGGGCGTGCCAGTCGATCTCGTTCCAACCAAGCGGGGCTACAGATATGGCGAGATCATCGACGCCATCGATCGGGGCGAGATCAAGGCCCTCTGGGTCATCTGCACCAATCCGTTGGTGAGCTTCCCCGATCAGAATAGAGTGCGCCGAGCCCTCAAAAAGTTGGAGCTCCTGGTAGTACAGGATGCCTTCATGAGCGATACGGCCCACATTGCCGATGTGATCTTTGCCGCCGCCACCTGGGGGGAGAAGGAGGGGACCTATACCAACAGCGAGCGCCGTTGTAACAAGGCCAATAAGGCGGTGGAGCCTCCAGCCCAGAGCAAGAGTGACTTTGAGATTGTACTGGAGTTTAGTGGCTCCTTTGGAGTACGGGATCTCCTCTTTCCAGGGTGGAGGGAGCCCCGAGATGCCTTTGAAGAGATTCGGCGGATCTCCAAGGGACGGCTCTGCGACTATAGCGGTATGAGCTATGAGAAGATCGAAGCCCTTGGCGGGATCCAGTGGCCCTGTAACGAGAGCTATCCCCAAGGGTGCGCCAGACTTTACGGCGAAGATATGCCCTTTGCCCATGGAGATGGGAGGGCCCGCTTCATAGCGGCCGATTGGAGACCCCTGGAAGAGCCACCGAGTAGAGCCTTCCCTCTGCTACTCAACACAGGCCGCACCGTGGAGCACTTCCACACCCGAACCAAGACAGGCCAAATTGCCATCCTGGACAGTCTGGCCCCTGAGGCCTGGATCGACATCAATCCCAGAGATGCGGCCAGGCTCGGAGTCAAAAACTATGACCGCATCACCCTTAAGAGCCCCCGGGGCAGGGTGGAAAACCTGGTGGTGCGGGTAACCAATCTGGTCGCCCCTGGCCAGCTCTTCGTCCCCTTCCACTATGGTACCCAGCTGGTCAATACCCTAACCCAGAGCCTCTTCGACCCCATCAGCGGCGAGCCCAACTACAAGCAGACGGCGGTCCAGATCATAAGCGAAAAGTCTCCCCAGGGCCTCACTTTAGAAGATGAGATCGCAGGGGAGCTGACGATGGAGGAAGGGAGCAGATCACGGGAGAAGAGTATGGCCAAGGAGGGGCAAAAAGCCTGAAGACCTCCCGGAGAGACTCCCCCGCCTTCACCATACAGATGGAGGCAAGGAGGAGTATCGGCACGAAGTCTATCTATAAGCCCCTCCTTCGGGGCGGTTTGGAAGCGGGTAGAAAAAAGGCCGGCCAGAGCTGACCTCCCCGCTCCTTTAATCGACCCAGAGGAGAGCTGTTCCATAAATATACCCATTTTGGAGAGAACATGATCGACCTCTTAGCCAGAGCCAGAGAGAAGCGGAGCAGAAAGATCAACAGAGTCGAGAGGATTAAGGAGCAATATACCCCCCAGCAGGCCTACGAACGCCTCCTGGAGGCGGCCCAGAAGGGGTACAGAGCCCTCGGCGAAGGGGACAAGGCGGTCTTGCTCAAATACTTTGGCCTCTTCGATAAGCATGAGTTCACTCCGGAGCGCTTCATGTTGCGGGTCCGTATTCCGGGGGGACGACTCACTCCGGAACAGGCGGTATGCCTGGGGGAGGTGGCCCGGGAGTTTGGCCAGGACACCGTCGATTTGACGACCCGGATGCAGGTGGAACTCCGCCATATCAGAATTGAAGATCTCCCCGAGATATTCCAGCGCTTCGAGAGGGTGGGGATCACCACCTATCAGACCGGTATCGATAATCTGCGCAACATTGTCACCGATCCCTTGGACGGCCTGGCCTTCGATAATGTCCTCCCCAGCTACCCTATCCTCCTGGCGATGCAGGAGCTCTTCTTGAAGCGGCCCCAGTGGATTGGGACCCTGCCCCGCAAGTTCAACACCTCCATCTCTGGCTCCTTTGCCAACCGGTGCAACCTCTACGGCCACGATGCCTGTTTCGCCCTGGCCGTGCGGGACGGCCTCTATGGCTACAATGTCTATTTGGGAGGGAAGGTGGGCAAGATCGCCAGGGATGCCGATCTCTTTCTCACCCCTGATGAGGTGGTCCCCTTCTACCAGAAACTCATCGAGCTCTTTCGGGAATACGGCTTCCGAGACAACCGCAACAGGAACCGCCTCTACTTCCTCATCGAAGCGGTGGGGATGGAGAACTTCAGGAGGGCCTTGGAAGAGTATGCAGGGACCACCTTCGCCCCGGCCGGCCAGACCCTGGCCCGGATGGAGCACTTCGAGCCCGCCATGGGGAGGGTCCAGCTCCGGGATGGGAATTTCGCCCTCCACGCCGTCGTTCCAGGGGGAATCTTCCGTGGGAGCGACATGGTCGAAGCGGCCCAAATAGCCGGAGAGCACGGGGGGGAGATCCGCTTGAGTGTCGAGCAGAACCTCTATATCACATCTATTCCCCAGGCCAAAATCGACCGGGTCCTCCGCCACCCCTTCTTTACCCGCTACAAAAATGTCCACTCTCCCTACTTCAACAACCTAGTTGCCTGTGCCGGGAAGAATGAGTGTAGCTTCGGGGTCATCACCAACAAGCCCGACGCCATTGAGCTCGCCCACTATTTGAGCCAGAAGGTACCCGATGTGGGGAGGATACGGATGCACTGGAGCGCCTGTGTCAAGGGGTGTGGGATCCATGAGTGGGGGGATATTGGCTTCATCGGAGCCAAGGCCAGGGCCGACGGAGAGACGGTGGAGGCGGTGGAGATCCTCATGGGCGGAAGTTTTCACGCTATCCGGGGAGGGCGTACCATTCTCAGAGCTGTACCGCTCTCCGATGTCAAGTATCTCGTGGAGCAGATCGTCAACGAGTTTGCCAGGAGCGGCCACGGAAGCTTTGAAGCCTTCTACCATCGGGTGCTGGCCCCTTTCTCCAGTGGAGCCGTCGCCTTCTTCATGAAGTTCAACTATCTCTTGGAGCGGGCCGGCCTGGAGTACCGCTTCAGCCTCCTCAGACAGAGACCCATCGGCCGTTTCGAGCCCCTGGAGATCTTCGATTTCGGTCTGGAGATCTACAAAAACCTCACCGCCAACAAGGCCTACTTGGAGGTCCACAACTTCCAGCCTGTAGGCTCCTCCAGACCCGAAAATCCCAGAAAACTCAACCCCGCCCTCCCAGAGCAGATCGCCGATGTTGTCTATAAAATGGTGGCACCAAAGGGGCGCTACCAGGTATTCAGCGAGATTCTCCAGGAACTATAACCGAGACCCTCTCTGGCCCCTGGACCCCCTCGGACCGAGGAGGTGGGAGACCGGAGCCGTCCGGAGTTCTTTGACCACTGCCTCCCCCTTCGGGGACAGGCAGAGGTAGAGCCCCTTTTCCTCTCAATTTCCTGTTATCGTAAAAAGGATATAATATCCCAAATTTAAATTCTACTATGAGGATACCGATGGGTGATCTTTTTGAAAAGAGGCAAGATATTCAAGAGATCGATATAGAGGAATCTGTCAAAAACAGCTACCTCGACTACTCCATGAGTGTCATTATTGGGCGGGCCCTCCCCGACGCACGGGATGGATTGAAGCCTGTCCATAGACGGATACTCTACGCCATGAATGAGTTGGGGCTCACCAGCAGGGCCCCCTACAAGAAGAGCGCCCGGATTGTGGGGGATGTGATCGGTAAATACCATCCCCACGGTGATAGTGCCGTCTATGAGGCCCTGGTCCGCATGGCCCAGCCCTTCAGCGTCCGTATGCCCCTCATCGACGGTCAGGGGAACTTCGGCTCCATCGACGGTGACAATGCGGCGGCTATGCGGTACACCGAGGCGAGAATGACGGCGGTGGCCGAAGAGCTCTTGAGGGATATTGATAAGGAGACAGTCGATTTCGTTCCCAACTACGACGATACCCTGACAGAGCCCGATCTCCTTCCGGCCCGACTCCCCAACCTCCTCCTCAACGGCTCCAGCGGAATAGCTGTTGGTATGGCCACCAATATCCCCTCCCACAGGCTGGATGAGCTGGTGGACGCCCTGGTCCTCCTCATCGACAATCCCGGGGCCGACCTTGCCCAGGTCATGGAACATATCCAAGGGCCCGACTTCCCGACAGGGGGGATTATCTACGGAAAACAGGGAATTGTGACGGCCTACAGAACGGGGCGGGGGCGGATCAAGGTAAGGGCCAAGACCCATATGGAGAGACTCAAGAACAGGGAGGCCATTGTCATCGATGAGATCCCCTACCAGGTCAATAAGTCTCGGCTCATTGAGCAGATCGCCAACCTTGTCAAGGAGAAGCAGATCGACGGCATCGGGGAGATACGGGACGAGAGTGACAAGGAGGGGATTCGGGTGGTCATAGAGCTCAAGAAGGATGCCATCAGCGAGATTGTCCTCAACAATCTCTACAAACAGACCCTCATGGAGACCACCTTCGGCATCAACCTCCTCGCCATTCACAACAGGGAACCCAAGGTCTTTACCCTCTTGGAACTCCTCCACCTCTTCCTCAACCATCGGCGTACCGTTGTGATTCGGAGGACGATCCACGAGCTGGAGAAGGCCAAGGCACGGCTCCATATTATCGAGGGGCTCCTGAAGGCTCTGGACAATATTGATGGTGTCATTGGCGACATCAAGGGGAGTGAGGATAGCCGAATTGCCCGATCGGTCCTCATGGAGAGTCTCCAACTCAGTGAGAAGCAGACCACAGCCATTTTGGAGATGAAGCTCCAGCGCCTCACAGGATTGGAGCAGTCCAAACTGGGAGAGGAGTATAGGGAGCTCCAGGAGGAGATTGAGAGGCTCAAGGGAATTCTCAAGAGTGAGGAGCGGCTCAATGAGATTATCAAGGAGGAGCTCCTGGAGCTCAAGGAGAGATTCTCCACCCCCCGCCTCACCCAGATTGTCGAAGATTACGATGAGATCGAGATAGAGGATCTGATCCCCAATGAACCGATGGTGGTCACCATCACCCACAGGGGGTATATCAAGAGGGTCCCCCTCAAGCTCTATGAGAAGCAGAAACGGGGGGGGAAAGGGAAGACGGCGGTGACCACCTACGAGGACGACTTTATTGAGGACTTCTTTGTCTCCAACGCCCACGATACCCTGATGTTCATTACCGATCGGGGCCAGCTCTACTGGCTCAAGGTCTATAAAATTCCCGAGGCGGGACGGAACGCCAAAGGGAAGGCTGTCGTCAACCTGCTCCAGCTGGAACCAGAGGAGAAGATCAAGGCGATCATTCCGACCACCGACTTCAGCCAAGATAAATCCCTGGCCTTCTTTACCCGAAACGGGGTTGTCAAGCGGACCAATCTTGCAGAGTTCAGTAATATCCGTTCCAAGGGGGTCCGGGCAATCACCCTCGACGAAGATGATGAGTTGGTGACCGCCAAAATTGTCGATCCCAGAACCCAGTGGCTCTTCATCATCACCCAGAAGGGGATCTGTATCCGGTTCAAGGTCGATGAGGTCCGCCAGATGGGGCGGAATGCCCGGGGAGTGACCGGGATCCGCTTCAAGTATGAGGGGGATTTTGTTGTCGGAGCCGAGACGATCTACAGCGAAGATCAGGAGCTCCTCACCGTCAGCGAGAGGGGGATCGGTAAGCGGACCGAGGCCAGAGAGTATCGGGAGCAGTCGAGGGGTGGAAAGGGTGTGATCGCCATGAAGCTCACACCCAAGACCGGTAATGTGGTGGGTGTCGTGACCGTCGAAAATGACAAGGATCTCATGGCCCTCACATCTAGCGGCAAGATGATACGGGTCGATATGGAGAGTATCCGCAAGGCTGGAAGGAATACGAGCGGAGTCAAGATTGTCCGGGTCGAGTCGGGAGACAAGGTGGTCAGTATCGCAAAATGTCCGAAAGAGGAGGAGAACGATGAAGAAGTTTAATGTGGCCGTTGTTGGAGCTACAGGTGCCGTCGGGGAGGAGATGATAAGGGTTCTGGAGGAGGTCGATTTTCCAGTGGCGAAACTCCTCCCCCTGGCCAGCGCCCGAAGTGCGGGGAGTACAGTGGAATTCAGGGGGGAAGAGATTGTCGTCAAGGAGTTGACGGAGAGTATTTTTGAAGAGGAGGAGATCGAGATCGCCCTCTTCAGCGCCGGAGGGAGTGTCTCCGCCCACTTTGCCCCCTTTGCCGCAGAGGCTGGGGCGGTGGTCATCGACAACACCAGCCACTTCCGTATGGATCCCCAGGTTCCCCTGGTCGTTCCCGAGGTCAACCCCCAAGATATTGGGGCCTGGAGGAACAAGGGGATCATCGCCAACCCCAACTGCTCGACAATCCAGATGGTCCAGGCCCTCAAACCTCTCGACGACGCCTTTGGGGTCAAACGGGTCGATGTGGCCACCTACCAGGCTACCAGCGGTGCTGGAAAGAGTGCCATGGAGGAGATGGTCATGCAGATGAAGGACTTCTTCGCCTTCAAACTCGATGAGAGCCCCCACGAGGTCTTCCCCCACCAGATCGCCCTCAATGTCATTCCCCAGATCGACCGCTTCATGGAGAATGGCTACACCAAGGAAGAGATGAAGATGGTCAATGAGACCAAGAAGATCATGCACAAGGAGATCGAAGTGGCCGCCACCTGTGTCCGGGTTCCGGTCCTCCGGGGCCATAGTGAGGCGGTGACCATCTGGTTTGAGAGGGATATAGATCCCGAAAGGGCCCGAGATGTCTTGAGGAAGGGGGAGAATATTGTAGTTGTCGATGATCCCGAGAACCTCCTCTATCCGATGCCCATTATGGTTGTGGAGAAAGATGAGACCTTTGTCGGACGGATCAGGAAGGATCTCTATCGGGACAATGTCCTCCATATCTGGATTGTGGCCGACAATTTGAGGGTCGGAGCCGCCACCAACGCCGTCAGAATTGCCCAGAAATGGGTAGAGATGGAGTATGAGCTATGAACATTCTTGAGAAGATCTTTGAACACGCCCTCTGGAATACCCGTCTCTTCTCCCTCCTCGCCGTTGTCTTCGGCATGGTCGGGGCCCTCATCCTCTTTGTGGTCGCCAGTATGGATATTTACAATGTGGCGGTCTATACCTTGGAGGCCCTCCTCACCCACCACCACCCCTCCAACTTCCACGAGAAGATTGTAGGGGATATTATCGGAGCTGTGGACCTCTACCTTATCGCCGTGGTCATGCTCCTCTTCAGCTTCGGTCTCTATGAGCTCTTCATCTCCAAGATAGACCCGGCCGAGAGTAGTGAGAGTAGTGAGATCCTCAAGATCAAGAACCTAGACCAGCTCAAGGATAAGCTGGCCAAGGTGATCGTCATGGTTCTCATCGTCAGCTTCTTCAAGCGGGTTATTAACATGGAATATAACGGGGCTTTGGAGATGCTCTACTTCGCCCTCTCCATCTTCGCCCTGGCAGTCGGTCTCTACTTCCTCCACAAAGGGGCGACCCATTCGGAGCAGAGGGGTGAGCGATGATCTTTGTCGATGCCTGTTTTCGGAAGAAGACCCCCTATACCCCGATCTGGATGATGCGCCAGGCGGGGCGCTACCTCCCCGAGTATATGGAGGTTCGGAACAGGGCGGGAGATTTCCTCTCCCTCTGTAAAGATCCTGAACTGGCGGCCCAGGTCACCCTCCAGCCTGTGGAGATCCTCGATGTCGATGCCGCCATCCTCTTCAGCGACATTCTCGTCATCCCTATGGAGATGGGTATGGAGCTCCATTTCCAGAAGGGGGAGGGTCCCCTCCTGGAGAGGCCCATACGGAGTCTCGACGATGTGGAGGCCCTCTACGACTATCCCGAGGAGCGGCTGGGCTATGTCTATGAGACAATCGGTATTGTCAGGGAGAGGCTCCCCAAGGAGAAGGCCCTCATCGGCTTCAGCGGAGCCCCCTGGACCCTGGCTACCTACATGGTGGAGGGGAGCGGTTCCAAGACCTACGCCGCCATCAAGAAGATGGTCTATACCGAGCCAGAGGTTCTCCACGCCCTCCTGATCAAATTGAGTGAGGCCATCAAGGCCTACCTCCTGAAACAGATAGAGGCTGGGGTCAATGCGGTCCAGATCTTCGACAGCTGGGCCAGCGCCCTAGAGAGGGAGGCCTTCTTCGAGTTCAGCTGGAGCTACATGGTGGAGATCGCCCAGTTCCTCAAAGAGCGGCATCCCGAAATTCCCGTCATTCTCTTCCCTAAGGGGATTGCAGGCTATCTAGACGGGATCTATGGGCAATTTGATGTCTTCGGAGTCGATTGGGGGACACCTATGGAGCTGGCCAAGAGGGAGCTGGGAGAGCGGTATGTCCTCCAGGGCAATATGGAACCTGCCCGGCTCTACGACAGGGAGGCCACCAAGAAGGGGGTCGAGGAGATTATTGA
Organism: Campylobacterota bacterium; assembly: GCA_013153715.1. Classification (GTDB taxonomy): domain Bacteria; phylum Campylobacterota; class Campylobacteria; order Campylobacterales; family Nitratiruptoraceae; genus Nitratiruptor. The sequence continues at coordinate 54,423 of JAADDW010000013.1, read as the reverse complement.
GGTCATGGGGGCTCGGGAGGGCCACATCTTCAATCTGGGCCACGGTATGCTCCCAGACCTCCCTGTGGAGAATGCCAAATACCTTGTGGAGCTGGTCCACGATCTGACCCGCCGATGAGGTACACCTTCGGTCCCATCAGATCACGGCGGTTCGGTCTCTCCCTGGGGATCGATCTCTCCCCGGAGCGGAAGAGCTGTACCTTCGACTGCCTCTACTGCGAACTGGGAGGGGCGAAACCGACCCGCTCCATAGAGAACCCTCCCCCTGTAGAGGCCATTGTCTCCCAGGTAGAGGGTGAGTTGGCCCGCTTTCCCCAGCTCGACACCCTCACCATCACCGCCAATGGAGAACCCACACTCTATCCCCACCTTGACACCCTCATCACGGAGCTCCGAACCCTCCAGGGTCTCCCCCAACTCCTGATCCTCTCCAACAGCTCTACCATTACCGACCCCTCCATTCGGGAGAGCCTTGCCCGTCTCGATATGGTCAAGCTCTCTCTGGACTGTGCCACCCAGCGGTGTTTCAAGAGGTTGGACCGCCCCCTCAAGGGTATGGAGATCGGGAAGATTATCGATGGGATCGCCGCCTTCAGGGAGCTCTTCAAGGGGCTCCTCTTTGTGGAGATCCTCGTCGTCCAGGGGATCAACGACAGAGAGGAGGAGTTCAGGGCCCTCAGGGAGGCCCTGGAGAGAATAGGAGCGGACCGGATCGATCTCGGAACGATCGACCGCCCTCCAGCCTACAGGGTCCACCCTGTCACCCCCCAGCGGCTCTTCCAGCTCTCCAATCTCCTGGAGGGGCTCCCCGTCTCCATTGTGACCCGCTCCAAGGGAGAGGGGGAGTATCGGATCCACCTCAATCGGGAGGAGCTCCTCCACCTCCTGGATCGGAGACCCTTGAGCCAGTGGGATATTGAGACCCTCTTCACCTCCGAGACGGCCCAGGAGATCTCCCGACTCCTGGAGGAGGGGGAGATCGGAGAGAGGAGAGTCGGAACCACCCTTTTCTTCGAGAGAGTCTCCAAAAGTTAAAGAGTGCTAGTGCTGTCACCAACTTCTATCAGGGTCATCGTAGACAACTCCCGACTCGACGGAAATAGTGCAGGGTCCTCTGGAGGGGCGATCTGTGCAGAGGGGGCGAGGATAGAGGTCCGTATCCAGAGCTCCACAGTCTCGGGGAATGATGCCTCCCTCAACGGAGGGGCGATATTCTTCTCTGTAGGCGACCAGAATGCCCTGAGTCTCTCTGGGAGTGCCGTCGACTCCAACTCTGCTGGAGATGATGGAGGGGGGATCTGGATCAGTGGAAATGGTGGAGTGGATAAGGTCTGGATGGTGAACAACTCTGCAGGGAGGCGAGGGGGATCGGTCTTTGTCAACTCGTCACCCTTTGTCGCCAATGTTGCCGTCATCTCCAACGGTCATGCCGGTATTGGAGGGGCGGGGGTCTATGCCGAGGGAAATTACAGTGTCATTATCAAAAACTCGACCCTGATCAACAATATCGCTCCAGAGTCAGAGGGTGAGAGGGGAGATATTGTGGTCCTCTCCAAGGGAGAGGATGAGGAGGGAAATTCTCCCCAATTGATGGTCCTCAACAGTGCCGTTGAGAGAGTCCATTTCAAAGGTAGCGATCAGACCGAGTTGGGTATTACCTATGTCTTCAGGAATAACTTCATCAAGGAGGCCATCGGCATCTCCATGGAGGAGCTTGGGAGCTCCAACACCCAGACAGAGGAGTTTGGATATAGAGATGTGAAGGGAGGGGACTTCTCCCTCAAGGGGAACTCACCTCTGATCGGAAAGGCGAATAAGGCCAAATCGAGTATAGAAGATGTTATGTTGATCCCCAGGGATTCGGAACCCGATGTGGGAGCGGTGGAGTATCCGCACCAGGCGACGGTAGAGAAATTTAAGGAGAAGCTCTTCGATACTCCCATGGCGTGTGGCCCCACAGAGGAGGATAGTGCTAAGGAGTATGAAGAGGGGTTCAATGCCGGAAAGGAGTACTGCAAGGAGAACCCCGAGGAGTGTGGAATAACCCTTGCGCGGGAGTGGAAAGAGATGACACCGAGGGAGGAGGTTATCCAGAAGTTGAAAGGGAAAAGCTTCCAGTTCAGCGGATACTATATCCACTACGATCGAGGGACATTTGACTGGATCTATGTCAATAGAGATCTCTCTATTGTGGCCAAATTGGAGGAGGGGTGCGGAAGCGACGGCTCTCTCCGCTGGAACTATATCCATGTGGAGAAGACCGATCCGGCCTTCGACTCCATCCATATAGATGGGGATAGGATTTTCTTCGGAGATGAGGTCTCCAGCGATGAGTAATCCTGGCCGGAGAGGTGGATCCGACCTCCGACAACCAGAGGGAGGCGCTCCCTCTGCCTCACCCCTCTCCCCACGCAGTTACGGGGGAGAGAGGAACTCCCCACCGCCACTTCTCCTCCCTCCCCCAACTCCAAAGATCCTTCCCCCTTCCACCTGGAGAGAGACTTGACAAAGGGGAAGAATTTCTCTATAATTCTACTCACAAAAAGAAGATGTTCCGGATTAGCTCAGCGGTAGAGCAACCGGCTGTTAACCGGTTGGTCGCAGGTTCGAATCCTGCATCCGGAGCCACTCTTTTGGTGACCATTTCAAATTTCTTCAAAGCTTCCTTTTGATTGCCTTCTTCAATATTCCCACACAAAAGAGGGGAGAGTAGGAAGTACTTTTCCCATTTTTTATCAACTTTTTGATCAACAATAGAGCCTATTCATACCCATTCACCAGAGGAAGAAATTTGGGAAAACTAAGAGAATAACTTCTTTAGCCCTGAGAATAGTGACCATTTTAAGTTTTCGTCAATTTTCCCTTTTGATCCCAGAATTCCACCGTCGGAGTCACTCCCAAGCCATCTATTCCCCTCCTGTTTCCCTTCTGCTTTCTAACTCTCCCATCTGATTTGGTCTTCCCAGTAAATTATATTATAATCCTTTCCATGTCCCTTAAGTCTGTCTCCACCTCTGGTGGGGGCTCTATTTTGGATTGAAGGGGTGAGTTTTGGACCATATCATTCGGATTAAGAATCTCCATAAGAGTTTTGGTCCCAAGAGAGTTTTGAAGGGGGTCAATCTCAATGTGGTCCGGGGGAAGACAACGGTGATCCTCGGGCTCTCGGGAGGGGGGAAGTCAACGATTATCAAACATATTGTCCGTCTCCTCAAGCCGGATCGGGGAGAGGTCTGGGTCGAAGATGTCGATATGGCCCGGGCCGATGAGGAGACGGTGATGCGGATGCGGAAGAAGATTGGCTACCTCTTCCAGAGTGGAGCCCTCTTTGATAGTATGAATGTCTATGAGAATGTGAGCTTTCCCCTCAGGGAACATACAGAGATGGGGGAGCGGGAGATTGAGAGGAAGGTTCGGGAGCGGTTGAAGATGGTGGCCCTCAATCCCGATGATGTCCTCAAACTCTATCCAGATGAGTTGAGTGGAGGTATGCGGAAACGGGTGGGGTTGGCCCGGGCCACTATCCTCGATCCGGAGATAATCCTCTACGACGAGCCTACCAGCGGTCTCGACCCCATCACCAGCGACCTTATTACAAAGCTGATCCGATCACTCCAGGAACAGCTCCATGTCACCTCTGTCCTCATCAGCCACGATATAGAGGAGAGTTTCAAGGCGGGAGACTACTTCGCCATGCTCTACGACGGGAGAATTATTGAGTATGGGAGGAAGGAGGAGTTCCGCCACTCCTCCAACCCCTATGTTCAGCAGTTCATCAACGGACGGAGTGAGGGCCCCATCACCGTTATTCGGTGATCAATCCATCTGTTGGCGGAGGAAGGTGGGAATGTCGAGGACATCTTCATTTCCATCGAAGCCCACCACTTTCTTCCTCATCTGAGCCTGTTCCTTGATGGAGGGTTTGGCGATCTGGATGGTCTTCTTCTCCTTCTCTCCAGATGCGGCGGCAGCGGCGGCCTCCTCAAAGCCTGTGGCGATGAGGGTGATCTTCACCTGGTCAGGGGCCATATTGCTATTGGTTGTTGTTCCGAAGATCACATGGGCATCGTCGTCGGCACTCTCAAAGACCACATTCATCGCCTCCCCTATATCGATCAAGGGGTACTCTGGGTGGAGGGTGAAGTGGACCAGAACTCCCATAGCCCCGTTGATGGAGAGGTTGTCCAAGAGGGGCGATTCGATGGCGCTCTTGATGGCCTCATAGGCCGAATTCTCCCCTGTAGCCTCGCCGACACCCATAAGAGCCAATCCCCTATGGCTCATGACCGTCTTCACATCTGCAAAGTCCAGGTTAATATCGTTCTCTCCGTAGGAGAGGATCACCCCACTAATTCCTCCAACGGCCCGGGCCAAGATGTCATCGACTATCTTGAAGCTATCTTTGAGTCCCAACTTCCTATCGACAATAGAGAAGAGCTTATCATTGGGAATGACGACGATGGAGTCGCTCTCCTTCTTGAGCTCTTCGATCCCCTCTTCAGCCAGTTTTGCCCGCTTCCGTCCCTCAAATTTGAAGGGTCTCGTTACGACGGAGATGGTGAGGGCTCCCACCTCCTTGGCCGCCTGGGCGATGACCGGGGCCGCTCCGGTTCCGGTTCCGCCACCCATACCGGCTGAGATGAAGACAATATCGGCTCCGTCCAACTTCTCCTTGATGAGGTCGTAACTCTCCAGGGCCGCTTCCCGTCCAATCTCCGGTTGCATACCGGCCCCCAATCCCCGGGTCAGTTTCTCGCCCAACTGAATCTTTGTATGGGCTTTGGAGGTTGCCAAGGCTTGGGAATCGGTATTGGCGACAATGAGCTCTATCCCTTCGATCCCCTCGTTGATCATATGGGCGATCATATTACCGCCCCCTCCTCCAACTCCTACAGCCTTGATGTTGGCGCCGGTGATTTTAGAGACCTCTTCAATGTTAAATGGTTCCTGCATCTCGCATCCTTCCTCTGTGATAGGTTAAAAGAGCTGTGTGAGCCATCTGGTCAGTTTGGATACCTTTTTGGTGAGCTGTTCGCTCTCCTTCTCCTCCTCCATCAGACTGAGTTTCTCCAGTCTCTCCAACTTCTTATCCGGTTCCGGGAGTTCTTCCCTATTTTCTTCATTATCGGAGAAATTTATACTCTTTTTAGTCCTCAACCTCTTATTGCAGTCAATTTCATAGAGGGTGTGCTGGGCGGCTCCATAGAGGACAAGTCCGACGACGGTAGAGAACATGGGGTCGTTGAGTTCGTCGAAGAAGCCGTCGAGGGCTTTCGGTTTTCCCACCCGGGTGGGGAGGTTGTCGAAGAGGGCCCCCGCCAACTCCTTAATGCCTCCCAGCTTGCTCATTCCTCCCGTCAAGATGACTCCCGCTCCCAGCTGATCCTTCCAGCGGCTCTCGTCCAAGAGTTTGGCCAAGATCATGAGGGTCTCCTCTACCCGGGCATAGATCACATTATAGACTGTCTCCAGGGAGACCTGATCTGTCTGTCCCGAATCTCCCATGACAGGGATCTCGATAAAGTCGCTCTTCTGTTCCCGGAGATCTCCGTAGAGGATTTTGATCTCTTCGGCACTCTGGGGAGGTGTATGGAGGGCGATGGAGAGGTCATTGGTGATGTGGAGAGAGCCGACTCCGAGAAATTTATTCTCGACAATGGAGTTGTAGTTGTGGATGACAAGGTCGCAGGTGCTCCCCCCCATATCGATAACTGCCGCTCCCAACCCCTTCTCCTCATCTCTCAAGACGGCTAGGGAGGAGGCATATCCCGCTAAAACGATGTTCTCCACCTCTATTCCGGCCTGTTTGACCGCCTTCTTCAGGTTGAAGATACTGGATTTGGGAGCTGAGACGATATAGACATCTACCTCCAACCGGTTGGCTGTCATTCCGAGGGGATCCTCAATGAAGTCCTGATCGTCCACCTTGAATTTGTAGGGGAGGATGTGGAGGACCTCGTAGTCGTGGGGAATGTTGGCGTTGTAGTGGGCGGTCTGGAGGGCTCTGTTAATCTCGCTGAGGGAGATCTCCTTATTGGGAATATTGACAATACTCTCGCTGGATGTCCCCTTGATCTGGGGTCCCGATATGGAGACAATGGCCCTGTCAGGGGATGTCCCCGCCACCCGACAGGCTGTCTGGTAGGATTCCCTGATGGATTTGGCCGCCAGATCGATATTGGTGATTCCGCCCCTCCGTATCCCTTGGGACCGCTTCACACCACTGCCGAGAACCTGAATGATTCCATCATCATCGACACGGGCTATGACACTGCATACCTTGATCGAGCCGATGTCAATAGCCAAGATATTGCGGGGCAATCAGGATCCTTTGTAGTAGATTTTAATCTCATAGAGTTGCTGGAGGAGGTTCAGAAGGTTTCGGTTCTCGATCTCACTCTTCAGCCTGTGGCCATTTCCGGCAATGAGGCTCCTCCCCTTCTCAACCTTCTCCTCCACCACCAGTTTCTGATCCAGAATTTTATAGAGGACCATCTTCTCCTGGGAGATGGGGATCGCTCCTGTAGGTTTCCGGGAGATGAAGAGCTCCTTGAGGAAGAGGGCCGCCTCTCCCGGCTCCAGCTCCTTCAACTTATCCACATCGTCCCGGCAGATGTAGTCGGTTTTGATCCCGTGGAACCCCTCCTTCAGGAGTCTCTCGGCCAGCTCCTCCATCTTCTCGATCCGTTTTTCCCGGCGGAGATCCCTTTCCACTAGAGGGCGTGCCTCTGTGAACTCCATGGGTTTGGGGGGCTCTTTGGAGAGGAGTTTGACGACAAGATAGCTCTCCCCATCCCTAATGGGTTTCAGGGTCTGGTTGGGAGCCGCCTCTGCCACCTTCTTCAGGAGCTCTGGAGGGAGGGTGCTATTCTGCTCATCGATGACCAGCTCCCTTTCAGGCTGGATCTCCCCCTTCTTCAGGGCCACATATCTCTTGAGGGCTTCCCGCTTGGCCCGTTTCAGTCGGAGGTCCCGCTCCACAAGGGGACGGGCCTCCTCAAAGGGGAGGATTTTACCCGAATTGTCGCTATACTTGATTCTCTCCTTCTCGTAGAACCTCTTGAGCTCCCCCTCATCGATGGGGATCTCCTTTCCCTCCACCTCAATCAGGGCAATTCTATATCGGGCAGGTGTGAGATAGTTCCCCTTGTGGGCGGCGTGGTAGCTCTTCAGCTCCTCTTCCTTCACCTCCACCTCCAACTTCCTCCCGTCGAGGGGTTTGTACTCTATCTTATCCCCGATGAAGAGGGAGGCCGCCGTTGTATTGAACTCCAGATCGAAGAGCTTGGGCTGGAGGGCGGCCAGAACCTTTTCCAGGAGGATCTCTCTCTCTATCTCCTCTTCAAAATCCTTGGGCTTCATCCTGTTATTTCGGAGGACCTCCAGATAGATCTCCTTGCTAAACTCCCCCTTCTTGTCTGCAAAGGCCTCCATGGAGGCTATTCTCTTGGCCACCTCCTCTTCCGTCACAATGAGGCCGTGATCGGAGGCGAAATTTTCGAGGAGGGCCTCTTGGATGAGGGTCTGGAGGGCCTGCTCCTCAAGTCTGTACTTCTTGGCCATCTCCCGATCGAACTTCCCCCCCATGATACGGTTGTAGTAGCTGTAGAGCTCCTGGTACTTCCTCTGGAACTCCCTCACCGTAATGGCCCGATCCCCCACTTCGGCGACAGCACTGGCCCCCGTTCCGAATTTGTAGGCTCCCCACCCGACAAATCCGGCTCCGACAAAGGCGATGGTACTGATCCAGATGGTTATGACGAGATACTTTTTATGCTTCTGCATCCAGCTTATCATCGGGAACCTTTTGTATAATAATGGTTGCTCCGCTATTGTAGTTAATCTCTTATTAATTCCCCATAAAAAAGGACTTTACAATGACCAATCAAGAGTTGATGCAGAGAGACCTTGCCCATATCTGGCACCCCTGTACCCAGATGAAGGACCATGAGACCATTCCCATCATCCCCATCAAGAGGGCCAAGGGAGTCTATCTCTACGATTATGACGGAAATAGGTATATCGACGCTATCAGTAGTTGGTGGGTCAACCTCTTCGGCCACTCCAACCCCTACATCAACAGGAAGATTCGGGAGCAGTTGGAGCAGGTGGAACACCTCATCTTCGCCGGTTTCACCCATGAACAGATAGTGGTCCTGACCGAGCGGCTCTGCTCCCTGACCTCTATGGATAAAGCCTTCTATGCCGACAATGGGAGTAGTGCTGTGGAGGTGGCTCTGAAGATGGCCTTCCACTACCATAAGAACAGGGGAGAGGTCCGCCCCTACTTCCTCTCCCTGACCAACAGCTACCACGGCGAGACCTTGGGGGCCCTGGCTGTGGGAGATGTGGAGCTCTACAAGGAGACCTACAGGGAGATCATGATAGAGACCCTCCAGGTCCCTGTCCCCAAGGATCGGAGCGAGGAGGGGGCCCTGGAGGCGGTCCAGGAGCTGGAGAGGGTCTTGGAGGAGAGGGGAGAGGAGATTTCGGCGATGATTGTGGAGCCCCTGGTCCAGTGTGCCGGGTATATGCATATGTACCACCCCCGCTATCTCTCTGAAGCCAAGAGGCTCTGTGAAGAGTACGGGGTCCTCTTCATTGTCGATGAGATAGCTGTCGGCTTCGGGAGGACCGGGACAATGTTCGCCTATGAACAGGCGGGGATCAAGCCGGATTTCATCTGCCTCTCCAAAGGGTTGACGGGAGGGTACCTCCCCCTCTCGGTGGTCCTCACAACCGATGAGGTCTATAGGGCCTTCTACTGCGACTACCTGGAGTTCAAGGCCTTCCTCCACTCTCACAGCTATACGGGCAACGCTACAGCCTGTGCGGCGGCCAACGCCACCTTGGACATCTTCGAGAGGGAGAATGTTCTGGAGGAGAACAGGAAGAAGAGCCGCTACATCTGGGAGAGGCTGGAGCCCTTCAGGGAGCTCCCCAATGTCACCGACATCCGCCAGCGGGGTATGATTGCCGCCATCGAGTTGGGGGGGTATGATATATCGAAACGGATCGGGCTCCAAATCAACCAAAAAGCCCTAAAAATGGGGGTTTTTATTCGACCTTTAGGGAATGTTGTGTATCTTATGCCGCCCTATATCATCAACTTCGAGGAGATCGACCAGGTGATAGGGGCTCTTTTCGACTCAATCTCCACCCTGAAGGCTTAATTTGGAAAGACCACACATTCCCGTCCTCAAAGAGGCTGTTGTCAACACTTTCAAGGAGAGCGATGGTTATATTGTCGATGCTACCCTCGGTTTTGGGGGCCACAGCGAGGCCCTCCTCCAGAGCAACCCCCAAATCAAGATTCTCGGGATCGATAGGGATAGGGAAGCCCTCGACTTCTCCCGGAAGAGATTGGCCCCCTTCGGCGAGAGGGTGAAACTCTTCCACGGGAGATTCAGCCAGATTCTCCCCCAGCTCCTGGAGAACTATCCCATCAGAGGGGTTCTGGCAGATATAGGGGTCTCCAGTCTCCAGCTCGACAAGCTGGAGAGGGGTTTCAGTTTCGAGAGCGATCTCCTCGATATGCGTATGGACCAGAGTGCCCCTCTCACAGCGGCAGATGTTGTCAATAGGTACGATCTCAAGGAGTTGGAGAGGGTTCTCAGGGAGTATGGGGAGGTGAGGGAGTATAGGAGGGTGGCCTATGAGATTGTGAGGCGCCGCCCCATCAGGAGCGGCAAGGAGCTTGCGGCAATTGTAGAGAGCATCATTCCAAGGAGGGGAAAGATCCATCCTGCCACACAGGTATTCCAGGGTATCCGTATAGAGGTGAATCAGGAGTTAGGTGAATTGGAAAGGCTGTTGGAGAGCTTGGAGCGCTTCCGACCTGAGGGGGCGAAGGTGGCCATCATCACCTTCCACTCCCTTGAGGATCGGATAGTGAAGGGGTATTTCAAGCGGTGGGCCCGAAACTGTATCTGTCCCGATGAAAATTTTAGATGCGAATGTGGAAAAAATCACGCATTAGGGTCGATAATAGTAAAAAAGCCAATCACCGCTTCCCAAGAGGAGGTTCGCCGCAACCCCCGGAGCCGAAGCGCCAAGCTACGCCTATTCCAATTCAAGGAGAGTCATGAGAAGAGCCGATAGAGAGGAGCTATTAGAAGCCTACCGTGAGTATGAGGAGAGCAGACAGAAAATTGGATTTCGAGAGCTTCTGTTGGTGACGCTGATAGTGGCCGTCATACTCGCTCTATTCCTTCCGAAGGTTTACCTTGCCAATGAGATCTACTATACCAGCCGAAAAATCAATAAACTCCTTGACCAGTATGAGATTCTGCGGGAGGAGAACCGCCTCCTGAAACAGAGATTGGAACAGCAGAGGTTCAAGAACCAGGTCCTCGATACGATCTTCTAGCCCCTCGATCCCACAATGTGCTACAATACCATGAGCAAAGAGGCTTGCCCCCTCCGGGGAGGCAGGTCAAAGAGGGGTAATGATCCGGAAATTCCTAGAATTTGCAATAGAGAAGAGTGCACTCAACCACACACTCCTCCTCCTCACCCTCATTCTTTCTATCTTCGCCTACCAGAGTGTTCCCAAGGAGATCTTCCCACCTGTAGAGCTGAATAAGATCCTCATCAGGGGGGGATACCCTGGGGCCAGCGCCCAGACGCTGGACCAGATGGTGGTCTCCAACCTGGAGGATGGGCTCAAAGGGATTGAAGATCTCGGAGATATAGATGCCATCATCAAGAATGGCCGTTTCACCATTGTCGCCGATGTACGGGAAGGGGCGGAACCCCTCCTGGTCCTCAACGATGTAAAGGATAGGATCAGCTTGATTCGGAAGGATCTCCCGGCCGATATGGATGAACCTGTCGCCACCCTCCTCAAAAGGTCCTTTCCCCTGGTCCTCATCGCCATTGCCGGCCAGGGAGAGGGGGGGGAGAGGGAGGAGCTCAAACTCCTAGAGCTGGCCCAGCAGTTGAAGAGGGAGCTCCTCGATATGGGGGAGTTGAGCTCCGTCGATATCCGGGGATACAGGGAGGAGGAGCTGGAGATAGAGTTGGACAAGGGGAGGATCGAGGCCTACGGTCTCCACCTCCTCGATGTGGTTGAGGCGGTGAAACAGATCTCCACCATCTTCCCTATCGGCTCCATAGAGGAGAGGGGAAACCACCTCTTCATCACCACCCAGAATGGACGGAAGAGGGAGGAGGAGATTGCCGATACCGTTCTGAAGATCGGGGGGAACTCGGTGAGACTCGGGGAGATAGCCTCTGTCCATTTCACACTCTCCCGACCCGAGACCCTCTCCCACTTCAATGGGAGACCGACTCTCTCCCTCAATGTGACCAAGACCAAGGAGGGAAACGCCATCGAGTTGGTCCGCCAGATCAAGGAGCTCTTGGCGGACTACGAGGAGCGGTATCCGGGCTATACCTTCAAAATCTATACCGATACCTCCGTCTGGATCAGGAACAGACTCAACACGGTGACCAGTAACCTCTTCTTTGGCCTCATTCTGGTCTTCACCGCCCTCCTCCTGACAGTGGATTGGCGTATCGCCCTGGTTGTCGGTATGGGGATACCGGTGAGCTTCATGGTGGGGCTCATCTCCTTGGAGGTTCTGGGGTACAGCCTCAATATGCTCTCCCTCTTCGGGGCCCTCATCGCCCTCGGTATGTTGGTGGATGAGGCCATTGTGGTGGCGGAGAATATCTACCGCCATCTGGAGATGGGAGAGGACCCCAAGAGTGCCGCCATCAACGGGGCCGCCGAGATGTTTCCGGCCGTTCTCACAGCCACGGCCACAACGATCTTCGCCTTCCTCCCCCTCATCATTATCAGCGGGGAGATGGGCTCCTTCATCCGGATCCTCCCCATTGTCATCTCCATCCTCCTCCTCAGCTCCCTCTTCGAGGCCTTCTACTTCCTCCCCCTCCACGCCAAGGACCTCCTCCGGGTAGCCAAGGGAGGGGAGAGGGGGAGGGCCATCTGGCAGAGGGTGGCCGGAGCCTACGGATGGTTCCTGAGCCTCCTCCTCAGAGCCCCCCGCCTCTGGAGTCTCCTCCTGGTCGGGGGGATAGTTGTGGGGACCCTCCTCTTGGCCCGGGAGAGTAAATTTCAGCTCTTCCCCTCCTTCGATACGACCCAGATCTACATTGCCGGGAGGGTCGATGTCAACAGCAAGATCGAGGAGACCCAAAGGCTTGTGGAGAGGGTGGAGGAGGCCCTCTTGAAGAGTGTCCGTCCCGATGAGGTCAAGTCGATAACGGCTATTGTCGGTATGAAGATGGATGCCAAGAACAACGCCGACATCTCTCCCAACAACTTCCACATCTTCATCAACCTCCACGAGCCGAAGCCGGAGAACTTCGTTGACCGCTACATCACCCCCCTCTTCTCCATCGAGTATGATGGGAGTGATATGGTCCGTTCCCGAAGGGCGGCTGAGATAGCCAGGGATATTGAGAGGGTGGTAGCTCCCTTCCGGAAACCCCCCTTCCAGGAGATCGCCGTCATCGTTCCCCAGGCCGGGATTGTGAAGAGCGATATAGAGATCTCCCTGATCTATAGAGATGAAGAGAGAGTTTTAGAGGCTATCAAGATGGTTGAAGAGGCGATGGAGAGGATCCAGGGAGTCTCCAATATTACCGACGACGCCCGGGAAGGGGAGAGGGAGGTGAAGTTATTTATCAATCGGTATGGAGAGAGCCTTGGAATAACGGAGGGCTATCTGGCTACCTATCTGAAGCCCCTCTATCTCGACGCCGAGTTTGGAAAGATGTTCAAGGGGGGAGAGCTCCTCTACATCCGCATCCAGGATCGGGAGAGAGATGATTTCCAGAGGTTCAAGGGGCTCCGAATCGATCTTCCGGACAGAAGTGGGACCGTCCCCCTCTCCCAGGTCGCCGATCTCCATATTCTCCACCACTTCCACGAGATCATCAAGGAGAATGGGGAGAAGATCAGAACGATCTACGGCTCCCTGGACAAGAGGCGGCTCACATCGAGGGAGTTCTACCAGCAGATCGCCCCCGTTCTGGAGAGGGTCCGTGCCATGGGGATAGGGGTGAAGATCAAGGGGGAGGAGCGGGAGAACCGAAAACTGATAAGGGAGATCTCCCGAGCCTTCACGATAGCCCTCTTCCTCATCTTCGCCTCTCTGGTCCTCATGTTCAACTCTCTCCTCGACTCCCTCATAGTCCTCTCGGTCATCCCCCTCTCCCTCTTCGGTGTCCTCTTGGGAAATAAGATTATGGGGCTCCATATCACGATGCCCGGAATGTTGGGGGTGGTGGGGCTGGCAGGGGTCGTCGTCAATGATGGACTCATCATGGTCGATTTTATCAGGCGGGCCCGGAACAGGAGGGAGGTTGTGGAGCGGGCCAAGCTCCGGGTCAGACCGATCCTCCTCACCTCCATAACCACAATTCTCGGCCTCTCCACCCTCATCTTCTTTGCCAGCGGTCAGAGTCTCATTCTCCAACCTATGGCTGTCACCCTCGGATTTGGGATTGGCTGGGCCACCCTCATCAACCTCTTCATTGTTCCCCTCCTCTATGTGGCCCTCAAGAGAAAATGATATACTTTTAAAACAAAAAAGGAGAGGCTATGTATTTTGAAGATGACGATTTTCTCGGAGGGAGTCCCAGGAGCAGATTTTTCGATACCATTTTCCACGCCAACCGCAATGTGGTGGAAGGGGAGCTGGAGAAGATGGTGGAGTGGCTGGCCGCCCTGGAGATCATTGCCGAAGAGCGGTGCGGTATAGATGTGGAACGGGAGGTGGAGAGACTCCTCCACAATGAGGAGAGGCGGAAGGAGTTGGAGAACCGGATCCACTCCCTCTACATCGAGTATATGGGGCAGATCCTCTCCAAGAGCGAGTAGGGGTATGGTAGAAGCGGTAGAGCAGAGAGTGCGCTCCTCCATTGAGGAGATTGGAGAGGAGCGGGTGGTGGAGTTGGCCAACCACCTTCCGGCCGGGAAGATGCTCCGCTCCAAGCTGATCTTGGCCATCGCCCCTGAAGCTGTGGATTTGGCGGCCATTGTGGAGATGATCCACCTGGCCAGCCTCCTCCACGACGATGTGATCGACGGAGCTGAGCTGAGACGGGGTGCTCCCTCCATCAACTCTCTCTACGGTAACAGGAGCGCCATTATGCTCGGCGATATTCTCTATTCCAAGGCCTTCTCCCAGCTGGTCCACCTCCCCCTCCCCATTCCAGAGATCATCTCCAACGCTGTCACCCTCCTCAGTGTCGGGGAGCTCCTGGATGTAGAGCTCTCCCGGGAATTCAACCCCGACAAGGAGCTCTACCTCGATATGGTCTATAAGAAGACGGCCTCCCTCATTGAGGCCAGTGCCCGCTCTGCCGCCTGGCTGGCCGGCAAGGACCCTGAGAGCTACGGAATTTACGGGAGAAATCTCGGTATAGCCTTCCAGATTGTCGATGACCTCCTGGACATTACGGGGGATAGCAGTACCCTCGGGAAACCTGCCATGAGCGATTTTAGGGAGGGAAAGAGTACTCTCCCCTACATCTATCTCTACCACTGGTTGGCAGAACCTGAGAGGGAGCGGCTCAAATCTATGCATGGCCGCCCCCTGAACCGAGAGGAGGAGGAGTGGTTGAGGGGACAGCTCCTGGTCAGCGGAGGTATTGAGCAGGCCAAGGCCGAGGCCCGGAGATTGGCCCGGGAAGGATTGGAGGCCCTGGGAGATGAGGGGGGAAGGTTGGCGGAGATCATGGATAGTCTCATCGAGAGGACCTACTGATGCACTATCTCGTTGTGAGCTTCTCCCATAAGAATACAGACCTGGTGACCCGGGAGCAACTGGCTCTGGACAGCAAGGAGAGACGGGGAAGGGTGGCCCGGAGACTCCTGACCGATCCCCAGATCAATGAGGTGATCCTCCTCTCTACCTGTAACCGGGTCGAATTCATAACCAGTGTCCGGGACCCCTACGACGCCACGGAGACCATTCTCCGGGAGATAGCCGACTACAGCGGACTCCATCTGGAGGAGCTGGAGGGGAGGGCCGACCTCTACGAGGATAATGGGGCTATCCACCATATCTTCAGTGTGGCCAGCGGCCTGGATAGCCTGGTGGTGGGGGAGACCCAGATCTCCGGCCAGCTGAAGGATGCCTACAAGGAGGCCTTCGAGGAGGGGTTCTGTGGCCAGAAGCTGGGGCGGGTCATGCACTACGCCTTTAAATGTTCCGCCCAGGTCCGTAATCTGACAGATATATCGAAAAATCCCGTCTCCATAGCCAGCGCCGCCGTCGCCATGGCCGAAGATATGGTGGGCTCCCTGGAGGGGAGGGAGGCTGTTGTCGTCGGAGCCGGGGAGATGGGGACCCTGGCCGCCAAACATCTCATGGGACGGGGGGCTCGGGTCACCCTGGTCGGGAGGGATCGGGAGAAGGTGGAGAGGGTTGCTCGGGAGATCGACCCCTCCATCGCAGTAGCCACCATCGCCGATCTCCCCCAACTGATCAACAGAATCCCCCTCCTCTTCAGCGCCACCTCCTCTCCCGAACCCATTATCACAGATAGCCTGGTGGAGCCCCGGGCCTTCCGGCGGGTCTGGTTCGATATGGCTGTCCCCCGGGATATAGAGGTGGAGGAGAGGGGGATCGAGGTTGTGGCCGTCGATGATCTGAAGGCCATTGTCGAGAAGAATATGACCCTTCGGGAAGAGCAGGCCAAAGAGGGGTACAAGATTGTGGGTCGCTTTGTCAATGAGTTCTTCCACTGGCTCCAGACCCTGGAGATAGAGCCGATTATCAAGGAGATCCGCTCCCAAGCCAGAGAGGCGGCCCTGGCCGAACTGGAGAGGGCTGTGAAGAAGGGGTTCATCCGGCCGGAGGATCGGAAAAATATTGAGAAGCTCCTCCACAACGCCTTCAACCGCTTCCTCCACAGACCGACCAAGAAGCTCAAGGGGGTAGCCAATGAACCGAAGGCGGATACCATTGCCGAAGCGATCAAATTCTTCTTTGACATCGAGGAAGATGTGGGGTTGAACCGGTACAAATGTGAATACTATATGAACCTAAGGAGTGAGCGTGAGGTTTAGCGGGACATTTATCCATACACTGAAGGAGCCTCCCAAGGATGCTGTTCTCCCAAGCCATAAATATCTGGTTCAGGGGGGGTTCATTCAGCAGGTGGCCAGTGGGATCTACAACTTCCTCCCCCTGGGGAAGATTGTCCTGGAGAAGATCCGCTCCATTGTGAAGGAGGAGCTGGATCGGGCTGGGGCCATTGAGGTTCAGCTGGGCTTCGTCACCCCCTGCGATCTCTGGGAGGAGAGTGGACGGTTAGGGAAGTATGGCAAGGAGCTCCTCCGCTTCACAGATCGGAAGGAGAACTGCTTTCTCCTGGGCCCGACCCATGAGGAGATGATGGTCAATCTGGTCCGGGGGAGGATAACCAGTTACAAACAGCTCCCCATCAACCTCTACCAGATAGGTCTCAAATTCCGAGATGAGGCGAGGCCCCGATTTGGACTTCTGAGGGCCCGAGAATTTGTTATGAAAGATGGCTACTCCTTCCACAGCAGTTATGAGGATATGGAGAGGGAGTACCGGCTCATGGAGGAGACCTACCGGAGGATAGTGGAGCGGATCGGTCTGGAGTTCCGGGTTGTCGAGGCCGATGTGGGGGCCATTGGAGGGAGTGCCAGTAAGGAGTTTATGGTTCTGGCCGAGAGCGGAGAGGACGATATAGCCCTCTGTACCGGCTGTTCCTATGCCGCCAATGTGGAGGCCGCCACCAGGAGGGCGCCGACTCCCCCCCAAGAGGCTCCGGAATTCAGTAACTTTGAACCCTTCTACACCCCCAACCTCACCTCCATTGAGGAGCTCTCCAAATTCTTCAAGGTCCACCCCTACTACTTTGTCAAGGCGGTGGCCAAAAAGGCGGTCTTCGACGACAGGGAGGAGATTGTCCTCTTCTTCCTCCGGGGGAGCGATGAGCTCCAGGAGGTGAAGGCCCTCAACGCTGTAGGTGCCAATGAGCTCCGAGATGTGGGTGATGGAGAGTTGAGGGAGGCAGGTATTGTCCCCGGTTTCATCGCCCCCTTCGACCAGAACTGCCGTATCGTTCTGGACAGGGACCTCCAGGGGGCTCGGGGGGTCATCTGCGGAGGGAATAGGGAGGACTACCACCTCATCGGTGCCGATCTGAGCCGCTTCGATGAGAGCCTCTTCTGTGATATTGCGGAGGTTCGGGAGGGAGACGGCTGTCCCCACTGTGGGGCCCCTCTGAAGATCACCAAGGGGATCGAGGTGGGCCACATCTTCCAGCTGGGGACCCGATATAGCGAAGCCATGGGGGCCGTCTTCCTCGATGAGAATGGGAAGGCCCGCCCCTTTGTGATGGGGACCTACGGTATCGGTGTGAGCCGGCTCATAGCGGCGGCCATCGAACAGAACCACGATGAGAGAGGGATGATCTGGCCCCAGGAGATTGCCCCCTACACCGTCGATATTGTTGTCTCCAATATGAAAGAGGAGGGCCAGAGGCTCTTTGCAGAGGAGCTCTACAGGGAGCTCCTCCAGGCCCAGGTTGAGGTGATTCTCGATGACCGCCCCGACCGTTTCGGCGTCAAGATCAGGGATTTTGAGCTCATCGGTTTTCCCTACGCCATCATTGTCGGGAGGGGGCTCAAGGAGGGGAAGGTCGAGGTGGTCCGACGGAGGGATCTCCATCGGGAGGAGGTAGAGATGGGGCATGTTAAGGATTATATTGTAGAATTGGCCAAAAAGTGAAACGATGCTCTACCTACTGCTCTATCTCTTCGTTGAGATCTATATCTCTGTCCAGATCGCCTCTCTCATAGGGCCCTTCTGGACATTTGTGGAGATTGTGGCTACGGCGGCCTACGGTTTCTGGATTATCTCCAATATGCATATCCAGCTGACCGCCACAATGGGGGCTCTGAGGAGTGGGGAGATCTCTCTGGAGGAGTTTGAGGCCATGAACCTCTACTCCCTGGTGGGGGCTCTCCTCCTCATTCTCCCCGGTTTCTTTACCGATTTTCTAGGAATACTCCTCCAATTTGGGGTCCTGAGCCGTTTTCTGGCCAAGAGGGTCTTGGGACTCCGCTCCAGGAGGAGAAAGAAGAGTATGGAGGAGAACGATGTCATTGATGTTGAGATTATTGAGCGTTAGTCTGGCCTCTGGGTTGGTCCTTTCGGCGGCCACAGAGAAGGAGATTATCAAATTTGTGGAGAAGGGGCTCAGTAATAACCCCGATCTCAAGGTCCTCGATGTGAAAATCCTTGAGAAGCAGTCCCTTCCGTGGCTGGAGGGGTGGGAGGCTTTCATTGTCCAGTTCACCCTGAAGGTCAAGGAGTTGGGGAGGGAGAAGAAGGTGACCAATACCGATATTCTCTTCTCCAAGGGGCGCTATGTGGCCCCCGATCTCCTCGATGTGAAGACCAATAGGAGTATGAAGGATCGGATCATCAGGAGTCTCGACAGCTCCTATTACGATGAGAGACACCATATCTTCGGAAATAGAGATGCCAAACATAAGCTGGTTGTCTTCAGCGATCCCCTCTGTCCCTTCTGTAGGGAGGTGGTCCCCAAACTCTTTAAAGCCGCCAAGGAGCACCCCGATCTCTTTGCCCTCTACTACTACCACCTCCCCATCGCCTCCCTCCACCCTGCCTCTGTCCCTCTAGCCAAGGCGATTATCTATCTGAAGGAGCAGGGGAAGAAGGATCTCATCGAGAAGATCTACCAGACCGACTTCAACTATGAGGAGAAAGATGAGCAGAAGGTTCTGGACGAGCTCAATAAGAAGTTGGGGCTCCATCTGACCAAAGAGGAGATCAACAGGCCGGAGATTGTCAGGGAGCTCCGGGAAGATATGGCCAAGGCCAGATCCCTCATGATCAAGGGGACCCCAACCCTCTTCTTCGATGGGAAGTATGATATGCGGAGAGAGAAGTATAAGAAGTATCTCCCCAAGGAAAGTGGAGAGCGATGAGGTTGGTCATAGCGACCCGGGGGAGCAAATTGGCCCTCTGGCAGTCCCACTTCATCAAGGGGAAGCTGGAGGCTTTGGGCCACACGGTGGAGCTCAAAATATTCAAGACAAAGGGGGATAAGATTCTCGATACCCCCCTGGCCCTCATTGGAGGGAAGGGGCTCTTCACCAAGGAGTTGGAGGAGGCCATGCTCCGGGGAGAGGCCGATCTGGCTGTCCACAGCCTCAAGGATCTCCCTACCCAGCTTCCCGAGGGATTGGTCCTGGGGGCTGTGACGGAGAGGGAGGTGACCAATGATCTCCTCCTCAGTGAGAACTACGGCTCCCTGGAGGATCTCCCCCCAAACGGAGTTGTCGGGACCACAAGTCTCCGACGCCGTATGCAACTCCTCCACTACCGCCCCGATCTCCAGATCAGAAATCTCCGGGGCAATGTGGATACCCGCATCCGAAAGTTGAAGGAGGGGGAGTTCGATGCCATTATCTTGGCCTATGCGGGGGTGAAGCGGCTGGGAATGGAGGGGAGCGTCAAGTATGCGGAAAAGATCGATGAAAATCTGTTGATCCCCGCCATGGGACAGGGGGCCCTCGGAATCGAGTGCCGTCCGGAGATTGTGGAGGTGATCTCCCCCCTCAATGACAGGAAGAGTGCCATTGAGACAGGGATAGAGCGGGAGTTTGTCGATGCCCTGGGAGGGGGGTGTCAGGTACCCATCGGTGTCCGGGCCACCCTCTTGGAGGGGGGGGATATTGTGGTGAAAGCGGTTATAGGGCTCCCCAACGGGAGGGAGCTCCTGAAGGATAAGATCTTCGGGAGGGTCGAAAATTTCCAGGGGCTCGGTCGGGAGCTGGCGGAGTCCATGATAGAGCAGGGGGCTCGGGAGCTCCTCCAGCGGGCCGAGGCCATGGCCTTCAAAGAGTAGGGTACCGTTTGGCCAGCTCCTCCATGAGGAGGGGGTAGCTGATTGTAGGGTTCTCCTGGAGAATCTCCTGGAGGACCTCATTATCCTCCCTCTCCCCCCAGATCTTCCTGTAACTCCCCTCCCTGTAGCCGTGGTCCTGGCGAAACTGGTTGAGGGCGTTCTTCCCGATGTAGAGGCGGTAGAGGGTGTCGAAGGGGAGCCCCACAGCGTCACAGGCCTTGAAGAACTGCTCTGTCAGGAGCCTCTGGAGCTCCGGGCTATCCCCTTTGATGAGGGCGAGGGCTATCAACTCCTCGAAGGGATCGAGATAGCTGTCCAGGGCCCTATTCTCCTGGGCCCCCCACTGGCGGGGGATCCTAATATCGCTCCTGCTCCCGAGGGCCTCCTCTATGATCTGGGCCGCCTCTCCAAGGGGGTTGTGTTGGAGGAGGTAGCTCATGAGGAAGTGCCAAATATCTACGAGCTCTATCTCCATATTCTCATAGTCTGGAGCTGAGTCTATACTCTTCCAATGTTTCCATGGAAAGGAGTCGATGAGCTCCATCCCCTCCATGTAGATGGCCCTCTTCCAATTGATCACCTTCCCCTTCTGGGTGATCCCCTCCCTCCACTGGAGGCCGTTGGTCCTGTTGTTAAGGTCGTTCTGGAGCTGGAGCATCTCATAGATTCTCTCCCTGACCATCAGTGGAGCTCCTGGAGGTAGCGGAGCTCCTCATCGATCTTGGCCAGCCGCTCCTCCACCTCTTGGAGGGCCTCCCTGTTCTGCTGGACAACCTCCTCGGGGGCATTGGCGATAAATTTCTCATTGGAGAGGAGCTTCTCTAACTTCTCCTTCTCCTTGAGCCCCTTGGCCCTCTCCCTGGAGAGCCTCTGGATAATGGGCTGGAGATCTATTCCGTCGAGAGGTATGGAGATGGTCAGATACTTTCCGATGTCGGTGATCCCCCTCTCTATCCGTCTCTGGGAGAACTCTACCTCCTTCACCTTGGCCAGCCGCTGGATATAGGCCCGGGCGTAGTCGGGAAGATCGGCTCTGACCAGGGCCTTCGGTATCTCCCTGTTGGCCATATCGATGAGCCCCTTGGCCCGCCGTATGGAGACGATGGCGTCGATGATCTGTTGGAAGATCTCCTCAATCTCCCTATCGACCCTTCCCCCTTGGGGGTACTCCATGACCATGATGGAGCGGTTCTCCTCCAGGGTCGTCCCACTCAACATCTGGTAGAGGTGTTCGGTGATGAAGGGCATGAAGGGGTGGAGGAGCTTCATAGCCTCCTTGAAGATGGCTCCCAATTCCGGAATGGCCTCCCGCTCCGCCTTGGAGAGCTCGATCCCCCAGTCACAGAACTCTCCCCAGAGGAAGCGGTAGAGGGTTGTCGCCCCGTCGTTGAACCGGTAGCTCTCCAGATTGGAGCGGACCTCCTCTGTGGCCCGGGCCAGACGGCTCGCCATATATCTCCCCAGGTCTGTCTCGATGGTGATCTCCCCCAGGTCTGGGAAGGAGTCTCGGTCCATGAGGAGGAAGCGGGCGGCGTTGTAGAGTTTATTGGTGAAGTTTCTGGAGAGCTCCAGCTTCTCCTTGCTCAGCCGAATATCCCTCCCCTGGACTGCCAGAACGGCCAGGGTGAACCTGAGGGCGTCGGCGCTGTACTCCCGAATGGTGTCGAGGGGGTCGATCACATTCCCTAGGGATTTGTTCATCTTGACCCCGTGCTCATCTCTCACCAGGGCGTGGAGATAGACATGGTAGAAGGGGAGCTTGCCGAGGAAGTGCTCCCCCATCATCATCATTCGGGCGACCCAGAAGAAGAGAATGTCGAAACCTGTGATGAGGAGGGAGTTGGGGTAGAACTTCTCCAGGTCATCTTCATTCCACTTCACCCCTTTCCCCCACTCCCCATTTCCCCAGCCGAGGGTGCTGAAGGGCCAGAGGGCGGAGCTGAACCAGGTGTCGAGGACATCGGGATCCTGGTAGATGTCGGTGCTCCCACACTGGGGACACCGTTGCTCCTCTTCGGCTTCGCTGGCCCACTCATGGTGACAACTGCGGCAGTACCAGACCGGAATTCTATGGCCCCACCAGAGTTGTCTCGAAATACACCAATCCTTGAGCTCCTCCATCCAGGCGTTGTAGTTGTTGAGCCATTGGGGGGGGAAGAAGCGGATCTCTCCCCTCTTGACAGCCTCGATGGCCCCTTGGGCGATCTCCTTTTTGACGAACCACTGGGTGGAGATGTAGGGCTCAATCACATTGCCGCACCGGTAGCAGTGGCCCACCTGGTGGGTGTGGGGCTCTATCTTCTCTATGAACCCCTCTTCCTGGAGCCTCTCCACAATTTTCTCCCTGGCCTGGAGCCTCTCCTGACCTGCAAACTCTCCGGCCTGGTCGTTGAGGATCCCCTTCTCATCAAAGATGGTGATGGAGGGGAGATTGTGGCGCTTCCCGACCTCATAGTCGTTGGGGTCGTGGGCGGGAGTCACCTTGACCACCCCCGTTCCAAACTCCATATCGACATGGCTATCGGCGATGACAGGTATCTCCCTGTCGATGAGGGGGAGCCGTACCTTCTTGCCGATGAACCTCTTGTACCGCTGATCTTCGGGATGGACCATGACCGCCGTATCCCCAAAGTAGGTTTCGGGTCGGGTCGTTGCGACAACGAGACTCTCCTCTCCGTCGACAAGGGGGTAGCGGATATAGTAGAGGGCACCCTCCTCCTCCCTGTAATCCACCTCAATATCGCTGAGAGCCCCGTCATGGGTACACCAGTTGACGAGGTAGTTTCCCCTGACAATGAGCCCCTCATTGTAGAGCTGGACAAAGGCCTTTCGGACGGCGTTCTTGAGCCCCTCGTCCATTGTGAAGCGCTCCCGACTCCATGCTGGGGAGACTCCAAGGGTTCTGAGTTGGGTGACAATGGCGTTACCGCTCTCCTCCTTCCACCGCCAGACATGTTTGAGGAACTCCTCCCTTCCAATCTCCTCCTTCCTGATCCCCTTGGCCAGGAGCTGGCGTTCCACAACATTTTGGGTCGCAATTCCGGCATGGTCCGTTCCGGGTTGCCAGAGGGTCTCGAAGCCGTCCATCCTCTTGTAACGGACAATAATATCCTGGAGGGTGAAGGTCAGGGCGTGGCCGATGTGGAGGCGGCCGGTCACATTGGGGGGGGGCATCATGATGGAAAAACGGCGTCCCTCCTTCTGGATCTCCCGATTTCCATCTATCTCAAAGTACCCCCGCTCCTCCCATATTTTGTAATAGGAGGACTCTACCTTGGTGGGGTCGTAGTGCTTCTCATTCATTGGGTGCTCCTGAGGAAAATTTACTGTAATTATAGCAAAGAGGGTAGAATAACGGGTCCCAAATCTCTCAAAGGAGGGAGTCCCATGGCTCTCAACCCGGAACAGCAGGCCGCAGTCGATGCACCCTTCGGTTCCAATCTGGTTATTGCCAGTGCCGGTACAGGGAAGACCTCGACAATTGTGGCACGGATCGAGAGGCTCCTGACAGAGGGGATCGACCCTCGGGAGATCCTCCTCCTCACCTTTACCAACAAGGCGGCGGCGGAGATGGTAGGTCGCCTGGAGAGGCGGTTCGGGAAGTTGGCCATAGAGGCGGGGACCTTCCACGCCGTCAGCTATCGGTGGCTCAAGGAGATCGATCCGACCCTCACACTGAAGGAGCCCAAGGAGTTGAAGCTCCTCTTCAAGACGGTCTATGGGCGGAGGGATTTTAAGAGGGCCGGTTTCGAGGGAGATCCCTACCAGGCTGGGACCCTCTTCGACCTCTACAACCTCTACCAGAACAGCCAACCGGCCATCTCCTTTGGAGAGTGGGTAGGGGAGCGGTCCCGGGAACAGAGGGAGTTTCGGGAGGTCTATGATGATATTGTCCAGGAGTTCGAGGAGCTCAAGGGGGAGTACGGCTACCTCAGCTTCAACGATCTCCTCCTCAAGGCCATCGACTATCGGGAGAGTATCAGACCTTTTCGGGAGGTTCTGGTCGATGAGTATCAGGATACCAACAATCTCCAGGCCCGTTTTCTGGAGAGTCTCTCGACAGAGAGCCTCTTCTGTGTCGGAGATTACGATCAGAGTATCTACGCCTTCAACGGGGCCAATATCGCCATTATCGCCTCCTTTACCCAGCGGTATCGGAACGGGAGGGTCCTCAACCTCTCCAAGAACTACCGCTCCACCCGCCCCATTCTCGACCTTGCCGACAGGGTCATCTCCCACAATGAGCGGATCTTCCCCAAGAGGTTGGAGGTGATGAGGCGGGAGGAGGGGGTCCCCCCCAAACTCCTGGCCTTCCCCGATCTCTACGCCCAGTATGAGGGGATTGCCCGAATGGTGGCCTCCTCCCCGACTCCGAAGGATCGGATAGCCATTATCTTCAGGAACAACAGCTCAGCCGACGGAATAGAGACGGCCCTTCGGGAACGGGGGATCGGGTGTAAGCGGAGGGGAGGGATAAGCTTCTTCGATCTGGCCGAGATCAAGGCCTTCTTCGACCTCCTCGCCCTCACCCTCAACCCCAAGGATATGATCGCCTTTATCCATATTATGGAGTTTGCCAAAGGGATAGGGGCCCATATCGGCAAGGAGCTCTACGAGGGGGCGGTCCTGTGTGGAGAGGGGGATCTGGTCAAGGGACTCCTAGATCCTCTGGAGAGGAACCCTTTTGTCAAGAGGGAGCGGAATGTCCAGCTGGCCCTCTTCGATGACTTTGTCCAGATGGGGAGTAAGGGGAATTTCCACGGAGTTGTGGGGGATTCTTTCCTCTCCTCCCCCCTCCTCCTCCACCCCAAACTCTCTCAAGAGGGGGCCCTCTTCCTGGAGGAGTTGGCCTCCCTCTTCAGAAGGCTCCGTCCCATCCGCCGTACCGAAAAGTATGTTCAGATCCTCTTGGAGAGCGGCATCTATCGGCACATTGTGGAGAAGCTGGCCTCCAAGAGGGCCAAATTGAAGGATGGCTCCATCGACCCTAGACTCCGGGAGGAGGCCCTCAAGAGGATAGAGGGGCGGAAGGGGCTCATTAGGGAGCTGGCCAGCCACTATGGGGGGATCCACTCCTTCTACAACGCCATGGTCCTTGGGAGTTCGGAGATGGCCCAGGGAGAGGGGGTCCACCTCTTGACAGTCCACGGGAGTAAAGGGTTGGAGTTTGATGAGGTCTATATCATCGATCTCATGGAGGGGCGCTTCCCCAATACAAAACTGGCCCGGAGAGAGGGGGGGAGTATCGAAGAGGAGAGGCGGCTCTTCTATGTGGCTGTGACCCGGGCCCGGGATATTCTCTACCTCAGCTACGCCCGGTACGATCCTGTGAGAAAGGAGGAGTTCCGCCCCTCCCGCTTCCTCAGAGAGGCGGGCCTCATCTCCTAGCGATGCCCTTTGACGGCGCTGGCCAGATCCCACATGGGGAGGAAGATACCGAGGGCCAGGAGGAGGACCAGGGCGGCGATGACCGCCAACATGATGGGTTCGATATAGGTGGAGAGGTTATCCAAGATGTAGTCGAACTTCATGGCGTAGTACTCGGTCACCTTCTCCAACATGGCGTCCAGCTGTCCGCTGGCCTCTCCAGCCGCCACCATCTGGAGTATCATACTCTCGAAGAGCCCCGTCTCCTTGAAGGCGTCCCTGATGGAGGAGCCCTTCTCCACCATCTGCTTCACAATGTAGAGCTTCTCCTTCATGTAGGCGTTGTCTATCATGCTGACAGAGTTCTCCAGGGCATCGACCACAGGGATCCCAGCCTTGATGAGCTCGCTGAAGACCAGCATGAAGCGGGTCAGCTGGGAGTAGTAGATAATATCTTTGAGGAGATAGACCTTGAGCATAAAGGTATCCATCTTATACTTAAACTCCTCATTGGTCTTGTAGAGGTATTTGACTGTGAAGATGGTGATGAAGAGGCCCGCCAGCAGGTAGGGTCCATAGGTGTTGAAGGCGTGCTCCAGCCAGAGGAGTATCTTTGTGGGGAGGGGGAGATCGGCGTGGAGCTTGGCGAAGATCGCCTTGAATTTGGGGACGACGAAGCTGATGAGGATGACAAAGGCTATTCCCATGGCCCCTATTGTGATGAGGGGGTAGCGGAGGGCCTTCTTGAATTTCCTCACATTCTCGTCGATCTGTTCCAGAATGTCGGCGAGGGTGAAGAGGGCGTGGGACATATCCCCTGTCCGCTCTCCCAACTCTATCATCGTGACGCTCAGGGAGCCCAGCTCATTTTTGTACCGTTCCAGGGAGTGGGAGAAGCTGATTCCGGCGTTGATATTTTCGGAGATCTCCTCAAAGATGTAGCGGAGCCGATTGTTGCTGGTGGCCCGGGAGATCTCCAGGAGGGCGTCGTGGAGGGGAATTCCCGCATTGGTCATAACGGCCAGCTGGCGGATAGAGGCGATGAGGTCCTGCCGGTTGACCGCCTTCTTACTCAATTTGTCCAGGAGTTCGTTTTTCAGCTGGTTCAGGGTCTCCTCCAGGGGGGGAGAGGTCTCCTCCACCTTGACGACGACCCCCCCATTGGCCTTGAGTTTCGCCTTGGTGAGGGCCTCCCTTTTGGTGTTGGACTGGATCAGGAAGGTATCCTTCCTCCCCTTGTGGAGGACCACCACATTGAAATACTTCATCTTAGAGCCTTGTCACCCTCAAGACCTCTTCAATGGTTGTGTTCCCTTCGATGGCCTTGTTGATCCCATCTACCAACATCGATTTAAACCCCTTTTCCAAAGCCGCCTTCCGAATATTCTCCTTGGATTCCTCCCGGGCGATCATTCTCGATATATCCTCATCTATCCGGAGAACCTCACTGATCATCTCCCGCCCCTTGTAACCGCTGAATTCACACTCCTTACATCCGGCCCCCTTGAAAAATTTATACCTGCTCGGCAGATAGGGGCGGATCTCCTCAAAGAGGGAGGGCTCTAGCTCCACCTCCTCCCTACAGTTGGGGCAGATGCGGCGGACCAGCCTCTGGGCCTCGATAGCTATGAGGGCTCCACTGACCAGATAGGGCTCTATCCCCATATCGATCATCCGGTTGATGGCGCTGATGGCGTCATTGGTGTGGAGGGTTGAGAGGACCAGGTGGCCTGTCAGGGCCGCCTGGACGGCGATCCTCATGGTCTCCTGATCCCGAATCTCCCCGACCATGATAATATCCGGGTCCTGCCGGAGAATGGAGCGGAGGGCCGAGGCGAAGGTGAAGCCGATCTTCGGATTGACCTGGGCCTGCTGGACCATATTGATCTGGTACTCCACAGGGTCTTCTACGGTGATAATCTTCTTCTCCACACTCCGGAGCATGTTGAGGGCTCCGTAGAGGGTCGTCGATTTACCGCTCCCCGTCGGCCCTGTGACCAGAATGATCCCGTAGGGGGTTTTGAGGGCTTTGGTGAAGACCTCAAAGTTGTACCGGCTCATACCGGCCTGTTCCAAGGGGATGAGGGCCTTGGACTTGTCAAGGATACGGATGACTATGGACTCTCCCGTCACAATGGGGAGAGTAGAGATACGGAAGTCGTACTCCTTGTCCATGATGGTTTCGGAGAACCGCCCATCTTGGGGCTTCCGCTTCTCCGCAATGTCGAGGTTGGCCAAGAGTTTCAACCTGGAGGAGAGGGGGGGATAGATGTCTCTATCGAAGATGAACTTCTCTGTCAACATCCCATCGACCCGGGCCCGAACAATACAGTTATTCTCTGTCGGTTCGATATGGATGTCACTGGCCCGGGAGAGGATGGAGGTTTTGAGAATTGCCTCGATCAGTTTGAGAATTGCACTGGATTCTTCGATGTTGTCCCGGTCTGTCGCCCCGCTCTGGAGGTCCTGACGGATCTCGTTGATGAGCTCCTTGATATTCTCATTGAGCTCCAACTTGTTCAGATAGTTATCGATCTGCTGTTTGTCCGCCAGAACAATTTTAATCGGTTTCCTGGGAACGAAGCGCTGGAGAGCCTCCTGGGCCCCGATGTCGAGGGGGTCGGCAAGGGCGATCCAGACATTGATGTCGCTCTCCTTGAGGGGGAGGGCGTGGAACTTTTTGAGCTGGTTGACGGGAAATTTGGAGGCGATCTTGAGGTCGAAGTCGATGGAATCGAGATCCACAAAGCTGATGTGGAGCATCTTGGCGTAATATTTGAGGACCTCCTCCTTAATCTTCCCGCCTATGGAATCGAGATCTTCGATGGAGATCTTCCCCTCCCTCAAGAGGTTGGCGATAAGCCTCAAGAGCTCCTCGGGTTTGAGGAACCCCCGATTGATGAGAAAGTTGAAGATATTTTTATTCTCTGTCAATTTTTGGGCTATCTCGCCCTTAGTCTTCTCATCGAAATCGATACTCTTCAAGAGGTGATAGAGAAGTTTATTGGTCATGGGGTCCTCTACTTATATCTGTGTATGAACTTTTTGCCGTCTCGAATCTCTTCGATGAAGAGCCACCGTTCCTCTCCCACCTTTTTGGTGTAGAGTCGGTACTTTCCCTCTCCATCTTCCATGATGTATCTATTATCGAGTTTTTTGTACCTTTTTTTAAAGTAGAGGTCGAAGACCCGGGAGATGATGTGGTCGGTGGTGGGGAAGTTGATACCCTGGAGCTGGAGGCCGTCGAAGAGGGCCGCCACAAGGAGATTCTTCTGGGCGAGAATGAGGGAGAGGTAGGCCCTGTTCCTCCGGGATTGGGGGCTCTTTCCCAGGAGGAGGAGGGGGACCGAGAGGCGGTCCAGCCTGTCGCTGTAGAGACAGGAGAAGGCGTACATGGTCACCAGATTCTCATCCCTTTTCAATCTGTTGAAGAGTTTGACCCCTTTGGAACAGACATCGTAGTAGTTCTTCTCCTTGTACATCTGGATCAGTTGGGCGACGGTGGTCCCGAAGGAGAGGGTGAAGGAGAGGAGAAGGAGGAGGAGTGGTCTCATTGGATCTCTCCCTTGGTGATCTGCTCCAGGAGGGCCTTGGCCTCTGGAGAACCGCTCTTTTTGATGTAAACCTGGAGGACTGCGATGGCCCTATTCCTGTCGCCACTCTGGGCAAGGGATTTTGCAAAGAGGAGCCAGCTCTCCCGACTGTTGGGATCCAACTCATTGGCCTTGAGGGCCCAGAAGGCCGCCTTCTTGTACCCCTTTCTCTCATAGTAGTAGTTGGCCAGCAGGAGGGCTGTCGAGAGCTTGGGCTTCTTGGAGAAGAGCCTCTCCAGGGCCTGGGGATCTATCTTATGCTCCTGTATGACCACTGGAGAGCTCCTTTTGGGAGGAGGGGAGGGGACCCTCTTGGTCTCCCTCGTCTCCCTTCTCCGATGGCTCCTCCTCTTCTGGGTAGCCCTTTTTTTGGGGGGAGAAGGGGGAGTCAGATTCTCTTCAAACTCCTTGGAAGGGAGGAGGAGGGGGGCCTCCTCCCCTCCTCCGGACCTTTGAAAGAGGGAGAACCCTTTGGAGAGCTCCCCTTTGATGAGGGGATATTTCCAGATGCCGATCCCGATACTCCCCAGAAGGAGGGAGATGAGGGAGACTCTGGTAATTACCCTCTTGAGCCTGTACCGCTTCCATCTCCTGTAGAGTGCCTCATACTCATGCATCTATATATCCCAAATAGAGTGCGCTCATCTCCAGGAATTTCCTGTCGATCTTCCCCCTGTCCACCATGGAGGGTCTGTGTTCGTCGAAGTAGTGCATAATGTCGAAGAGGGTGAAGAGGAACCTGTTGGTCAGTCGGAAATTGCCCCGGGTGTGGCTATGGATATATTTGGCCTCGGCCATTCCGAAGGCCTTGGCTAGGTCGAGGAGCTGGACATTGAGGAGCTTCTTCTGGATATAGATGAGGAGCTCTCCAGGGGTCGGAGGGGAGAGGACGATGGTGTCGAAGATCCTCGTCTTGAAATGTTCCTTGGCGAAGAGTTGCTCATTGGCGTTCTGGTGCATAGAGAGGATAAACCGAAACTTCTGGGTATCGGAGAGAACCCGTACAAACTCCAAAAAGGTCTCGTCATAGAGTTGGGCCTCGTCGAGGATGATGGTCTTGGTCGGATAGTCCAACCTATGGATGTCGCCATCGAAATCGGTGGCCCTCCTGTCGAAGAGAAGATCGGAAAGGGTCTCCTTGAAGGCCTCTATGGAGAAGAAGGGTTTAAAGAAGGGGAGGAGGTGGGGATCGTCCAGCTCATAGGCCAGTCTCTGGAGGAGAATGGTCTTCCCCAGCCCGGGTTCACTATGGATCAGGATAAATTTGAAGGGTTTCTCATAGTGGTTTTTCAGCCGCTCCAGATGGACGACGCTGGAGTCTATCTTGATGAAGTCCTGGGCCCGACTGCTATCTATGAAAGCGTCCCGGGCCTGGAGGTAGTAGGATTTATCGTGGTTGGCCATAGCTCCCCAACTCTGTAAATCCCAGGTCCTTCAGACCGATATTCTCCATGGAGCTCTCCTTGATCACCTTGGGGCGGATAACGAAGATCAGCTCGAAACGCTGGTGGTTCTTCTTCTTGCTCTTGAAGAGGGCTCCGAGAATGGGAATATCCTTGAGGAGGGGTACCCCGTTGACCATAAAATTTCTGGTGTTGGAGATGAGCCCTCCGAGGATGAGGGTGGCTCCATCCTTCACCTTGACAACAGTGGAGATCTTCTTCTCCTTGGTGTCTGGGGCGATCTCCCGGAAGCTCCCCTTGGAGATGTCCGCCTCCTCCGGGTTGCGGAGCTCCGAGATGGAGGGGTTTATTCTGAGGATAATGTGGTCGTCCTGGGTGATCTCCGGAGTGATGTTGAGGAGGATCCCGACAAAGATGGAGGAGGGGGTGTAGGATTTCTGTCCCAACCCGTTGCTGTTGGCGCTGATGGTAATCGATGTGGGAACATTGTAGTTGAGGGTATCCCCTATGGTGATAATGGCCGGCTGGTTGTTGAGGGTCAGAATCTTCGGGTTGGAGAGGGTCACCACCTTCCCATTCTGTCTCAGGAACTCTATGAGCCCGGAGAGGTTAAAGGCGGCGTTGATAATGGTGGTGGCCGTCGAGGCGTGGGAGAGGTTCTTAAAGTTGCTCCCGACAGCCACATCTGTGTACTGGGCGATGGGGTTGGTCGGGACAAATGTACCGCTGGCATCTGTATTCCCGTTGAGGGTGAGACTGAACCTGCTCCAGTCGATCCCCGCCGTGTACCGATCGTTGAGGAAGACGGCGAGGATGGAGACATCGATGAGGACCTCCTTGTGGAGCCGATCCTCAATCATGTTGATATACTTTCTCACCCGCTCCACCTGCTCCTTGGTGGCGGTTACCGTAATGAGTCCCGCCTTCTCGTTGACAATGGGCTTGGGGGCTTTGTAGCTATCTTCGGGGCGGTTGAGAATATGGTAGATCTCCTCCTGGAGGTTCTTCCAGAAGTCGAACTCCTCCTTGGAGGTGATCTGGTTGACATCCCGGGTCTCTTTGGTCTGGGAGCCGTTGGTTGATACCCCTCCCACATCGACGGAGGCGTCTGTAGTCGCCTCACCTGTCCGTTTGGAGATGACATAGTCCACATGGAAGGTTCGGGTGACGAGATAGCTGATCTTCAGAACTCCATTTTCGATGGTGTAGGAGAGGTCGTTCTCCTCCAGTATGAGGTTGAGGATCTCGTAGAGGGAGACCTTCTCCAGGTTGATCCTCCCCAACCTCTTCTCCAAGGCCCTCTTGGCGTACTTATCTTTGACGACAACGCTGAGGTGGCACTCCTGGGCAATATTGTCTATGAACTCCTTGACCTTCAGGCCCGGAGCGCTCTTCAGCGTGAAGAGCTGGGTATCACAGCTCTTACCGTAGAGGAGGGCAGTGGTGAGTAGGAGGAAGAGTAGTACTTTTCTCATCGACCGCTCCGACTATCTTTCTATCTTTATGAGTTTCAGCTTCGGTGTTCGCTTCCAGAGAAATAACCTGATACGGCGGTTCCCCCTTTGGAGGACAACAGAGCGGGAGCCTATGGCGACGAGGCGGTAATTCCCCACCTTGGACCCCACTCTGTACCACCTCCCGTTAATTCTGGCCCGATTGGAGAAGATCGATTCCAGTCTGAAGACTATCTTCTTCCGCCTCTTGGTGCCCTTCCCATTGATCACCGCATGGAGCTTCTCATCGCCTATGAAGGGGTTTTTCAGTTTGGCTATCTCCTCCCGGGTCAACCCTTGGCGGGGGACCTTGATCTTCTCGATGATCTGGTCGATGTCGGGGTAGCCCCCTCCCCAGGCCAGGGAGAGGGAGAGGAGGAGAAGGATTAGAGATTGATACCCCATACCGAGACCTTGAATGTAAGTTTTGTCGGTTTCGCTCCGACCATCTGGAGGGCGTAAATATCCACTACCAGATCGCTCTGCTCAATATCGTTGAGGTAGGCGATGAGATTTTTAAAATCCCCTTCGCAACCGATCTCGACTTCCAAGACATGGCCGAAATTCTTTGTGACATCGAGGAATGTATTTTCTATGAAATCTATTTTCACTCTATTCTGGGAGGCCTTGTGGGTTAGAGAGTTGAGGAATTCCGCCCACTTCTGTTTGTTGTAGAGGAGATAGGAGAGCTCTTTGATCTTCTTCTCCAGATAGTTCTTCTTCTCGACAACCTGGGCGTAACGGGCCTTCTGTCCCTCGATCTTCTTTCTGTAGAATTTGATGTAGTACTCCTGGTCACCCTTCACTTTCATCCGTTCCAAGAAGGTCTTATCCTCCTTGAGCTTGGCGGCTATCTTCTCCTTCTTCCTCTTCTCCCTCTTCATAAACCGTTCCGAGGGAGTGGCCAGATATTCGTAGAGGAGCCACGCCACCACCAGTAGGACCGTGAGATAGAGGAGATTCTTTTCACTCTGGGACCGCCCCTTGAAAAAGTTGTCTATCCGCTGGTCGAGACTCATTTGATCCGTACCTCTATCCTGCTGAAATAGAGAGTGGCGTTGGTCTCTGTCTTGGTCTTATTGATCTCCTCCGTTGCAATATCAAAACGATCAAACTTATTATCGGTAATATACTTGATAAATTTCGTGATGGATTTGTCATCTGTGGCGGTCACATTGAACTCCATGGTAGAATCGTTGTTCTCAATGAGGGTTACCAGGATTTTATGGTTCACCAGGTCTTGGGAGAGTTCGGCTATGGTGGCCCCCTTCATCACATAGTGGACCTTCTTGGCGTAGATGGCGTTGAGGATATTCTCACTCCTCTTGAGCTCCTTCTCCTTCTCCAGAACCTTCTCCTTGATCTGCTGGAGCTCCTTCTTGAGGGCGTTGACCTTCTTCTCCAGGGAGATTCTCTTGGCGTGGATAGAGGGGTACTGGGCCTGGAGGAGGGCCGCCTCATATCTGTATTTGTAGCCCATGAAGAAGTTGTAGGCCGGATAGGCGGCCCCAATGAGAATACCGGCCAGGAGGACCAGGACCAGCTCTCCCGACGGCCTCTTGAAGAAGGGGGCCGGTCGGGGGAAGAGTGTGAAGTTGGGGTACTCCATGTACCGTTCCAGAATGTCCTGGGCCGTCAAGACCATGAGGAAGTGGAGATCCTCCACAAAGTGCTCGTTGGTCTGGATGCCGTAGTCGAAACTGAAGTCGTAAACCTTGCCGGTCAGGTAGGTCTGGCAGTACTCCTCTATCCCGTGAATGAAACCGATCTCACTACTGATGTAGATATTGTCGATGAGCTCTATATTGTTGGCCCGTTTGGCGTAGATAAGAATATCGCTGATGTGGACGAAGAGCTCCCCGAAGATCTTCATATAGCCGTTAAACTTCTTGAGGTCACTCACCTTCAGCCCCTCTTTGGAGAGGTCCTGGAGGACCTCATCGACACTGATGTCCTGACCCAGCTCTGCGGAGAGCCGCTCAGCTATATCTTTGAAGGAGTACTTGAGGGATTTGGTGTAGATGAGGTCTCCC
This sequence comes from Campylobacterota bacterium, assembly GCA_013153715.1. Lineage (GTDB taxonomy): Bacteria > Campylobacterota > Campylobacteria > Campylobacterales > Nitratiruptoraceae > Nitratiruptor. Next base: position 20,641 of record JAADDW010000013.1, on the reverse strand, counting down.
TCCTGGTAGATGGAGAGGAAGGCGTCGTGGCGCTGGAAGTAGATGAAGAGGTCAACACTCTCCATGTCGAGGATCGAGTTGGTGTAGAGTGTCTTGAAGAGGAGGGGTGAAGGGACGATCTGGTCGATGTAGGGAATGGAGCGGCGGATCTCCTTGAAGGTCTCCTCGATAATGGTCCTCTCCGTAACGAAGACATGGAAGTAGCGGTTCCGATCGCTGGGAATGGAGAAGAATTCAAAGTACTCAATCTTATACTCGACCGTCTGGTCCAGGTCCAGCTCCTCATAGACCTGGAGCTCTATCACATCCTTCAGATCTTCGGGGGGGATATTCTTGCTGATCTGGACCTGGGTGAAGATGAAGTCACGGGAGTTGATGTAGGAGATGTAGAAGTTCTTCTTGACAAATTTGGGCTGAAAGGAGCGGAGGATCCGTTTGGTTCGGTCAAAGAGGTAGCTCTTCTGGTTGTAGGGGTCTATTGAGACATAAAAGGCGGTCTTTTCCCGTTTCATAGGACTCCAGTCAGGGGATTTTCGCAATTGTAACAGAGGGAGACTTAATATTGGGCTAAATCCTCTATCTGTAGCTCCCTCCTAAAGAAGAGGGAAGAAATGGGGCTTCTAGAAGATGTAACCGATCTGTTCCAGCTCCTTCTTGCTCTTGGTCCACCCCTTTTTGACAACGACGAAGAGCTCCAGGTAGATCTTCTTTCCACTAAACTCCTCAAGGAGTTTTCTGGCCCTCCTCCCTATTCTCTTGATTGTCTCCCCTCCCTTGCCGATGATGATCCCCTTCTGACTCGGCTTCTCCACGATGATCATTGCATAGACCCGATCCATGGTGGGACTCTCCTCGATCTTCTCGATCACAACATCGCTCTCATAGGGGATTTCGTCGCTGACACTCTCAAAGAGGGCCTCCCGAATGAGCTCCTTGTAGATGTCCCGTATATTCTCGGTGGTCAGAAGCTCTGGGTCGTAGTAGTAGGGGTGTTCTGGGAGATGTTTGACAATGGCTTTGAGGAGCTCCTCCTTCCCTATATCCTTTTTGACGCTGACAGGAACCAGTTCGAGGAAGCGGTCCTGGTACTTCTGGTAGTCGGCGATCTTCTGGAGGAGCTCTCCATTGGAGACCTGGTCGATCTTGGTCAGAACGAGGATATGGGGTTTCTGGGAGAGCTGGAGGAACCGCTCGTAGTGGGTGGTCGGATCGGTGACAGGGGCCAGGAAGAGGATGAGGTCACAGTCCCCCATGGCTTTGAGGGCCTCCTCCAACATGAATTTATTGAGGAGCCGCTCCTTCTCATGGAGACCGGGGGTGTCGATGAAGATGATCTGGGCATCTCCATACATGACGATGGCGTAGAGTCTCTTTCGAGTGGCCTGGGCTTTGTGGCTCACCATGGCGATCTTCTCGCCGAGGAGCCAGTTGAGGAGGGTGCTCTTGCCGGCATTGGGACGCCCGATGAGGGCGACGAAGCCCGCCTTGGTTCTGGAATTTTCAGAGGATATATTTTGCCAGTTCGTCATTCTCTATGATCTCTCCCAGCTGTTCATCTACAAATTCACGGGTAATGGTGATCTTCTCCCCCCTGTGCTGGTCTGCTTCGAAGCTCAGATCTTCCAGAAGGGTCTCTATAACTGTGTGGAGTCTCCGGGCCCCTATATCTTCGATCTTCTGGTTGGCATTGTGGGCGTAGCGGGCGATGGCCCTCAGGGCGGCATCGTCAAACTCCAGCTGGACCCCCTCTACTTCAAGGAGGGCCTGGTACTGTTTGACCAGGGAGTTCTTGGTCATTTTTAAAATCTTGTAGAGGGCCTCCTCGTCGAGGCTGTCCAGCTCGACCCTGAGGGGGAAGCGGCCCTGGAGCTCCGGAATGAGATCGCTGGGCTTGCTGAGGTGGAAGGCTCCCGCCGCTATGAAGAGGATATGGTCGGTCTTGACAGGTCCCCATTTGGTATTTACCGTACTCCCCTCCACAATGGGGAGGAGGTCCCTCTGGACCCCCTCTTTGCTGGGGTCCTGTCTCCCTTGGGAGCTACTGCCTACGGCGATCTTGTCGATCTCATCTATGAAGATGATCCCCTCCTCCTGGGCCTTCTGGAGGGCCTCCTCCTTGATCTGCTCCATATCCAGAAGTTGCTCACTGGCCTCGCTCCTGAGGAGCTCCTTGGCCTCCTTGACCGTCACCTCCTTCTTGACACTCTCCCTATTGATGCCGAGGGCGAAGATCTTGGCTATCGACTCCTGGGCTTTGACCAGCTCCGGAGGGAGGTTGGTATCGTCTAGGGTGAGGGCGCTCTTGGAGATTTCGATCTCAATTTTGAGGTTGTCCAGTTCTCCCGCCAGGAGCCGCTCCCTCATTCTCTGGAAGCTCCGCTCATATTCGGCCTTCTTCTCCTCGGTAGCCATCTTGGGCAGTGGAGGGAGGAGTTTCTCCAAGATCTTCGTGATCACATACTCCTCAATAGCCTCCCTATTCCGCTCCTTGTGGAGCTCCTTGACCAGAACGATGGCGTTGGCCACCAGGTCCCGAACCATCGATTCCACATCTCTCCCGACGAAGCCGACCTCTGTATATTTGCTGGCCTCCACCTTGACGAAGGGGAGATCGAGACTCTTCGCCAGCCGTCGGGCTATCTCTGTCTTTCCAACCCCCGTACTCCCGATCATGAGGATATTCTTGGGGGTGATCTCCTCCTGGAGCTCTTTGGGAAGTTGCATACGGCGGTAGCGGTTGCGGAGGGCGATGGCTATCACCCTCTTGGCATCCCTCTGTCCGATGATGTACTCATCGAGATAGGCAACAATCTCTCTCGGGGTTAGATCCATCACTCCTCCAGGGTCAGTAGTTGAATATTGGTGTTGGTGTAGATGCAGAGCTCCCCGGCGATCTTCAGAGATTCCCTCACCAGCTCCTCTCCCTCCAACTGGGTATGGCGATCCAGGGCTCGGGCGGCGGAGAGGGCGAAATTCCCTCCGCTCCCAATGGCGGCGATCCTCCCATCTTCCGGTTCCACCACATCTCCCGTTCCGGAGAGAATGAAGATATGGCGGGTGTTGAGGACGATCATCATCGCCTCCAGCCTCCTCAGATACCGATCCTTCCGCCACTCTTTGGAAAACTCTATGACACTCTTGAGGAGGTCTCCCTTCCTCCCTTCCAGGATTCCTTCAAACATATCGAAGAGGTTGAAGGCGTCTGCCGTCGAACCTGCGAAGCCGGCCAGAATCTTTCCCTTGTGGAGTTTTCGGATCTTGGTGGCGTTCCCCTTGAGGACTGTATTCCCGAAGGTGACCTGTCCATCGCCCCCGATGACGGCGATCCCCTCCCTTCTGTACCCGAGTATGGTGGTGGCCTCGAACATACCTATTCCGCTTCGACTATGAGCTTCAGGGTTCCGTGGATCCCGTGGCCCAACTTCACATCGATATCAAATTCGCCGGTCTGCTTGATGGGGGGGTGAATATCGATATGCTTCTTGTCGATCTCTATCCCCCTCTCCTTGAGGGCCTGGGCCACCTCTTTGTTGGTGATGGCTCCGAAGAGGGCTCCGTTGGCTCCGGCTCTGTGGCGGATTGTGAGGGTTATGGCCTCAATCTGCTCCTTCAATTTCTGGAGTCTCGCAATTTCAGCGGCCTCTTCAGCCTCCCTCCTCTTCTGCTCCTCCTCCCACTTCTTAATGACCTCGGGAGTGGCCAGCTGGGCCAACCCTTTGGCGATCAGGTAGTTTCTCCCATACCCATCTTTAACCTCTTTGACCTCTCCAGCCTTCCCCAGATTGGGGACATCTTTGATGAGCAATACTCTCATTTGGATCTCCTCCTTACATGGCCTTCAATAATAAACCTGAGGGCGTTGAGTCTGATGAACCCCTCGGCATCTTTCTGGTTATAGACCTCATCCTCCTCGAAGGTGCTGAACTCCGGTGCGAAAAGGGTATTTGGGGATTTCCGACCCACCACAAAGACATTCCCCTTATGGAGTTTGAGACGGACGGTCCCATTCACATTCTCCTGGGTCTTGTCGATGGCCCTCTGGAGCATCTCCCTCTCGGGGGAGAACCAGAAGCCGTTATAGATGAGCTCCGCATATTTGGGCATCAGTTTATCCTTCTCGTGGGCCTCTTCCCGATCGAGGGTGATCGATTCCATGGCCCTATGGGCCTTGAGGAGGATTGTCCCCCCCGGAGTCTCGTAGCACCCCCTGCTCTTCATGCCGACGAAGCGGTTCTCCACTATGTCGATCCTCCCGATGCCGTGGCGTTTTCCATAGTCGTTGAGCCTCTCCAGAAGGGAGGCAGGGGAGAGGGGTTCTCCGTTGATGGCGACCGGATCCCCCCTCTCGAAGTCGATGGTGATATACTCCGGTTCATCGGGGGCTTCGGCTATGGAGTTGGTCCACCGCCACATACTCTCTTCAGGTTCCGCCCACGGATCCTCCAGAATTCCCCCCTCATAGGAGATGTGGAGGAGGTTGGCATCCATGGAGTAGGGGCTCTCCTGGCCATGTTTCTCTATGGGGATGCCGTGTCTCTGGGCGAAGTCCAGGAGCTTCTCCCTGGAGTTGAGGTCCCACTCCCTCCACGGAGCTATGACCCTAATATCTGGATCGAGGGCCAGGTAGGTAATCTCAAATCGGACCTGATCGTTCCCCTTCCCTGTGGCTCCGTGGGCAACGGCGTCGGCCCCAACCTCCTTGGCTATCTCGATCTGCCTCTTGGCGATGAGGGGGCGGGCGATAGATGTCCCCAGGAGGTACTCCCCTTCGTAGAGGGTGTTGGCCCTGAACATGGGGAAGACATAGTCCCTGACAAACTCCTCCCTCAGATCTTCGATGAAGATATTCTCCGGCTTGATCCCCAGCTTGAGGGCCTTCTGGCGGGCCGGCTCCACCTCCTCTCCCTGACCAATATCGGCGGTAAAGGTGACCACCTCACACCGGTACTCCTCCTGGAGCCATTTGAGAATGACAGATGTATCGAGTCCCCCGCTGTAGGCGAGGACAACCTTCCGAACCCTTTTACCCATACCCTCCCTTTTGGTGAAGTTTGTGCAATTGTATCTAAATTATGTTAAAATTTTCTCAAAAGGGAAAGGAGGGTTGTGGGAAGAGGATTATCGACTCGGATCATCGGAGGGAAGTACAGGGGGAGGAAGATCGCCCTCCCGGACAAGGAGATTACCCGGAGCTCCAAGGGTATCCTCCGGGAAGCTCTCTTCAACATTCTCCAGTTTGACATTGTTGACAAGAATTTTGTCGAGGTCTTCGGAGGGAGCGGGAGTGTCGGATTGGAGGCCTTGAGCCGAGGGGCGAAGCGGGTCTATTTCATAGAGAAAAATCCCCAAGCCTATGATGTCCTCAAGAAGAACTGCCAGCTCTTCGATCCCGACCGTTGTACCATCAGGTTTGGTGACGCCTTCCAGATTCTGGAGGAGATTGTAGAGGAGCTCCAGAGGGAGGGGGAGAAGGCCTACTTCTATTTCGATCCCCCCTTCCAGATCAGGGAGGGGTTTGAGGAGATCTACGACCAGCTTATCGAAGCCATTGAGAAGATTCCGAAGGAGGTGGTGGAGGCTATTATTGTTGAACATATGAGCCGGGTGGAGTTGCCGGAGGAGATAGGGGATTTCCGCTCCTACAAGAGGCGGAAGTTCGGAAAGAGCACCCTCACCTTCTACCGATGAGACGGTTCAGCTTCTACCTGTTGGGGGCTATTCTCCTCTTCACCTTCTTCGGGGATCTCTTCTACACCAAGAGTCCCTATCTCCTGGATCGGAACGCTATCCTCCTCCCCCCCTCCCTGGACCACCCCTTTGGGACCGATCGGTTGGGAAGGGATCTTTTGGCCCGGGTGATAGAGGGGGGAAAGAACTCCCTCATTATCGGGGTTGGGAGTGCCCTCATCGCCACTCTCATAGGGCTCATAGCCGGAGTGAGTGCCGGCTTCTTCCGGGGAGTTGTCGATAGGGTCTTCGTCATTGTGGTCGATCTCTTCCTCACATTCCCCACATTCTTCCTCCTCCTCGCCCTGGTCAGCTATATCCAAGCCAGCGCCCTAGTCCTCATTATTGTCATCTCCTTCACAGGATGGATGGGGACCGCAAGAATGGTCCGGAGCGAGAGTTACGGAATTGCCCGGAAACCCTTTATCAAGATTCTCCAGATCGCCCAGGTGCCGACCTCCACCATCATCTTCAAATATTTTGCTCCCCTCCTGGCCCCCATAGTCCTTGTAGGCTTCACATTTGGGGTAGGTGGGGCGATTCTGGCTGAATCGGGGTTGAGCTTCCTCGGGTTGGGGGTCCTCCCTCCAGAGATGAGCTGGGGATCCATTCTCAGCGAAGGGAAGGAGGTCATCGATATAGCTTGGTGGGTCAGCTTCTTCCCCGGCCTCATGATCTTCCTGGTCACTCTGGCCCTCATGGACTTGAGTGACTACCTCCAAAAACGATTGAGCAGGAGAGAGAGAGTGATATGAGTTGGATAGATAGGTTACGGATCGATAGGAGAATTGCCCGGAAGGTTGCGGAGGCAATTGACCGCCGGGTAGAGCTCAGAGTTCAGGCCCGATTGGCCGAAAATAAGCTGTCCAAGGAGGATTTCTCCCAGGAGGAGCTGGCTATCATCTATGAAGATGAGAGGTTGAAGCTCCTCGATGAATTGAAGAGTAAAGGAATTATCGCCCTCTTAGCCGCCCTTGGTATCTCCCTCTTTTAAGGAGTCTCCATGTTTCGCCAAGTTAAATCGGCTCTCTTCTGGTACTATATCTATAAATTTCGCCGCCGTATCGCCCTGATACTGACCCTTCTCCTCCTCCTTCTCCTCAGCGAGTATATCTACTCCGATGTTGTGGAGTACCTCAAAATTCGGAACAAGACCGAGTGGCTCGATCTCATTCTTCCGATGAAGTGGATCATCATCTTCGCCACCATCTTCTTCATCTTCTACCTCCTCCTGACCATCTTCAACCCCCCTGAAGAGGAGGGAGAGGCCAAGAGAGAGGGGAAGGGAGAGGGGAGAGGGGAGAGAAAGCCAAAAAAAATGGCTCTCCCTGTCGATAATGGGAGGAAGAAGGAAAAGAGAGGGCTCTCTAAGCGGGAGATAGACTCCCTGGCGAGGGAGCTCATAGCTGAGAAGAGAAGGAAGAAAGGGCGACGGTAATGAGACGATTTCTCCTCTGGTCCCTCCTGATGGTCCCCCTCCTTGGGGAGGATCTCAGTCTGGATCAAATCCTCAACCGCCTAGCCATTGAGGACGATCTCTCCAAAAAGACCATTGAGGAGAGTGCCGGGTCTGTCATTGTCTTTACCCGGGAAGATCTGGACCGGATGGAGATTAAATCTCTGGCTGAGGTGATAGAGAAGATCCCCTTCATGCGGTTCAATGAGAATGAGTACGGTCTGACCGATCCAGGTTACCACCCCTTTCAACCTCCCAACGCCAATCTGATCAAGCTCTACATCGACGATAGGGAGGTCATCGATGCCATGGGGACAGGGGGTCTCCAGCTCTTCTCCCAAATGGATCTCGGCTACATCGACCACATAGAGATCTATTTTGGAGCTGTCTCCTTCACAATCGGCATCGAACCTTCCCTGGCCATCATCAAACTCTACACCAAGGAGCCCGATAGGGAGAACGCCAATATAATCGATCTCTCCTACGCCACCTACGGAACCCACGATCTCAATTTCTACGGGGCCCAGGAGCTGGAGGATTACTCCTACCTCATCTACTACGACCACAAGGTGGTCCGTCGCCCCAAGGTCTCCTACAACGGGACCCCCCTCTCCCGAAACAAACATATCGATATGGTGGGGTGCAAGATCACCAAGGGAGGGGTCCGTTTCGACTTCAGTATTCTCAATGGAGGCTACGATTCCTTCATCTCCAAGACCATCTCCTTGGAGCCCCGAGATCCCAAGACCTATCTGAAAAATCTCTATACAGGTCTCTACTACAAGGGAGATGGGTGGAAGGCCCTCACCAACTTCTCCTATTACAATATCAATACCCACTCCTCAAGTCCCAAGCTCCAAGGTGTTCTCCCCGTAGAGAATCCTCCCTATATCTACCCCTATAAGGAGATGTATTTCCATATCCATGAGAGCCTCATCGATGGGGAGGTGAGCAGGGAGTTCAAGGTCGATAACTGGAAGTTTCTGGTAGGGACCAAGGGGAGGGTGAGGAGTACCGAATTTCTGGAGAGCAGGTATGGGGAGATAGAGAAGGGGAAGAACAGGTACCAGGGGGATAGGACCCTGACAGCCTATTTTGAGGGGAACTACCTCTTCGACCAGTCCAATATCGTCACCTGCTCCTTCAAGCGGGATTTCATCTATGAGGACCTGGTGGAGAACTACTATCGGAGCTCCTGGAGACTCGGCTATATACGGAATAGTGAGGAGTATACCGTCAAGCTCTTTGCCATCGAGACCGGCCTCGTCCCCCAGCCGATCATCTTCATCGAACAGGAGATCTGGGGTAATCTCCAGGAACCCTTGAGGCAGGGGAAGACCAGGGTCGTATCGGGGGAGTTCATCAAGAGGTTTGACGGGGGTTTCTACTCCTTCATGGGGGGACGGGTCACCTATAAGGATTTCTTTGTCCGAGATCCGAGGAGCAGGAAGATCACCAACTCTCCCAAGAGGCAGAAGATCGACTCCCTCCTCTTCCGGACCCACTACCGCTGGAACGGGGAGCGGGATAAGGTGGTCTTCCGATACTATCTGAGCTGGCTCCACCGAAATGAGACCAATCTCTACCGGGGAGGGGATCTGACCCTCTACAAGGGGTTGGGGAAGGTAGATGGCTATACCAGCCTCATCTATCGAGATGGCTATAGCGGTCTCAAGGCGGGTTACGATCTCCATCTGGCCCTCTCCTACCAGCCCAATAGGAGGACTACCCTCTATCTCAAGGGGATCAATCTCCTCCACAAGGCCCTGAAGAGCAACTATTACGGCTTCGACCCCTTTCGGGGAGAGCTCCTCACCTTGAGGGGGGTCGATACGATCGATAGAACAGTCTGGTTTGGAATGGAGTATCAGTTTTGAAAAAGATAGCCCTCTGCCTCCTTATAGGCTCGATACTCTTTGGTTCCAGTGTTGAACGGCTCAAGGCCCAGCTCATCGAGTATATAGCCACCAAGCTCAACGCCCATAGTCCCGTAACCAGGATCTATGTGGCCAACGGATTGGGAGAGGAGGTGGAATCCTATTTTAGAGATGTGGAGGTGGTCGATCGGTGTGAAGAGGCAGATATTATCTTTACCAAAAAGATCTCGGCTCTTCCGGAGAGCTGTCTGAACAAATTGATCTTTGTCACCAGCTACGGCAGTTACAAGCGCCACAAAGATAGGACTATTGGAGCTTTCTTCTGGCAGAAGGGGAGACCCAATATCATCTTCAATACCAAGAAGATCTCTCAGCTCCATATCGAGCTCCCGAAAGAGTTTGAGAAGTATATGGAGTAACGGAGATGGGACAGGATCTGAGGAAGTACCTCTATTTTTTAATCGCAATTCTCATTTTCATTCTCTTTATTTCCATACTCTATTACAAATTTGATCGGATCATCTCCCTCACCCGTGAGGAGTTTATCGGTATCAAGATCAAAGATGCCCGCCACAGTGCCCAGGTCATCGAGGCTATGGTGGAGAGGGAGGTCGGACAGGTGGAGGGGCCCTCCCAGCTGGAGGATTCCACAATCCAGTGGCTCAACGGCTTCCTTTCGACCTTCATCGATGAGGAGTACCGCTATGTCTATCTCATCTATGAAGATGAGAAGGGGTACTTCCGCTACCTTGCCGATGGATCTCTGGATTCCGAAGATAGGGGGGAGTTTGGCCAGAAATTCTTCCCCCTGGAGGAGGCCACATGGAGGGAGACCTTCGACAGAGGAACTCCCCACTACTTCTCCCAACAGAAGATAGATACCCTCTGGATCACCTACCTCTACCCCCTTCCCGTTCTGGAGAGGTACAAGACATTTCTGGTCATGGATATATCGACCAAGGCCTACAAGAGTATAGATGGGATCCTCCAGAACCTCAAACACTATCTGGAGCACCTCCTCATCTTCTTCGGAGGGATCTCCCTCCTCACCCTGGGGCTCTACTTTCTCATCTACAAGGAGAATAGGAGGAACTTCATCGACCCCCTCACCCAGGTTTATAACCGCAACTTCTTGAAACGGATAGAGAACTCCATCCCCCTCGATCAGGTGGCGGTGGCGATGATCGACATCGACTACTTCAAAAATGTCAACGACGCCTACGGCCACCATATTGGAGATCGTGTCCTCCAGGAGGTGGCCCGAATTATCCAGAAGAATATACGGAAGGAGGATATTCTCATACGGTATGGAGGGGAGGAGTTTCTCCTCATCGCCCAGAAGGGGAGTAGAGAGGGGATTCGGAAGATGTTGAGCCGTATCCACGCCATGGTGGAGAATACACCTATCCAGGTGGATCAGGACAGTATCAATGTGACCCTCTCCATCGGCCTCAACGAGATCCCAGAGGTGGATCAGAACATATTTGACGCCATCAAGAGGGCCGATATGAAGCTCTACCAGGCCAAACATAATGGGCGCAACAGAATAGAGATCCTCAGCCAGGAGACCGGCCACGACGACATCCTCTTGAGCTTCGAGAAGATTACGGAGCTCATCATAGAGAAGCAGATAGAGATCCACTACCAACCCATCTACAATCTGAGGAACCCCTCTATAGTGATCTACGAAGCGCTGGCCCGCCTCCGGGACGGGACCAAGCTCATCTACCCCGGAAGTTTCCTCCCCATCATCTCCCGAACCAACTACTATATCGATTTCACAACGGCCCTCCTCCAGGAGGTCTTCGATGTTATCCGTCGGGAGCGGGTCACCCTCTCCATCAATTTCAAGAAGAGCGACTTCCTTGATACCAAACTCTCCCGGATTATCGAGTCCATCGTTTTGGAACATAGGGAGCTCACCCAGTACCTCATCTTTGAAATTCTAGAGGATGAAGAGGTGAAGATGAGCGATGAGCACTTCTTCCAGAGGATTCGGCGGCTCAAACAGTACGGCCTCAGGATAGCCATCGATGACTTTGGGAGTGGCTACTCCAACCTCCACTACTTCCTCCATATCAGTCCCGACATCGTCAAGATAGATGGGGGGATCATCAGACAGCTCAAGGAGAACTCCCGGGCCCAGGAGATCGTCCGCTCCATAGCGATCTTTACCGAAAATATTGGGGCTACCACGGTGGCCGAGTTCATCGAAGATGAGGAGACCCTCCAACTGGTAAAGAGATTGGGAGTGGAGTATGGACAGGGCTACTACCTGGGCAAACCGTCGAGGGAGTTAGTGAAGACCCAGCCGTATAAGGTCCTCCAGCGTGTCTATGCCAACGCTTGACGACTCCACTCTGACCAGGGGAATTTTGTAGCCATGGTAGAGGGCCCTCAACTGTTCCAGGGACTCGATCTCCTCCAGAGGTGAGGGGGCCAGGGCGCAGAAGCGCTCCAACATCTTCCGGGTGTAGCCGTAGATTCCGAGGTGGACCTTGAGGAGGGGCTCTCTCCCGTCTCGATCAAAGGGTATAGGGCTTCGGGAGAAGTAGAGGGCGTGGCCGTTCTGACCGGTGACCACCTTGACAATGTTGGGATCCCCTCCCTTCCGATAGGGGAGCTCCTTGTAGGCGGTTGTCACCATTGTTGTAGGGTCATCCCTGTGGGAGATGGCCAGTTCCCTGACGGCCTCTATCACCTCCGGTTCTATGAAGGGTTCGTCGGCCTGAACATTGATGATGATCTCATGGTCACTCAGCCCCAACTTGGCGGCGGCCTCATTGACCCGCTCTGTCCCGCTCCGATGCTCCCTGCTTGTGAGGACAGCTCTGAAGCCGTATCGGGAGGCTGTCTCCACCACCTCCTGGGCATCTGTCGCAATGAGGACCTCATCGACCTTCTGGGCCTCCATGGCCGTTCTGATCACCATGGGGATCCCGTCGATCTCATAGAGGACCTTGGCGGGAAAGCGGGTCGAGGCGAGCCGGGCAGGTATAATTATCATTTCTCCTCCTTTTTTGGATAAAATTATAGCCTATGGAGAAGGAGAGCGATGATCATCTACCAGCCGGAGCGGGGATACTGTTACAACTCAGATACCATCTTCCTCTATGACTTCATCACCCGCTTTCCCATAGGGGGCGATCTCCTCGATGTCGGGAGTGGAACCGGAATTCTGGCCCTCTTGGTCAAGAGGGATTTTCCCAGGACGGAGGTTTACGGCGTGGAGATCCAGGAGATATTTCTCCGTTATGCCGAGATCAATAGCCGTGCCAATAGACTCCCCATAGAGCTCTATCAGGGAGATTTCCTCCAGAGAGAGTTTTCCCAGCAGTTCGATTTCATCATCTCCAACCCTCCATTTTACCACAGCGGGGTTTTGAGGGCCCAGGAGAGGATGGTCGATATGGCCCGCTACTCCGGCTACCTCCCGATGGGGGAGTTTTTCAAGAAGGTGGCAAAGCTCCTGAAGCCCCGGGGGACCTTTATCTTCTGTTACGACGCCAAACAACTCCCCCATATTCTGACGGCCCTGGGAGAGTGCCGCCTCACCACAACAGATATGCGGCTGGTCTATCCCAAGGCCGATCGGGGGGCCTCCCTGGTTCTCCTATCCGCTCGGAAGGGCTCCAAGAGTCTCTGTAAGATCCATGAGCCCCTTATAGTCTTTGATGGCGACCACTATGGGGTCCAGGCCAGGAGAATATTTGAGAGAGTGGGGGTACACAGTATAAAATGCAGACTCCAGTAAAGAGAGAGGGGTTCCCCTTCGCCTTCGACCCCGGAGCCTGCCTCCTCTGTATGGATCGCTGTTGCCGGGGAGAGAGGGGGTATGTCTGGGTTGGGAGAGGAGAGATAGAGGAGATCAGCAGGTACCTCGGAATGGAGACCCGGGAGTTGATAGAGGGGTATCTGAGGAAGGTGGGATATAGGTGGAGTCTCAAGGAGGTAAAATCCCAGGGAGAGTATCTCTGTATCTTTCTGGCAGAGGGAGGGAGAGGGTGTACAATCTACCCGGTCCGTCCCAAACAGTGTAGAGAGTACCCCTTTTGGGATCGTTACAGAGATCCAGAACATATAAGTGAGGTTTGCAAAGAATGCAGAGGTATTATATTGGACTCATAGCGGCACTGCTTCTGATAGGGTGCAGTACACGGGAGCTTCCGGCCCTCAAGAGAGATGAGGCGAAGATCAATAGCTACCTCTTCAAAGCCATCTTTCTCGAAGCCAACGGGGCCTACGACGAGGCCGCCCGACTCTATAGGAAGCTCTATAAGATGACGGGGAGCCACCTCTTCCTCAAGAAGATCATTGCCAACAATATGGCGGCCAAGAGGTATGAGGAGAGTATCGAACTCCTCCAGAAGGCTCTTCGGGAAGATCCGGACAATCTGGAGTACCTCGATCTCCTCGCCCAGACCTACTACGCCCTCAAGGAGTACAAGAAGGCCAAGGAGATTCTCCTCAAACTCATTGAGAAGAGGAGGGATTCCAAGTACTACCAGATGTTGGCGTCGATCTACCTCATCGAGAAGAAGTATGATCAGGCCCTCAAATATTATGAGAGCGCCTACGCCATCGATCCCAGCGAACATACTATCAACTCCATCGCCTACATTCTCTATTTCTATCTCGACCGCCCCAAAGATGCTATCGCCTATCTGGAGAGCCACATTCGGATATATGGGTGTCAGAAGAGTGTCTGCAAGCTCTTGGCCTCCATCTACGGGCTCAACAATGATATAGAGGGGCTCATATCGACCTACAAGCGTCTCTACAGAGAGTATGGGGATCCCGAGTATGCTAAGAAGCTGGTGAAACTCTACATCTACCAGAAAGAGTATGACAAGGCCATCGACTATGTCAATGAGCTAGGGGATAGGGATCTCCTCCTCGATCTCTACAAGGCCAAGGGGGATTATCGCCGTGCCTACCAGTTGGCCGAAGAGCTCTACGAGGAGAGGGGAGATCTCCACTACCTGGGAATGAGTGCTATCTTCCAGTATGAGATGGCCCGGCAGAAGGATCCCCAACTTTTGAGGGAGGTGGCCGAGAAGTTGGAGAAGGTGGTGGAGAAGGTCCCAGATCCGATCTACCTCAACTATCTGGGGTATCTCTATATCGACCACGATCTCGATGTGGAGCGGGGGGTGGAGCTGGTGAAGAGGGCCTTGGAGAAGGAGCCCAACTCCCCCTACTATTTGGACTCCCTGGCTTGGGGGTACTACAAGCTGGGCCGCTGTCGGGAGGCCTTGGAACTCATAAGGCGGGTCTATTATGAGCTGGGCCTCCAGGACCCCGAAGTGAAATCCCATCTCGAAGCCATTGAAGGCTGTCTAAAGGAGGAGAGGTGATACTCGATGAGATTGTAGAGAAGACCCGGGAACTGGTGGAGCAGAGGAAAAAGGAGTATCCCCTGGAGTGGTTGGGGAGGAGTCTGGCCTACAACCCCTTCCTGCCGAGACCTGTCCACGATGTTCTCCGGAGTACTCCGGAGAATCCCTACCCCATTATTGGGGAGATCAAGAAGGCGAGCCCCAGCAAGGGGGTCATTCGGGAGGATTTCGACCCTCTCCTCATCGCCAAGGAGTATGAGAGGGGGGGAGCCGATGCCCTCTCCATTCTGACAGAGCCCCACTTCTTCCAGGGAGATCTGGAGTATCTGACCCAGGTGAGGCGGTATGTCCCCATGCCCCTCCTCCGAAAGGATTTTATTATCGATAAGTACCAGCTGGTGGAGGCTCTGGTTTACGGGGCCGATTTTGTCCTCCTCATAGCCAAGATTCTCAGTCGGAAGGAGCTCAAGGATCTCCTAGACTATACGAGACATCTGGGGATGGAGGCCTTGGTGGAGATCCATGACAAGAGGGACCTTGTGAAGGCGATCTTTGCCGGTGCCGACATTATCGGTATCAACCACCGCAATCTGGAGACCTTTGAGATAGACCTGACCCTCAGCGAACGGCTGGTCCCCCTCATTCCCAAGGGAAAGATCATCGTTGCCGAGAGTGGGATCGACTCCCACGACCAGGTGAAGGCCCTCCACGATATAGGGGTCGATGCCTTCCTGATCGGAGAGTACTTCATGAGACAGGAGGATATTGGTGGGGCGGTCCGGAAGATGAAGGGATTATCCCAGTAACTCCTTGACAACCTGGCTGATCCTCTTCCCATCGGCCCTCCCCGCCAACCTCTTGGTGGCGACACCCATCACCTTTCCCATCTCCTTGATGGAGGTGGCTCCCACCTCCTCCACAATCTTCTCCACCTCCTGGCGGAGCTCCCCGTCGCTCAACTGCTTGGGAAGGTAGCTCTGGAGAATCTCGATCTCCCCCATCTCCTTCTGGTAGAGATCCTCCCGTCCCCCCTCCCGATACTGCTGGGCCGCCTCCTGGCGCTGTTTGATCCCCTTCTGGATGATCTTCATAATATCGGTATCGCTGAGTTCCCGCCTCTCATCGACCTCTACTTGCTTAAGAGCGCTCATTAAGAATCGAATTGTATCTCTTTTAAAGGTATCACCGCTCTTCATCGCATCTTTGAGGTCCTGCTGGAGTTTTGCCTTCAATTCCATGGAGCTCCTTTTTTCTTGGAATTATACCACATTGCCCATTTTTTGTACCTTCGCTTAATAATAAAACAAGTTTTCTTTGGTAAAATTCCCGTCAAAATTCATAGTGGAGTTGATGTGATGGATCTTAACTACTTCAAACAGCTCCTTGAGGAGCGGAGGACTCAGATATTGGAGAATATCACCATTGCAACTAGTGAATTGGAAGATCTGAAAAATGTGGAGATCAACGATGAGGGGGACTATGCCGCCCTCTGTGCAGATAACATGATCGATACAGTCATCCAGGAGAAGCAGATAGCGGAGCTGAAGGAGATCGAAGAGGCTCTGGAGAAGATAGAACATGGGGAGTATGGAATCTGTGAGATGTGTGGGGAGCAGATCAAACCCCTCCGTCTCAAGGTGAAACCCTATGCCAAATACTGCATCGTCTGCCGCAGTATCATAGAGAGAGAGAATGGCCAGCGGTAGAGAGCTCTCCGACATTCTCCGCATCACCCCGGCAGTCTCCGTGCGGGATCGGGATGGAGTGGAGACAACCATCTCCCTCCAGTGGTTCTATGAGAATGGGGAGGCTGTCCAGCTCCTCGGCTATACTCTCCTCATCTCCTATCGAGATGGGGGGAGAGAGGAGCTCTATTTTCCCACCTATGACGAGATGATGGAGCAACTTCAGGAGTACCTCACGGAACTTCGCCAGCTAAAAAAGTAATCCCCCCCACCGATAATCTAACCAACGACAAGCGACAAGAGAGCGAAAATCTAGGAGATAGGACAGTCTATGGAAATTGGCACGCTCATAGGTTTGATCGGTGCGTGGGTGCTGATTATTGTCTCCATCGTTCTTGGAGGCAGTATTGGCGCTTTCATCAATGCTCCATCGATGCTCATCGTCATCGGTGGAGGCTTCGCCGCAGCACTGGCCTCCTTCCCCCTCAAAGAGTTTCTCAACGGAGTAAAGGCCATAGGGAAGGTCTTCAAACCGAGCGTGCCCGACCCTCTGGAGATGATCAACTTCCTCGTAGAAGCCACCAAAAAGGCTCGGAAGGAGGGAATCCTCGCTCTCGAAGCCGACATAGACAGATTCTACGATCAGGATAAGATCCTGGGCAACATTATGCGGATGCTCATCGATGGCCAGAGTATGGATGAGATAGAGGCCAACTTCGACAGCGCCATAGCCCAGGAGGACAAGAAGCTCTCCACAGAGATAGCTGTATGGGATGCCCTGGGGGAGCTCTTCCCAGCCCTCGGAATGATAGGGACCCTCATCGGGCTTATCCAGATGCTCCAGAACCTCTCTGACCCTGCGGCCCTCGGCCCAGGTATGGCCGTGGCCATGATTACAACCCTCTACGGAGCCATTCTGGCCAACATACTCTGTATTCCGGTCTCCAAGAAGCTCAAATACTATAAAGATCTGATCCTCCTCTACAAAGAGGCTTACATTATTACTGTAAAGAGTATTGAGCGGGGCGTCAATCCCAATACCCTTCAGCAACAGTTGGCCTCTCTGTTGGGGGTAGAGATGGGAGACTAAGATGGCTCGGAAGAAGAAGGAGCAGGAGTGCCCCTCACTCCCCGGATGGCTGGTGAGTTTTGGGGACCTCATGTCCCTCCTCCTCACCTTCTTCATACTCCTCTACTCCATGAGTACCGTCTCTGTGGAGAAGTTCTACCAATCTATCAGAGGTATTACCGAGGCCTTTGGGGGCCGTTCCCCCACTGAGGAGTCCAACACCCTCATTCCCAACAAGGTGGATCTGGAGTTCAAGAAGCTCCACGAGAAACTGAAGAAGAAGGAGAGGTTGAAGAGGGAGTTAATGGAGATCAAACAGATGTTGGCAGAGGCCGGAATAGAGGCCCAAGTCATTGAGCATGGGGAGAAGTTTGTCCTCAGAGTCCAGAGCGATTCCATCTTCCCTCCAGGCAGTGACCAGCCGACACCGGAGGTAAAGGGGTACTTCCTCGCCTTCTGTGAGCGGTTCAAGGATAGCGGTTACCGTATTAATATAATAGGTTATACAGACAACACTCCCATCAGCTCCCCCCGTTTCTTCAATAACTGGGAGCTCTCCGCCTTCAGGGCTATCAGCATTCTCAAGCTCTTCACCCAGTGTGGCTACGACCCCCGCTACCTCTCGGCTGTAGGGAGGGGGGAGTACGATCCGATAGCTCCCAACGACACTCCGGAGAATAGGGGTAAAAATAGGCGGGTGGAGTTTGAGATCCAGATCAACAACATATAACGGGGGGTTCCATGGCTAGAAAGAAGAGAGAGGAGGAGTGTCCCTCCATTCCCGGATGGCTGGTGAGTTTTGGGGATCTCATGTCCCTCCTCCTCACCTTTTTTATACTCCTCTACGCTATGAGTACTGTCGATGTGACCAAGGCCCTCAAATTCCTCTCCTATTTCCAGGGGGAGCCTAAATTCAAACCCCTTCGGGTAAGTGTCCTCCCCCCAATTGTCCCCTTTGCTACCGATGTGGCCAAGAAGATCAGGAAGCGGATAGAGAGGCTCCTCCCTCCCCACGCCTTCCAGATCAGCGTCACCACCAAGTATGTTATGCTCCGTATATTCAATGACATACTCTTCTACGACGGGAGCTCCGTCCTCACCCCAAAGGCCAAGGAGAGCCTTAAGGATCTGGCCAAGACCTTGGCGAAGATTGAAGAGGAGGCCCACTTCTTCATCAGAGTTCAAGGCCATGTGAAAAAGGGGACTCCCCACCCCTGGGTCCTCTCCATCAAGAGGGCCGAAGCTGTCGCCCTCTTCCTCATGAGTGAAGGGATCGACCCCTCCCTCTTCTTTATTACAGGGTATGGAGATACCCGCCCCCTCTATACATGGAATAACCCCCTTCTCATCAGACGGAACGACAGGGTAGAGATCTATATAGAGATTAAGAAGATCAAGAAGTTCTACCAGAAGTCAGAGGGAGGAAAAGGGGAGAGGGAGGGTCAGTAGGCCCCCCCATTTTTGAACTCCTCTATCTCCATCTCCACCATCTTATCGATGAGTATTTTGAAAATATCGGCCACGAGATTGGGGGAGATCCCCATCGTTGCGGCCAGGTGGCGGACATGGGAGAGGACATCGTTGACCCGCTCCTCACTCTTGATCTCATCGATAGTCACCTTGAATTTGGCGGCCTGCTTCACATAACGGCTCCGTTGGGCTATGAGCCGTACAATCTCCTCATCTATCTTATCTATCTCTCTCCGTACCTCTTCTAGACTCTTACACTCTTTCATCTATCTTTCCCCCTCTCTCAGATTCTCCATGATGGTAGCGGCCTCTTCCAGCCTCTCCCGATCGAAATGGGTATAGATCCGTGCCGTCTCCAGATTGGCGTGGCCCAGAGCCTCTTGGACGAGGACTAGGTCTTTGCTCTTATTATATAAAAGGGTAGCAAAAGTGTGCCTTAACATATGGGGCCCCCTCTTCTCCTTCTCTATTCCGCACCTCTTCAGAATATCCCTGACAATCTGGCTGATGTAGGCTTGGGTCAGAGGCTTTCCGTGGGGATTGCAGAAGAGGATCTCTCCACTACAACTCCTCACTCTGAGCCACTCCTCCAGATCCCTCTCTATGGGGCGGGCTTTCATGAGGACAATTCTATCCCGATTTCCCTTTCCCGTTACCCTGATGAGATAGCTGTCGCCGTGGCGGGAGAGATCTCCCATTCTGAGGTGGGTCGCCTCCCCGACCCGTATTCCTGTGTAGAGAATCAATTTGATAATGGCCCTGTTCCGCGGAGCTATTCGGGGACGGAAGGGGTGGTCTTCCAACCCTTTGAGGAAGAGGGCGATCTCCTTCTCCGTAAGATAGGTGGGGAGTTTGATGCCGCTCCTCCCTCTGATACCGCTCCAGTTTTTCAGCTCTATATTGAAGAGGTGGCTCTTCTCCCCATCTCTATTCTGGCGCTCAATATATTTGAAGAAGTTGATCATGGCTATTCTGTAATTTCTCTTGGTGGCGTCGCTGAGCCCCACCGTCGAGAGGGTGAGGAAGTCGGCCACCATCTCCTCATCTATCTCCTTCAGAGAGTCGATGGGGAGGGAGATGAGGTAGTGGTAGAGCTTTTCAAGGGGCTTGTAGTAGGTATTGATCCCTATGAGCCCCCTCCTCCGTGCCTCCCGGGCCAAATCTGAGAGTTGTTCTATAGAGTGGATCCCCCTATCTAGCTCCTCAAGAATTGTGAGGAGTCTCTCCCTATCCTTGAGCTGTCTGGTAGAGAGGGAGGTGAGTTTGTGGCGGATATATCTCCCTATCCAGAAGAGGAGGTTCTCCCTGAAACTCCTATCTCCATCAAGGGGAAAGCGCATGGGACTCCTTGGAGAAGAGAATATGACATACGGGCTCGTATGTAATCTTTTTTACCCCTTCTTCCTCCACTTCCAACTCCATCAGACCATATTCATCACCGTCTGGAGGAGCTCATCTGTCACCGTAATCACCTTTGCGGCCGCCTGGTAGGCATTCTGGAGTTGCATGAGGGAGACCAGCTCCTCATCCATATTGACCCCTCCAATCTCCTCCAGCTTCTTC
Organism: Campylobacterota bacterium; assembly: GCA_013153715.1. Taxonomy (GTDB): domain Bacteria; phylum Campylobacterota; class Campylobacteria; order Campylobacterales; family Nitratiruptoraceae; genus Nitratiruptor. The sequence continues at coordinate 455 of JAADDW010000013.1, read as the reverse complement.
TCCACAGCCTCTACCACAACCTGGCTGTTCTGGGCCATCTTGCTATGGAAATCCTTGGAGTAGGCTATATCGCTGACCATACCGATATAGTAGTTGATGAAGTTTTTTCCATCGAGCTCGGAGAGCTCCTGATCCTTGAGATCGTAGAGCCTCTGGGCGTTCTCGTTGTTGGAGGGGGTATCCTCACTGCTGGAGGCCCCTATCTTCTCGGGGTTCTCTATGAGAGTCTGATTGACCGCCATATCCCGAATGGTACTCCCTGTAAAGAAGTCCAGATCTGTAGAGTTGTCCAGTCCGTAGCCGTCTCTGTGAATCTCGTTGTAGGAGTCCTTCAGAGTGACGGCGAAATGGTTGAGTTTCCCCATGAGATTGGTGAGCTCCTCCTGGTAGGCTATTCTCGCCCCCAGCTCTCCCTGGTGAAACTCTCCTGTCAGCTCAACTCCATCAACAGAGAT
>JAADDW010000035.1 GCA_013153715.1 Campylobacterota bacterium | reverse complement strand
TACTCCTCATTGAAATGAGGAGCTTCCCGCTTCAACGAGTGCAACCGCACTCTCCACGGGCGTCCGTTCGGGTCGTTCCAACCCTACCGCTCTTAAGCTAAAGAGCGATACCGGAGGCGATCGGGAGTCGATCTGACCCTTTGAGATCACCGTCGTTTGGGGGTTCGCCACTCCTAGGGGGAGAACCCCTTTCCGGTGAACTCAAAGTTCCATCTCCCTATCAGACTCGGTTTCTGGAGGGCCTCTTGGAGCTGGTCGAGGAAGAGGTCCCGTCTCACTTCTATGGCCCCCATCCTCCTCAAATGGTCGCTGGGAACCTGGCAGTCGATGAAGGCAAAACCCTCTTCCCGGGCTATCTCGCAGAGTCTAACCAGGGCAACCTTGCTAGCATCGCTGACAAGGGAGAACATGCTCTCCCCGAAAAAGGCGGCTCCGAGGCTGAGGCCGTAGAGCCCTCCCACCAATCTCCCCTCCTGCCAGACCTCGATAGAGTGGGCAAAACCCCGTCTGTGGAGCTCCTCGAAAACCTCGATAATCTCCGGGAGGATCCATGTATCGCCGGCCCGAATGGAGCGGCAGTTCCTGATCACATCTCCGAAGGCCCTGTCTGTAGTGACCGAAAACTTTTTGAGACTCCTCCTCAGACTCCTACTGATCCGTATATCGTCGGGATAGAGGAGGGAGCGGGGATCGGGAGACCACCAGAGAATGGGATCCCCCTCACTGTACCACGGAAAGATCCCCTCTCTGTAGGCCTTGAGCACCCTGTCGGGGTGGAGATCTCCACCGAAGGCGACGAGCCCCTCCGGCCCGGCCCTCCTCGGATCGGGAAATATATGGCTGTAGGGGCTCAATTTCGGTATGAGAATCTGTCTCATCGGTAGCTGAACCGGAGTTTTCCATCTCTGAGATCGACCCGAACAACCCCTCCCTTGGCCAGGCGGCCAAAGAGGATCTCGTTGGTGAGGGGGGTCTTGATCTCATCGGCTATGAGCCTGCCGAGGGGTCTCGCCCCCATCTGCTCATCATACCCTTTCTCAGCCAGATAGCTCTTGGCCCTCTTGGTGAGGGTGATCGTTATCCGCTTCCCTGCCAACTGCTCGTTGAGCTCTTTAATGAACTTATCGACAATCCCCTCCACAATCTCTCTACTCAACGGCTTGAACCGTATAATGGCATCCAACCTGTTCCGGAACTCCGGAGTAAAGTACTGTTTGAGGGCCTCGTCAAACTTGCTGACCGACTCCTGTTTGAACCCCATAATATTGGCCTCTGTCGCCCCCACATTGGAGGTCATAATGATGATTACATGTTTAAAGTCGGCAATATTCCCATTGTTGTCGGTGAGGGTGGCGTTATCCATGACCTGGAGGAGGATATTGATTAGATCGGGGTGGGCCTTCTCTATCTCGTCGAGGAGGAGGACCGTATGGGGGTGCTTCCTGATGGCCTCTGTCAGCTGTCCCCCCTCCTCGTACCCGATATAACCGGGAGGGGCCCCGATCAATCTGCTCACCGCATGTTTCTCCATATACTCGCTCATATCGAACCGTTCAAAGTGGACACCGAGGCTTCGGGCCAACTCCTTGGCCAGCTCTGTCTTCCCTACCCCTGTCGGCCCCACAAAGAGGAAGCTCCCAATGGGCCTGTTGGGGGGGTTGAGGCCGGCCCTGCTCCTCTTGATGGCCATGGCCAGATGTTCACAGGCTTCGTCCTGCCCGAGAACATTGGCTTTAAGCCGTTTCTCCAAATCCTTGAGGAGCTCAATATCGTCATGGGTCACCCGGGCAGGGGGGAGTCCGACCATCTTGGCCACCACATCTTCAATATCGTGAACCGTGACGACGCTCCGTTTCTTCTTCCTCAAATGGAAGCTGGCACCGACCTCATCGATGAGGTCGATGGCCTTGTCTGGGAGCTGGCGGTCGTTGATATAGCGGTCCGAGAGCTCAACGGCACTCCTCAAGGCGGCAATGGAGTACTTGACCTTATGGTGGGCCTCATATTTCTCCTTGAGCCCCTTGAGAATTTTGAAGCTGGTCTCCAGATCGGGCTCCTTCACATCGACCTTGGCGAAACGGCGGCTCAAGGCCCTATCCTTCTCCAGAAAGTTACGGAACTCGGTATAGGTTGTGGCTCCAATACATTTGATGGCCCCGCTGGCCAGGGCCGGCTTGAGGAGGTTGGAGGCGTCCATACTCCCTCCCTGGGTCGCCCCGGCTCCGACGATGGTATGGATCTCATCGATGAAGATAATGGCGTTGGGAATACTCTTGAGCTCCTCGATGACCCCCTTGAGCCGCTTCTCAAAATCCCCTCTGTACTTGGTGCCGGCCAGGAGAGCCCCCATATCGAGGGAGTAGAGACTGGCCCCTTCCAGCACGGCGGGTATCTCCTTGGCCGCAATCTTCAGGGCCAACCCTTCGGCTATAGCCGTCTTACCGACCCCAGGCTCCCCCACAAGGAGGGGGTTGTTCTTCTTCCTCCTGCAGAGGATCTGCATCACCCTCTCAATCTCCTTATCCCGCCCAATGACAGGATCGATCCTCCCAGCCCGAGCCTCGGCCAAGAGATCTATCGTGAATTTGGCCAGATAGGAGTCCTCATCCAACTTCCGCTCCTCCTTCTCCTCTTGGGGCGAGGAGATGGCCTCCAAGATGTCGAGTTTGGTAATCCCCTGCTCCTTGAGGAGATAGACGCTGTAGCTGTGCTCCTCGTCGAAGAGGGCCGCCAGCAGGTCTCCGACGGTGGCCTCCTTCTTCTCCGCACTCTGGATATGGCGGATCATACTCTCGATCACCCGGGAGAGGGCCACTGTCTCAAAGGGTTCCCGGACCACATGCTCGGGGAGGGATTGGAGATTGTTCTTGATGTGGAGGGTCAGCTTCCGCTTCAGGAGCTCCACATCTGCCCCAACCTGGCGGAGAATCCGCTCCCCCTCTTTGGATTTCAAGAGGGCGAGGAAGACATGTTCAACCGTCAAATACTCATGGCGGTGTTTCTTGGCATAGTTGACCGCTTCCTTGAAAATATTGTTTAACTGATTGCTGATCATCACTCTTCCTCCATTATCGCTTTCAGGGGAAACTCATGGGCTCTGGCTCTCCTGTGGACCTCATCCACCTTGGTCTCCGCTATTTCGTAGGTGTAGATTCCGCAGAGCCCCTTCCCCTTCTTATGAACTGTGAGCATTATATCTACCGCTTCGCTGTAACTCTTATGAAAAATATCCATCAATATCTCTACCACAAAGTCCATAGTGGTGTAATCGTCATTGAGGAGAAACACTTTGTAGAGCTTAGGCTCCTTTGTCTGAGTCACCTCTTTTGTCTCTACCTGTGTTGCCAAATTCAACCCCGTTTTTTATTATAAATTTACCATCACTAGGTTAATATTGCCTTAAAAATGGCCCCAAGGAGAGCCATGCGCCTCTTCATCACCGCAACCAACACAGAGGTCGGCAAAACCTATACAACTCTGCAACTTATCGAGCTGGCGGCAGAGAGAGGATTGAGACCGGGCTCCATGAAACCGATTGAGACCGGAGTAGTCGGGATTCCTGAAGATAGTAGCACACTGTTGAAGAAATGTCAAGAATTTAATGAAAATTTCAGGAAGTTTGTGATAAGGGACATAAACCCCTACTCCTTCCCCCTCCCCGCCGCCCCCTATGTGGCCAAAGGGGAGGAGAGAATCGATCTAGAGAGAATTGTGGAGAGGGCCGACAGATTGGAGAGGGAGTGCGATATTCTCTTCATTGAGGGGGCAGGGGGGCTCCTGGTCCCCATAGAGTGCAACTACTTCATGGTGGACCTCATTAGAGAGCTGGAAACCCCCGCCCTCCTGGTCTCTCCCTCCAGATTGGGGTCGATCAATGATACCCTCCTGAGCCGAATGGCCCTGGAGAGGGAGGGGATAGACTATCTCTGGTACATCAACCTCCACCAGGAGGGAGAGAGCTTCTGGGAGATCACAGCCCCCTACTACAGGGAGTGTCTCGGAGAGCTTCCGACAGAGCTGGACTCAGTATTCGATCGTTATCTTGACAGGTATGGAGCGTAGGGGGCGATCGCTATACTTGACAATCTCCCGTCCCAGAACTCGGGCGTAATTTCTATACTCCACAATCCGCCTCTGCTCATCTCGATAGCGGGTTCGGCACCTTCTGACAATTTTATAACCTGGACGGGCCTCCCGTTCCGCTAGACTCTTCCCGATGAGGGTTCCGATAATGGCCCCTCCCACAGTGGCCGCCGTCTTTCCGCTCCCCCCTCCGACCTGGTGTCCCAGAATTCCGCCGGCAGTCCCACCAATAATGGCCCCCACCATCTCGCTCCCACTATCTTCGACTGGGACCTCCTCGTCCCAACACTCTTCGACCGGAACCCGGTTACTCACATAGCGGCTACTCTCCTCACTCCGATAGACCGGAACCTCCTTAGTGAATGTCATCACCTCCCCAAAGAGCTCCATTCCGGAGAGAACCAAAGCGAAAATGATCCATCTGCCCATGGAATCCCCCTTTTTTTCCGGAAATATACCATAGAAGTGTGGATCAATTGTGAGTTTGTGTATAATAGAACCAAAAAGTGGAGGAGCTCTCAACAGGCCTCGTCTCCAGGCCGAGGCTTGGGGGCGAGCTCAAGGAGTAGCCTCAACCTTGCAGGTTGATCGCCCCACCCGTTGCCCTTGAAATATCTGACCAGATCGGTAGGGTGGATGAGCTCTGGACGATGTCGCCCAGAAACAGGGATAGGGTTTGTCGGAGTGTTTGGCTCCCTCTGGAAAGGGGTACCACCCCACATCAGAGAGCCTCGTCAAAGAGCCTTGTGCAGGGAGAGACGGCTCATAACCTTGACAGCTTGAGTGTGAGGCGGTTCCACTGTGTGCATACCGCTTCCAGGGACAAAACTATACCACTCTCAAAGAAAGGAGGAAGTAGGCGCTCTCTCTCCGACCACTGGGGAATGGGTCCGCTGGGCCAAACATAACTGGTGGTCGGGTGCGCCGAAGAGAGTCAATGAGACACCTCATCACGACGGGAGATCTGACCACCGAAGAGATCCTCTCCATCTTCTCCACCGCCCAGAGATTTCTGGAGCGCCCCAACCCTCCCAAACTCCTCCAGGGGAAACTCATTATCACAATCTTCTTCGAGAGCTCCACCAGAACCAGGAGCAGTTTCGAGATAGCCGCCAAGAGATTGGGGGCCGAGGTGGTCCACCTCGATGTGAGCAAGAGCAGTACCCAGAAGGGGGAGACCCTCTACGATACGGCGGCGAACCTTGACGCCATGGGCCCCAACGCCATTATTGTCCGCCACAGGAACTCCGGAGTTCCCCACCTCCTGGCCAGACATATAGGGTGTTCCCTCATCAATGGAGGAGATGGGGCCCATGCCCATCCGACCCAGGCCCTCCTGGATCTCTTCACCCTCCGCTACCATCTGGGAGAGTTGAAGGGGAAACGGATCGCCATTGTGGGAGACATTAAGAGTAGTAGGGTTGCCAACTCCAATATCGAGCTCCTGAGGCGGTTTGGCGCCCAGGTGGTTCTGGTGGCTCCCCCCCACTTCCTCCCCGAAACGGATCTCCCCTTCACCTATAATATCAGGGAGGTCATCGACAGCGTCCACGGAATTATGAGCCTCAGGACCCAGACCGAGAGACACCACCGCCCCACCTACGCCTCCCTCAAAGATTACGCCCGAGACTTCTGTATCACAAAGGAGCTCATCGGAGATCGGGATATTGTCATACTCCACCCTGGCCCTGTCCACAGAAATATCGATATTAGCGACGAGGTCCTGGCAGATCCCCGGTGCAAGGTTTTGGAACAGGTAAAAAATGGGGTCCTGGTCAGAATGGCCGTTCTGGTCAAACTGATAGATGGATAGACTCTCCTTTTACGCATCAAGGGCTATCCCCTTCTTCTTTCTCATAGATTACAAGAAAGAGTCGGTCTTTGTAGAGCCCCTCCACAGGTTGGACCGGATCTACTTCAAAACCCCCCTCTTGAGAAACTATATTCCCCCCTACAAACTCTATCCCACCATCCTCTCCAAGGAGCCCATCTCCTTCGAGGAGTATAGAAAGGCCTTCGATCGGGTCATCGACTCCATCAGACGGGGGGAGACCTACCTCCTCAACCTTACCTTTCCGACCAAAATCGGAGCGACAGCCGATCTGGAGGGGATCTTCTTCTCGACCCAGGCCAAATTCAAACTCTCCTTTCAGGACCGATTTATCTGCTTCTCTCCGGAGCGGTTTGTCCAGATCGAGGGAGAGAGAATCAGAACCTACCCCATGAAAGGGACCATAGACGCCTCCCTTCCCGGGGCTCGGGAGAGAATTCTCAGCGATGAGAAGGAGATGGCGGAACATACAATGGTCGTCGACCTGTTGAGAAACGACATCGGCATGGTGGCGGAGCGGGTCCAGGTCAATAGGTTCCGCTATGTCGAGAAGATTAGGGCCGGGCCCAGGGAGCTCCTCCAGGTGAGCAGTGAGATTGAGGGGAGACTCCCTAGAGACTGGAGGGAGAGGCTGGGGGAGATCTTCGACCGCCTCCTTCCAGCGGGAAGTATTACAGGGGCCCCCAAATCCTCGACCTGTAGGATCATTGAAGAGGTGGAGGGGTATGAGAGGGGGTTCTACACCGGCGTCTTCGGAGTCTTCGACGGGAGGAACTTGGATAGCGCCGTTATGATCCGTTTCATAGAGCGGGAGGAGGGAGGGTTGATCTACAAGAGCGGGGGAGGGATTACCATCGACAGCGATCCGGAGAGGGAGTACAGGGAGCTCCTGGAGAAGATCTACCTCCCAATCTGATGGAGCAGTCGCCGGTAGGCTCTGAGGGCCCCCTGGAGAGGGTCCTCCTCCACCTTTTCCTCTATCCTATACTCCCTTCCATTGACTCGGGCTATGAGGATGACAACCTTCCTCCCCTTATCGTAGTAGAACTCCTCTATCTCTATCCTCACCCGCTCCTTGGGTTGGCGGTCACACTCCCACGGATAGAGACACCCTCCCAAATAGTTGAGGGCGCAGTGGGTGGCAAAATCCTCCAGGGAGCGGGCAAATCTCCTCGGAAGGTAACCAAATTTCTCCCCCTCCCGATAGGGGAAGCGGTCGTCGATGAAGTAGTCCGGCAACTCCACAGGATAGATCCCCCTCTCTCTCCCTTCCCCATGGCTCTTGGGACACTCCTGGAGGGAGAGGGGGTAGTGGGGGAGGGAGCTTCTGAAACTGCACCCCGCCAGGAGGAGGAGCCAGAGGATCAAGGGAAACTTGGCCATCTAATCTCCAAAGATGAGGGCATTGGGCTTCCTGTCCAACTTCTTGATGAGGCGGTTCAGCTCCCGGGTTGTCCGGTCCAGGTCTCGGAGGAGGAGATCGACCTTCTCCTTGAAGAGGGATTCCTTACCGTAACTCTCGGCCAACTCCCTATAGCTTACTATGGCCTTTTCCAGCTCCTCCAGGGTCCTCTCCAGTCGGTCCGGTAATTTCCGAGTGGCATTCTCCTCCATGAGCCTACTCACCCCCTTGAGGGTCCTCTTCAAGGCGAGTAGGGAACCTCTGAGGGGCTCCCTACTCCTCTCCAGGAGAGAGGAGAGGGAGTCGAGGGTCCGCTCTATCGGTATCTCCTCAATTTTACGGAGAATGGATTGGACCGTGGCTGTCAGCTTACTCCTATAGCTCTCTACGGTCGGAAAGCTGTAGAGCCCTCTCCCCAGGGCCTCCACACTCCCATTTCCATCGCCGAAGATCAACTCCACATAGAGGGCATCCAGGAAGGGGACCGACTCCCTCAATCGGGCTTTTAGCCCCTCCTCCACCAACCTCTTCAGATTGGCGAGGCCATCGTCTCCGGGGTCTCTCCTGAAGGAGGCTATATCGATGGAGCTGATCACCTGGGACTCAATCCGCTTGGTCTCCAGGTTGAAGCGGGATCGAATATCTTTGACATGTCCGATGGTGAACCCATCTATCTTGACCGGAGCCCCAATACTCAGATACCCCACATTCTCATCGAACTCCATGAGAAAGTCGAGGTACTCCTCCTGTCCCACTCCGACCCGCTTCCTATTGGCCTTCCCCCGACTTCCGTAGAGATAGAAGGGGGTGGTGATATTCTCCTCAATACCTATCTCCCGAGTGGTGAACTCTATCCCCCCCACGACGATCTGGGCCAGAGAGTTCATCTCCACATCGATCCCCTTGTCTCCGATATTGAGGGAAATGGAGTCGATATTCCAGAAGCGGGAGGTGGAGTTGATGAAGCGGCTGTAGGGCTCTCTGACAAAGATGGTGAACTCTACCCGTTCCCCCTTGGGATCGAGGCGGACCTGCTCCACTTTTCCCACCCGTATCTGTCTGTAGTAGACCGGATCTCCAGGAGAGAGGTCGTAGGACCGCTGGGCTATGAGCTCTATCTGTCTCCCCCGCCGCTCCTCCTCCAGATCGAGGGGAGGTTCCAGGAGCCCCTTAAAATGGCGTCTCGATTCCTTCCCCAATTTGGCATACATCTCGATATAGGCCCCACTGACCAGGGCGTCGAGCCCCCTAATCTCCCCGGCCCCGATCTCCGGCCTCACTATCCAGAATTTGGTGGTCTCGTTGAGGAAGGGGGCCACATCTCTATTCATCCGGGCTATCACCTTTACCCCCTCTGCCTCCTTGAGAATTTCGACCCGCTCCACAACTCCAACCTTCACATCTCGAAACTTGATGTAGGAGTTCTTCGGCTCCAGCCCTCCACTCTGGCGGAATGTAATGACGATCTGGGGGCCCAGTTTGGCATAGTACTTGTAGATCATCCATCCCCCCACCACAAGGGCCAGAAGGGGGACGACCCAGACAGCCAGGGAGACCCTCTTGGGCTCCACCGCCACTTTGGAGAGATCCTTTTCCCTATTCACATGTAACTCCTAATATGCGTTCATCGACGGCGTGGGCCGCTATTATTGTCAAGAATACCATAATTCCAAAGGAGGTGGCCCCGGGCCCGGCAATGATAGAGATAGAGTTAAAATGGACAAGGGCCGCCAGAACGAGGACCACAAATATATCTATGAGGGACCAGGGTCCCGTAATCTCAATCAGATAGTAGAGGCGGACCTTCTCCTCTATCTTATGACACCTTCCCAAGAAGATGGAGAGGATGAGGTAGGCCAGTATGGCAAACTTGAGGAGGGGAACCAGAATGGAAGCGACAAAGATAATAATGGCTACAGGGTAGTCCCCCATCTTCCAGAGCTCCACAACCCCCTCCAAAATGGTACTCCCCTTGACAGAGCCGAAGGAGGCACTCTGGAGAACAGGGTAGAGATTGGCCGGAATATAGAAGATAATGGCGGCACAGAGGAGGAGAGTCGCCTTGAAGAGGGAGCCCTTGGGATCGATCTCTATGTCCAGTCCACACCGTCGGCAGATGGTGCGGGGGGCTCTATTGGCCGCCCCGCAGTGGCGGCACCTAATCCACTTTGTCATAGTAGAGCTCCTCCCACCGATCCCACATGGCCTCAACCCCCACCCCGTAAACCAGAAATATCTGGGTGGCAACAACTCCCAAAAGGGCCCAGAAAGCCATTCCAAAATGGATTGAGGCGTACTCAAATATCTTGATCATAGCCACAAGAACGGCAACAAGAAATATATCGACCATACTCCACCGATAGGAGAGGGTAAAGAGCACAAGGGCCCAACGGCTCACCCTCTTCCCGCCGAGGAGGAGGGCGAGGGCGTAGAGAAAAGCGGTGGCCAGGAGGAGAGAGGGGTAGATAATGAGGACCATCAGGGCCAGGAGGGCCACAAGGAGAAATCCCTGTTCATAGAGGGAGAAAATCCCCTCCACAAGGGTTATCTCACTCCTGTTTCCCCCCAAGAGGATGGTGATGAGGGGGAAGAGGAGGGTGACACCGAAGAGGATGAGACCGACGACTCCCGCTATGAAAACCCACTGCTCCAGGGCTCCCCTCTCCCTGTAGAGAGTGGCACCACACCGACTACAATGGGCCTCCTCCCCCCTCTCCAGGGGCTCTCTCAAATGGGGTGTCTGGCAGATGGGACAGATGACTACTCTCCTAGGGTCCACCGCATTCCTGTTTTTTCATTAATTTTAGCATATTTTAAGTTTCTAGAAAGAAAGGAGAGACTATAATTTGAAAAACCAGAAGAAGGAGGAAAGATGAGCAAACTTCAGGAGAAGATTGAGTTCTACAAGGAGAAGATGAAGGAGATCGAGCCAAACTTCGATGCGGAACTCCTTGAGAAGATCACTAGAGGTCTGGGACCTTCCATCTACAACAAAGACTCAGAGATCGTATCATGTACACAGCCCAACGAATTGGAGCGGGTCCGAAACAACTTTCTCAAGATGAAACTGGGGCTGGATAAGAGCGACGAAGAGTTGGATCAGGCCATCCAAGAGGTCTGTAAAAAGATGGGAGAATCCAACAAGAACAAATATCGAGCCCTCTTCTACTACTTCCTCGTCAAAAAATTTGGTAAGGAGAGTGTCTACGCATGAGGGAAGAGCTCTATGAAGATTTAGGGCTCTTCTACCTCGGTAAGAGATTGGATCTCCAGCAGGAGCCTACGGGCCTGCTGGAGCTCATCAAGAACAACTCCCTCACAACCCACGCCGCCATTATAGGAATGACAGGCTCTGGAAAGAGCGGACTCGGTACAATCCTCCTGGAGGAGGCGGCCATAGACAACATTCCCGCCATCATCATCGATCCGAAGGGAGATATGGGTAATCTCCTCTTGGCCTTCGATGACCTCTCCCCAGAGAGTTTCAAAGAGTGGATCGATCCCCTCCAACTCCAAGATCGATCCCTGGATCAGTATGCAGAGGAGATAGCGGCTCTCTGGCGAGAGGGAATCGAAGAGTACGGCCAGAGCCCCGAGAGGATCAGAAGGTATAGGGAGAGTGTGGAGAGAACCATCTACACTCCGGGGAGCAAGGCCGGAGTTCCGATCAATCTCCTCGCCTCCTTCAAGCCCCCCTCCAACAAACTCGATATGGACAGCTATACAGAGCTCCTGAAATCCACGGCCTCCAGTCTCTTAAGGCTCATTGGAGAGAAGGAGCAGAGGAGTTTCATACTCATTACCAACATCTTAGACCAGTTCTGGAGGGAGACCAGGGAGCTCTCCATTGAGGAGCTCATAGCCGCCATTGTCAACCCCCCTTTTAAGAAGATCGGGATCTTCCCTCTGGACCAGTTCTACCCCAGTCAGGAGAGAATGGAGTTGGCCCTCAAGTTCAACATGGTCATCTCCAACCCCACCTTGAGCCAATGGCTGGAGGGGGAGCCCCTCTCCATCCCCCACCTCCTCTATACCGAAGAGGGAAGACCCCGACACTCCATCTTCTACCTGGCCCACCTCAACGGAGAGGAGCGTCTCTTTTTCGTCACAAAACTCTTGACGGAGCTGATCTCCTGGATGCGGACCCAGAGCGGTACCTCCACTCTGAGAGCCCTCCTCTACATAGATGAGATTTTCGGTTACCTCCCTCCCTCCCACCAAAAATCCCCCCACAAAGGAGCCCCTCCTCCTTCTCCTGAAACAGGCGAGGGCCTACGGCATAGGGGTCATAGTCGCCACCCAGAACCCGGCAGATATAGATTACAAAGGGCTCTCCAATACGGGGATCTGGTTTCTCGGCAGACTCCAGACAAAACAGGATGTAGAGAGGGTCATCGATGGATTGGTCAAGGCCGGTGCCCCAACGGACAAAGGGGATCTCCGGAGACTCTTGACAGGGTTGGAGAAGAGGGTCTTCCTCCTCAACTCCATCTACAGGGAGGAGCTCCAACTCTTCAAGAGTAGATGGGCCCTCAGCTTTCTCAAGGGCCCCCTGACCAAGGAGGAAATATCCCGTCTCATGGAGGGAAGAAAGGGGGAGGAGAGCCCCTCCATCTCCCGCCCCCTCCCCAAAGGGGAAGAGGGGAGACGGAGATCGAAACCCCTCCTCTCTCCAGAGATTGAGGAGAACTTCGAGATCACCGACCCCTCAGCCAACCCCATAGAATTTGAACCCTATATCTACTCCAGGGCCTCCCTCTACTATTACAACGGAGCCAGAGGAATAGAGAAGAGGATCGAGGTCTGTAGAGAGCTTCCGGCCAATGGAGAGCTCGACCTCTCCCAGATGGAGGAGAGTGAGTGCCGCTCCTTCCACTCCCAACCTCCAGAAGGGGCCCTCTATGGAGACCTCAACGAAAAGATAGAGCTCTCCAAAAACCTCAAATGGTTGGAGAGGGAGTGGAGAGAGGCCCTCTACAAAAGGGAGCGACTCACCCTCTATAGAGTAGAGAAGTTGAGACTCTATAGCAGGGAGGGAGAGGGGTATGAAGATTTTCGGGATCGGGTCCTCTCTCTCCTGGAAGAGAGGCGGTCACGGGAGATAGAGAGGGTTCAGGAGCGTTTCTCCAAAAAGATAGAGAGGCTCCGGAAGAGGATCGAGAACTATCTGGAGAGGTTGGAGAAGGAGGAGCAGGAGGTCCAGATGGAGGTAGCCGACACCCTTGTCTCCATTGGAGAGGCCATCTTCGGCTCCCTTCTCGGCGACTCCAAGAGAAGATCCAAAGGATCTCTCCTCTCCAAGGCCAAAAGGGCCTACAGAGAGTACCAGGATCTATCGGAGATCAAGGAGAAGATTGAAGAGGTGGAGAAGGAGATAGCCCAACTCCAAGAGGAGCTCCACAGAAAAATCGAGGAGATCAGAAGACGCTATTCCCTTGACAACTACCCCATCACCCCCTACTATATCAAACCGAGAAAGAGAGATATAGAGGTTAAACTCTCCCTCCTCTGGAGACAGAGAGATCCCCTCCCTGGAGAGATCGATAACGGTTGAGGAAAATCCCCCTCTTCCCAAAATGACGGCAGAGATTAAAAGCTCTCCATATCTGCCAATCGCCTCTCCCCTCGGTCCACACCCCACCATACCTCCTCAAGAGCCTTAAAAAGTGTGGATCTCCATAGAGACTTGACAAAGTCTCAAAAATTCTCTATAATTTCACTCGAAATCCCGATTGGGGTGTCGCCAAGCGGTAAGGCAGCGGGTTTTGGTCCCGCCATTCGGGGGTTCGAATCCTCCCACCCCAGCCACTTCAGATCGCGGGGTAGAGCAGTCTGGTAGCTCGTCGGGCTCATAACCCGAAGGTCGGAGGTTCAAATCCTCCCCCCGCAACCAAATCGAGACACCTCCAGAGAATAATCAAACTCCCCTAATCAGAAGATGAGGAAATCGTCTCCTATCTCCCTCTCATAATCCTCTACAAAGAGCCCAAATATCCTACTATAGCACAGATCGGAGAGAAACCCCATCTCGTAGAGAGTCTGAAGATAGGGAATGACTATGATCCCCTCAGCCAAACCACTCTCAACCATCTTTACCAATTGGAAGTAGATGGTGTCCGATAAGCCTTCAGCCCGAAGGTCGGCAAGCTCAGCCAAAATCTCTTCTCGTCTCATTCTGGATCCTTTCTGCCTCAGATAGATCTATCATCTCAGCATCAACCAATCCCCGTGAAACTACTTCATTCCTCTCACCACAGGTTCAAAGTTATCTTTTCTCAAACTAACCTTAAAAGCCAATCTTTCGTTATAATTTTTCTATGGAAAGACTGCCTTTCAATCAAGGAAAAGCTACAAAATATTTGGCCACCATCATCCAAGAGATTAAAACTCTCCATCCTCAGAAAATAATCCTCTTTGGTTCAAGAGCTAAAGGCTACTTTGCCCTAAATTCAGATATAGATATTGCGGTAGATATAAATCTTACTTTTAGGGAGAAGAGGAAATTAAAAGAGAGAATAGAGGAAGTTAGTGGGCTTTACAGCGTGGATCTGCTTTTTTTGCCA
>JAADDW010000034.1 GCA_013153715.1 Campylobacterota bacterium | reverse complement strand
TGGAGGAAGGTGATATTCTCCCCATTAATGGTTTCGATGACGACGACACGGCCCCCCTCTTTGAGGCACCCTTTCCGTCCTCCCGTCCTACTGCGGCAGACGCCTCCGTCGTTATTCTCATCATAGACACAGGCAACCACCCCTTTGATCGGAGCGAGGACCTCAACCCCTTCGGGCATATAGAAGTCGATGGCGTAGGTGTGGTCCCAATCTCCATGGTTATAGTGGGAGATGGAGCCGTTGTTCCCCTCGATGACCATCCATGCACCTCGGAAGGGGAGATCCATATAGGTATAGTCACTCTTGCCTGCCTTCAGCTTCAATATCCTCCCCTCGGTTCCAACATACTCGTAGTTGAACCCCCCTGGAATGATACAGCTGACAAAGGTGGTATCGATGGGGTCATTGGGAGGGGAGATGAAGAAGCGGACATAGGCAGCGGGAGTCAATTTAGAGGGGTCGATATCGATGGTCGCCTTGAATTTGAAGAGCTTGGACCGAACCGATCCGTAGTGGTAGATGCCGTTACCGACCCAATAGGGATCGACGCGGGCGTGGGCAATGGGTATCTTGTAGGAGTTGTAGATGACGATCTGCATTCTGTAGTTATCATGGTAACCGGTGACCGCCCACTTGAAGGTGTTGGGTCCAGCCTTGAGGGGTTGCGGTAGATTCAGTTCCGAGATAACCGGCGGGAGGCGGTGCTGTGCCTGTTCCCGGGTGACACCGAAGGCCATGGTAACCAAGAAGAGCAGTAAAACAGAGAGTA
Source organism: Campylobacterota bacterium (assembly GCA_013153715.1). Lineage (GTDB taxonomy): Bacteria > Campylobacterota > Campylobacteria > Campylobacterales > Nitratiruptoraceae > Nitratiruptor. Next base: position 13,657 of record JAADDW010000034.1, on the reverse strand, counting down.
CCCTTTTCATCTTTTCCTCCTTAATATTTGGTTTAATATACTATAGAGAGTTTTTCTTTAAACTTTTATTAGGAATTATCTCTAGTTAACACAATCTTCATACGCTCTTGCTATAATTGAAAGAAAAAGGGGGGAAGATGGGAAGAACTCTCACTCTAGGAATTGTGATCTCACTAGCTCTCTTGAGCGGTTGCTCCGCCCAGTCGGCCCAGAAGGTGACAGGTGTGGCAGAGCGATCCACTGCGGCCCCATCCTCTCGGGGTGAGGTCCTCTTCAAACAGAATTGCGCTGTCTGCCATGTGACCCGCCGTCCTGCAGACCGATCAAAGTTGGTGGCTCCACCTATTGCCGGAGTCATGTTCCATGTGAAGGAGCGGTATCCCAAGAGGGAAGATGCTGTAGCCTTTATTGTCGATTATGTTCGGAACCCCTCACACGCCAAGGCCCTCTGCCCCTCAGTCAAGAGATTCGGTCTCATGCCCCGCCTCCAACTCCCCCGAAAGGAGCTGGAAGAGATTGCCAACTACCTCTTCGATAACTATCCTCCCCAAGGGTTCAGGCATGGGAGAGGAATGGGAAGAGGGAGAGGAGGAAGAGGTATGGGGATGGGAATGGGAGAAGGTATGCAGGGACAATGAGGTACCTGCTGGTCCCTCTCCTCATTGGACCCCTCCTCTACGGAACACCCCTCGACCAGGTTATAGAGATCGCCCTCCAGAAGAGTCCGATCCTCAAGGCGAAGCGGCTGGCCATAGAGATAGGTCAACGGCAGAGAGAGGCTGTCACAGCCGAGAGTTTCGGAAAAGTCGATCTGGGAGCCAGCTATACCCACTACAACATTCCGAGGACCCTCAAACCTTTGACCCCTCCCATTACCCCCTCCATCCCCCTCACAAAGGATCTGGGGAGCCTCAACCTCAAATATGAGGTAGCCCTCTTTACAGGCTTTGCCCAGAAGGCCAAGGTGGAGAGGGCAGTCATCGGGGAGAGGAAGAGCAGAGTCGCCTACAGAGTGGGGCGGGGGGAGCTCATCTACAGGATAAAGTCCCTCTATTTCCAAGCTCTGGCCCTCAGAGAGGAGCTCCAAGCCCTGGAGGCGGAGGAGAGGGCTCTCCAAGAACTCCAGAAGAGTGTCTCAGAGGGGGTAGCAGTAGGGAGACGGGCCTCCCTGGAGCTCCTGAAGGTCAAGAGCGGACTCCTCAAAATTGAGGCCCAGATGGAGGGGACCCGAAATGGAATTAACTCTCTCCACTCCCGTATCGAGGGGCTCATTGGGGCCCCTTTCGGGGAATTTGAACCGGCCCGGGAGAGACTCTTGGAAGGGAAGGGGACTCCCCCCATCATTGCGGAGGCGGAGCTGGAGAAGAGGAGGGTCCGAAAAGAGTTGAAAATGGCGGAATCCCTCAAATATCCGAAACTCATCTTCCAAGGAATTTATGGGAAGAACTTTGGCGACGGGAGAGAGGCCACCCTCTGGCAGACCACCCTCAACCTCAACTATACCCTCCTCGATTTCGGCTACAGGAGGGCCACCTACGAGAGGGCGAAGGTGGCGACTCTGGCGGCAGAGGAGCGGTTGCGGGCCAAGAGGTTGGAATTTCGGAGCCAAGTAGAGGAGGGAGAGCTGAAGATCGCCTCTCTAAAGAGGCAGATAGAGGCCCTCCGCGGGACCTTGAAGGTCTTGGAGCAGGTTGCAACCATTGAGAAGGTCAAATATGAGAGTGGCAGGGGGACCATAGATGACTACCTCCAAGCTCTGGCAGACCTTCAGAAGGGGAGGAGCCAACTGGCCCAGACCCGCTACCAACTCTTCCAGGCCTTGGCCTATCTCAACTATTTAAAGGGTGGTGAGTGAAGAAGATTTTATCTCTCTTGATCCTCCTTCTCCTCGGAGGAGGGGGAGTCTATCTCCTCAAGGTGAGGAAGGCCCAGGTTGCGGCTCTCCCCACTCCGGAACCGGAACCCCTAGTTCTCTCAGTGGCCAGACCCCGTCCCATGGAGGTCAATGAGAGCCGGGAGTTTCTGGGGCGCTACTCCTCCCTCCGGAAAGCCCTCCTGGGCACTAAAATTCCTGGATTCATCGACAAGATCCATGTAGAAGAGGGGGAGAGGGTCTCCCAGGGAAAGGTCCTTGTAGAGTTGGACAGGAGTGAGGTCGAGGCCCAGATTGAGGGGGCCAGGAGTAGAGTTGAGGCCCTTCGGGAGGAGATCAGGGGGAAGAGGGCCCTCCTGAGGGCGGCCCGGATCGATGAGAAGAATACCTACGAGAGCCTCCAACGGGATAGAAAGCTCTACAGAGTGGGGGGGCTCTCCAGGGAGAAGTTGGAGATGAAGGAGACCCTCTACGAGGCCAAACGGGCCCAGACCATCTCCCTCCAAGGGGCTCTGAGAGCCCTCCAACACGAGCTCCGAGGGGCCCAAAAGGCCTTGGAGGCCAAGAGGAGACTCCTCAACTATACAGAGATAAAGGCCCCCTATGATGGAGTGGTCGGCACAATCTTCCTGAAGGAGGGTTCCTTCGCTCCCCTGGGAAAACCCCTTGTAGAGGTTCTCGGTGACCCCTTTGTCATAGATCTCCCCTTCAGCGGCGGTGTGGAGAAGGGAATGGTCGCCCTGGTCCAAGGGAGGGTGTGTCGGGTGGAGACCATTCTCCCCCAGACTCCCAACGGTCTCCCCATCGCCCGGATCCGGTGTCGGGAGAGACTCCCCCTCCCCGAAGGATCCGAGGTGAAGGTCCAGATTGTGAAGAGATCGGTGCGGGGTCTGGCCCTTCCCCTCTCAGCTCTCTACGAAAGGGAAGGGAGATATTTTGTCTTCATCCGCAGGGGGAGAGAGTACCACCCTGTGGAGGTGGAGATAGAGGTCCTCGGGGAGAGCCATTTCATTCCCAAACCTCCCATTGAGGAGCCTGTCGCTGTGGGGAGCAGGGAGAAACTGGGGAGACTCTTTCTGAAGGTGGGACATTGAGTAGTTGGATCGACCGTCTCATAAAGAGACCCTATACCGTTATCTCCCTTCTCGGTATCTTCCTCTTCCTCGGCCTCTACGGCTACAATGCCATCGATCGGAAGCTCTTTCCCGACTCCAACCGCCCCGAAATTGCCGTCGTAATCCAGTGGCCCGGGGCGGGGGCAAAGGATATTGCCTCCAATGTGGCCGTTCCTGTGGAGAGGGAGCTCTACACAATCGACAAGGTGAGGAGGGTCTCCTCCACCACCATCGATGAGGTTACCGTCATCCGGGCCGAGTTTGAGTACTCCAAAGATATAGACAGCGCCGCCAACGATGTGACCAACGCCATCACCAAGATCCGTTCCCTCCTCCCCCCAGCCGTCAGGGAGCCCCGAATCTACAAGATCACAGCCGCAACTCCCCCTGTGGTGGTCATCGGGGTGAGGGGGGGAGATCTCATGGCCATCAGGGAGCTCCTGGAGAATGAGGTGAAGAATAGGCTCCTGAAACTCCCGCTGGTCTCCAATGTCGATATTTTCGGAGGGTATAGGAGAGAGCTCCTCGTGAAGGTGGATAGGGGGAGGTTGGAGGCCCTGGGACTCACTGTTTCGGAGGTTTTCGGAGCCCTGGCCAAAGGGGATCGGGACTTCGCCATCGGCTCCCTCAATCTGGCCCAGGGGAGATTTCTCCTCAAATCCAAGGGGAAACGGGAGCTTCTGGAGGAGGTCAAGAGATTTCCCATCAGGCCCGGTATCACCCTGGGAGATGTTGCCCACCTCTCCTACAGCCACTACGACAACACCGCCCTCTACTTCGGAAATGGGAGGCCGGCCATCGCCCTCGCCATCCAGAGGGGGACAGAGGCCGATGTGATCCGAACCATCGATATGGTCGAGGAGGAGCTGGAGAGGATCCGAGCCAGCTACCCCCATCTCCAGTTTGAGGTGACCGATACCCAGAGGGATACCATTCAACAGAGTATTACCAATATGTTCGAATCCCTCAGGGACGCCATTGTCATGTCCACCATCGTCGCCTTCTTCTTCCTCGCCTCCCTCCGACAGGTTCTGGTGGTCCTCTTCACAATTCCCCTAGTCTATGCCGCTACGATAGCCGGTATGTACCTCCTCGGCATCGAATTCAGCGTCGTCACCCTCACCGCCATCATCCTCGCCCTGGGGCTCCTCCTCGATGATGCAGTCGTCGTTATGGAGAATATCGAACGCCACTACCGAGAGTTGGGGAAACCCATTGAAGAGGCGGTCATTGAGGGGACCAAGGAGATCATGTTTGCCGATCTCTCCGGAACTGTGACCACAATGGCCGCCCTCATCCCCATCATGTTTGTCGGAGACTACCCCCAAACAATCTTCCGCCCCTTGGTGGGGACCCTCCTCATCGCCTTGGCGGCCTCCTACTTCATCTCCATCACCACAGTTCCCCTCCTCAGCCTCAAATTTCTAGCCATTAAAAATCCTGCTCTCCTCCGCTTCGAGGAGTGGTTCCGGAAGATCAGCGATAGCTTCAACAGCTCTGCCCGCTCCCTCTTCAAAACCTTGGCCCGGAAGGCCATGGAGAGGAGAGTTATCGCCCTCTCCTACTTCATCCTCCTCCTCTCCCTCTTCATTGTGGCGGCCAAGAGTGTCATGCCCCTAGTTGGCCAGGAGCTCATGCCCCCTATGGATACAGGTATTGTGAAGGTGACGATCCAGATGGATAGCAACCTCCCCATCGAGAAGAGCGGGGAGACGGTGGAGCAGGTAAGTAGAATTCTGAGGGAGGTCGCCCCCCTAGTCCGTATGAGTGCAACGGTAGGGAGCGAGCCCGGTGTCATCAGTATGGGAAGTGGGAGTGGTATCGACTCCATAGGGATTACTGCCACCTATGTCAACCGCTTCCAGCGCTCCATAACCATCTGGGAGATCGAGAGGAAGATCAGGGAGAGGATAGCCCAACTCCCCAATATCAAGGAGTTTACAGTCTTCGACTACGGAGCGACAGCTCTCTCATCGATCCGGGGAAATGTTGATGTCATGCTCAGCGCCGACGATTTCCGATCCCTCGACGAGGCCGCCGAGAAGATTTACCAGGTCCTCCTGGAGACCAAAGGGTTGGTCGATGTGGCCCGGAGCTGGAGATTGGACAAAATTGTCTATACCCTGAAGATCGATGAAGAGAGGGCCCTCTTCTACGGCCTCACCCCGTCGGCCATCGCCTCCCAGCTCGCCCTCTATCTGAAAGGGGGGTTCGCCGCCACCCAATCGGTCCAGAATGGAAATGACCTCCCCATTCGGGTCTGGGGAGATAACAGGCGGTCGATAGAGGACTTCCTCCTCACCACACCCAAGGGGAGAGTTCCCCTGGAAGCTGTAGCGGAGATAAGGGAGGAGAGGGAGCCCAGCAGTATTACCCGGGAGGGGCTCCAGTACACAGTCAATGTCTACGGCTTTCGGGAGAAGGCGGCCATCAGCCACATCATGGCCAATTTCGACGGGGCTGTGAAGGGGGTGGAGCTTCCGCCCGGAGTGACCATGGAGCAGATGGGGGACATAGCCCAATTCAGCGATTCTGCCAAGAGAATGGTGAAAGCTGTCCTCTTCGGTGTCCTTCTCATCTTCTTTGTCCTGGTCCCCCTCTTCAGCTCTTTCAAGGCTCCCCTCCTCATCATCCTCTCCATCCCCCTCACACTCATAGGAGCCGCCTGGATCCTCCTCCTCCTGGACTACCATACGTCGATGCCGGCTATGATGGGGTTCATTCTGTTGAGCGGTATCATTGTCAATAACGCCATTCTCCTCATCGAGTTCGCCCTCATGGGGTTGGAGAGGGGACTCACTCCCCAAGAGGCCATGCTGGAGAGCATCGATGTACGGACCCGACCGGTCCTCATGACCGCCTTTGCCACCACTGCCGGAATGCTCCCTGTCGCCCTGGGGTGGGCCATAGGACTAGAGCGGCTGGCCCCCCTGGGAGCCGTCGCCATAGGGGGACTCATTGTGGGGACCTTTTTGACTCTGGTCTTCATACCGATCCTCTTCACATGGATCTACAGGGGTAACACTTCTCTTACGGGACAGTAACACTCCCCTCATCTCCCTCCTCTATACTTAGAATGATAAAAAAAGTGAGAAGGAGGAGAGATGAGAAGAGTTCTCGTCACTACACTGGTTGCCGGCACAGTGGCCTTTGGAGCGACAGCTCCCCAGACCTATATTGAGGAGCTTGTCCACTTCCTTGCTGGGAAGAGTCTCCCTGTCAATGGAAAGTTCTATCAGTACGACTTTGAGCATGACAACCACTACGACCCCAATGACTGGATCTATGTGACATCAGATGGGAGATACGCCTTCAGACTCCTTGCAGTCACCCCATCGGAGAACAATGCCTTCGGTTTCGCCCCTGTAGAGCTCCCTGCAGACCTCCCAGCCACACCAAATGGATATTTTATCAACATCAATTTCCCCCAAGATAGAGATGAGCGCTTCTCCTGGGTCTATGCCACCCACGATACAGGAAAGGTCTATAAGCTGATGGGGGCTACAGCAGATAACCAATTTGACTACCTCGACCTCAACGGAGATGGTGTTCCCGATCCCCTTCCCATCAGAGCTACAGTGGGTTCACCCTCTTCTCTTCCAGGGACATCTGAAGAGCTCGTGGCCACCTTCTCCTATCCCTCAGGAGGAGCTGGCGGAAATGGGGGAGCGATGGGTGACCATGGAGACCATGGCCACAACGGAGAGGGTATGACCCCGATCACCACCCCTGTCGATACCACTCTCACACCCGAACAGCGGTATGAGATTGCCTGGATGTACAATGAGGAGAAGCTGGCCCACGATGTCTATCTCAACCTCTACGAGCTCTACAAAGATCAAGGGTGGGCACGGCCCCTCTACAACATTGGAGAGGGGAGTGAGAGCCAACATATGGCCGCCGTCCGACAGTTGGCCGAGGCCTACGATGTCAATGTCTCCGACGACTATATGACCCCCTACGATCCCGATCTAGTCGCCTCCCTCGACTCCGGAGAGTTTGCGGTCTCCGATATTCAGAGCCTCTACAACACCCTCTACGAGAAGGGTTCCCAGAGCCTCCAGGACGCCCTTGAGGTAGGGTGTATCGTTGAGGTGACCGATGTTGTCGATCTCAATGAGGCCCTCCAAGTGGCCGAAGGGAATGAGGATTTGACCCGAGTCTTTACATATCTCCGCTCAGGAAGTTATAATCACTACTGGGCCTTCGACAGAGCCCTCAAGCAGTTGGGGGTTGAGGATGGGTGCTGTTCCCTTGGAGAGGAGTACTGTAAAACTCCCGAAGAGTTCCCCACAGGAGAGAATGGACAGGGAGCAGGGGGACAGGGACAAGGAAATGGAAATGGAGGAGGCTACGGAAAGGGCAATGGTCCGAGAAGATAGGAGCGATGCGGATCCTCTTGGTAGAAGATGATCGGGAACTGGGTGAGACCATTGCCAAGTACCTCTCCAGAGAGGGGTACGAGGTGGTCCACCTCTTCGATACACTCTCTGCCCGGGAAATTCTGGAGAGGGAGCAGTTCGACCTCCTTCTCCTCGATGTAAAACTTCCCAAGGAGAGTGGCTTCAGCTTCATGGAGAGGGAAGAGATCTCCATTCCGACAATCTACATCACCTCCCTCAACTCCATAGATGACATCGAACGGGGTTTTCGGAGCGGGGCCATCGAATATATCAAGAAACCCTTCTCCCTCAAGGAGCTCCACCTCCGTATCCAGGCGGCCCTCAAGTTCCACCGGGGGGGAGAGATCCAGAAAAAGATTGTGATCGATGGGAACCACACCTTTCTCCCCGACCAGGGAGCCCTCATCAGAGATGGTCAGAAGATCTATCTCTCCCCCAAGAGGGAGGAGCTCTTGAAACTCCTCCTCAAGGAGAGGGGGAGGGTTGTCCCCAATGGAGAGCTCCTGGAGGTGGCCGGGAGTATGAGTGCCTTGAGGACCTACATCAAGGAGTTGAGGAGACTCCTCCCTCCTGGATCCATAGAGACGGTCAAAGAGGTGGGGTACCGCTTTGTTCCCCGAGATTAGACGGAGCTTCTACCGCTTCCTTGCCCTCTACATCTTCTCGACAGCCCTCCTCATCGGTATCGGGGAGTACCTCTACTACAGGTACGCCTCCCACCGGATTATAGATAGGGAGGTTGAGGCTTTGGAGAGGGCGACCCAGAAACTCATATTCCAGCTGAAGAGGCTCCATCAGAGCTTCTCCCCCACCCTCACCTATCCGAAGATAGAGGGGATCGAGAGCGCCCTCTATGACATTGAGAAGAACTACCTCATCGGAACCTTCTCTCCCTCCACCGTCCATTGGGATCGGAAGATCTGGGTGGAGGGGGGGAAGCTCTACAAAGTGACACCTATCTATCCCTACTACCTGGGAGCCGCCTATGTGGTGACAGCCACCTCCATAGATGAGGGGGAGAGGGTGGAACTGAAGAGGGAGCTCCTCCTCTTCTCCCTCTTCTCCCTCTCCGTCATCGTCGTTACCGCCCTCTTCCTCGGAAGGCTCTTTCTCGCCCCTGCCCAGCAGAGCATCGCCCTCCTGGATCGGTTTATCAAAGATGCGACCCATGAGCTCAACACCCCCATCAGTACCATTCTGACCAATATCGAACTCTTCAAGGAGCTCCACCCCGAGTTTGAGGGGGATGAGGAGTTGAGACGGATCGAGCTCGCCTCCAAAAGGTTGAGCAGAATTTTTGAAGACCTGGCCTTTATCCAGCTCCACCACAGAATTGCTCGGGAGATAAGGGAGGTTCGGATCGATCAGATCCTAAAAGAGACCCTCGACTACTTCAGATCCCAGATAGACTCTAAGGGGATCACCCTCTCCCTCCACCTGGAGCCGACAACCCTCCTCATCGATCCCAACGATGCCCAGACCCTCCTGGACAATCTGATCTCCAACGCCATCAAATACAATCGGCAAGGGGGCTCCCTCCAGATCAGACTCTCCCAAAAAGAACTCCTCATCAGAGATAGTGGGATAGGGATAGGGGAAGAGGATCTGGAGAGGGTGACCGACCGCTTCTTCCGAGTTCGGGGAGATCAGGAGGGAGGATTTGGGCTGGGGCTCTTCATTGTCAGGGAGATTGTGGCCTTCTACCGGTTCAGTCTGAAGATAAAAAGCCAGCTGGGAGTGGGAACGGAGGTGATAATCCAATGGAACGGCTCATAATACTCCTCCTCCCCCTTATCCTCATGGGGGGAACTCTCCAGAGGGAGTGTGACAGCTGTCACAAACTGCAGATTCCCTACCAGATGATCTACCGACGGGCCCTCCTCCTCTACAGCTCCAAAAACCGCATTGAGAGGGCCCTTATCGACTTCCTCACAGACCCCAAGAAGCGGAACTCCTCCCTCCTCCCCCCGGGGCTGAGGATGCGCTTCAATCCCAAGGAACATCCCCTCTTCGAGAGGGAGGTGGCCCGGGAGGCTGTCAGGGAGCTCATAGAGAGGGAGGATATTCTCAAGAAGTTCCGATAATGGCTTTTGTGCTATAATGGCCAAAATGGATAAAGGAGGTTTTCATGGCAAAGACCCATAGCGAGATCAAACTCTTCCACCTCTACGGTACAAAAGATGGGGTTGTCAGTGTCGCCCACATTACCGAACCCTACGGTCCGGAGAGTGAACCTGTCGTCAGTATCGGGGTCTCCCTGAGCGGTAACCCCCTCAACCCTGAGTGGAAGGTCCACATCCCCTATGAGAATATAGATGACCTCATCGAAGCCCTGGAGCTGGCCAAAAGGGAGTTTGGAAAAGAGTATGTTCCCGATGAGAAGGCGACTCCCCTAGATGCAGATGAGACAATAGGGGGAGATTGATGGGAGGAGGGGTCCCCCCCTCCTCATTTGAACTGGACCTTTTTGGAGGTGTAGTCGGGGAAGACCTTGAGAGGCTTCTCCATATACTCTAGATCCCAGCCTCCACTGCTCATGAGAATTCCCCCATCGAAGGCTTTCGCTGTGTAGTTGGCGCAGATCTCATTACCAGCAGGATAGTAGCCGGGACTGAATGTCCCCCCTCCAACCTCAATCCACTCTCCGCTCTCCCTATCTTTGAAGGCTATATCTCTGTAGATCACCGTTCTCCGACCTGCCGTAATACAGTTGTCATCGGGGCTTCTGAGCCAATCCTCCACAAAGCTATCCCCGATATTCTGGGGTTTGATATAGGGACACCGGATTGTTCCGAGGCTGATGGGACCGTAACCGTTGGTGTTGTCATAGAAGGTCACCCTATAGTCAACACACTCCGATGTGGAGTTGGTCTCCTCACACTCATCGGAGGTCGGATAGGTGACGACGATATGCATGGTGTAGCTGTTGTTGACATCGAGTTGATAGTCGTGGGGAAGGAGGAGATTACCCTCCCCATCTGTGATCTCTGGGTAGGTCTCCCCGTCGGCGGGGAATTTGAGCCTCGTCCCTACACCTGTCCCCTCTCCTCCAAAATCGCTCTGTTCATTGCTGTCGCCCGGATCGATAATGGCCGCCTCTCCCTCATCGCTGTCCCAGACGGAGAAGATGACCAGAGTCCTATTCTCATCGGCAAACTGGATACCCATGTAGGCTCCCCTCCAGACCAGGAGGGCGTAGTAGGTGGCCTCAGGTTTGGTGAGGGGGATAGCGGTGATGTTGAATTCGGTAAACTCCCTCCCCCCAAAGTCATACCAGAAGTGGATGGAGTTGGCATGTTTATCGGTTCCTGGAACGATCTCTGCCGTCACTTGATAGGTATCCCCATTCTCTGTGGAGATGGTGGCAGTCTGATTACCCTCCTCTCCGCCGGCAACCCAGATCGCTTCGGCCTCTCCATCCCATCCGCTTGTTCCATTTCCATCATAGACCACTCCGTCACTTACCGAGAAGGTGGCTCCACACCCTTTGAAGTTGATTCCGTTCCGGGTGAAGCGGACAGAGAGCTTTCTCGGATCATACTGGTAGTTTCCATCACTATCTTTCTGATAGGGGACTGCCGAGACAACGGTGGCAAACTCTCCATAGAGATGGTCCGGAGTGAGGAGCTCGGTCACCACATCGGAGGGGCAGAGAGTGCACTCTCCGGAGAGGTCTGGGCGGTAGAGGAGTTCCGGAGGGAGGGGGGTGAAGGTGGTCTCTCCCCTCTTCTGCCACGCTACAGAGATATGTTCCGCCCCTCCTCCCTCTTTCAAGAGGGCCTGAATATGGTAGAGGTGGCCGGCCTCCAATTGGAGCCATCCGCTCTTCCCTCCCTGATCCCAGTTCTGGTAGCTGGTGTAGGAGGGGCCGTAAACCTCCTCATCAATCCCGTTGCCCCAGATTTTCAGGAGGGTCTCGTCATCACCAGCCACGACAAACTGGTACTCACCACTCTCCTCCGGAATGAGAAAGGCATCGAACTCCATGGCGAAGTTGTCAGCTTCGTTTCCGTAGAAGTCAATTCCCTCCATAAATGTTGTCCCATTGGCTTCAGTATCCGCAAAGGGAAGAAAATCGGCTATCTCGGTCCCTTCAATCCCTTCCCACCGCTTCACTGCGACACCGTTACACCGGGCCACAACCACCCGAATGGGGAGGGTCAGACTCTCTACTCCATCTGTGACTGTGAGGTTGAGGTCGTAGCTCTCCCTCTCTGGTTCCTGGACTAGGGTGAGGAGCCCCTCTCCATCTATCGTAAAGGGAGTATCGGTGGGTGTGAGGGAGAAGGTCAGGGGATCTCCCTGGAAATCGACAATACCGATCTCTCCCACAGGGGCGGGGAGGGTTCCAGTGTACCGAGCCCCCAACTCCACATCCCTCACTAGAGGGGTCGGGGCCTCGGGGAGGATACCGAAGACGACGACCTCATTGAGGTTGAGGGGGTTGTTGTCGATGGCTTTGATAATAATATAGTTACCCGATCGGTTCCCATCATTGGAGATTCTCTGTTCCAGAACCCCTTGGAGAGTGGCTATCTGGGCCTCTGGTTGGAGGTTAGAGAGATCTCCGTTGAGGGAACTCTCCTGAATATAGAGCCCTGCCCCCTCCAGTCGCTGGAGGGAATCGGATCCATCATCATAGTTGTAGATAACGATCTCCCTGATCTCCGTCCCTTCTGGGAGAGCTATCTCCAACCAGTTGAGGCTATCATTGCCGTCTGTGATATTGAAGGTGGAGAGATTCTCATCGATGGTGTAGGAGGCATCCCTGTACCAGTAGATCCCGGTCAGGTTGGGGGGTTGTGTCGCCCTGCCGTAGAGGTGGGCGATATTTTGGGGCTCCGTAATATTGATGTCGAAGGGGGGAAGGGTCACATTGTGCTCCCCATCTGAGACACCGATGGTTATATTCTCCTCAACCCCTGGGGAAAGGGGAACTCCGTAGAGGAGCCCCGTACTGCTCTCGAAGGTGGCCCACTCCGGCTTATTTATAATGAAAAATGTGAGAGTGTCACCATCTGGATCGCTGGCAGTCGGTTGGAAGCGGTACCGCCCATATTGGGAAACGGTGGTCGTTATATTCCCCTCAATGGTAGGGGGGCGGTTGTAGTCCACCTCCACATGGAACCGATCCAGAAGGAGGAGGCCACTACCGGCAATGACCTCTACCCCCATCTCCACATCGGCAAAGTAGAGATCGTCCATATCATCGGCTCCGACCTGGTCCCTCAAGAAGTCGATGAAGTGCTTCATATCGAACTGGAGCTCTCTCACCTTCCTCTTCGCTACAAAGTTGTAGAAGGTTCGGGTCTCACTGACAACGGTCTCATAGAGATCGTAGGGGATACCATCAATGAGAACATCGGTGAAAATGGGACCACTAGGATGGAACCCGTCGGGGTCGAAACGGATCATCACCTCATACCGAATATTGTCCATGGAGGTATCTTCATCGTAGTGGAGCCACGATTCTAGGGCGATATTATATTTTCCAGTCAGATTGTAATCTCTATAGGCGAGGTCGATGGCGATCCTACTAATGTCACTATACTTGGCGGGGAGGCCACTCTCGGGATTGTACTGGGTTCGGAACTTCCGCCCATAGATACCCTCGGGGTACCCTTTGACCAAGCCCCACCCCTCGCCAACAGGCCATCCCCAGTACCATCCACCTTTGACGGAACCGTTCTCCTCAACGGTGAAGATACATTGGACCCCCTCCTCCCCTTCGTTGAGGAAGCCCCTCCCCCAATCATTGTTGTTGAGGGTGTAGGTGGAGTAGTTGTCATCGACAGCGATCTTGCTCCAGCTGGTACACTCCCTCTCCAGAAGGGTAAAATCTGCCACCAAGACCTCGGGATCGTCAACAATAACTGTCCTGTTGAGCTCCTCCGCAACACTCCCATTCTCCTCTACAAGCCGATAGATAATGGGGTACTCTCCCCGAACGGAGGTGTTCACCTCATTGATGACGATGAGGGAGAGGTTGTGCTCTTCAGTATAGTTGAGATCATATTGGACCCCAGGATCCTCATAGCTATTTCCCAGTATGACATGGTCTGGATTGGCCCCAATGAGAGTGAGGAGCGGTTCGGAGCTACTTGAGGATTGGTTCTCCTCCGATGAACTACTGGAGCTCTCTTCCGAACTGGAGGAGCTTTCCGAAGAGCTATCGGAGGAGCTGGAACTCTCACTACTGCTCTCCTCGGAGCTGGAAGAGTTCTCTTCAGAGGTAGAGCTCTCCGAACTGGAACTACTGCTCTCAG